>JAEUVR010000418.1 GCA_016786785.1 Chitinophagaceae bacterium
ACAAGTTTAATATATTTGCGCCCTAATACAGATCCTACTATTACGCGCCAACATTCCAACAAAGCTTACCGGATAGCAGTAAGCGTTCTTTTCTTTTTACAAGGCCTGTGTTTTGCCACCTGGGCGTCGCGGATCCCCAGCATCAAAAACATACTCGACCTGTCCGACGTAGCGCTGGGAGGCGTATTGTTTGTATTGCCCCTGGGATCCATACTGGCGCTCCCGCTTTCCGGCTGGCTGGTCACTATATTCGGAAGCCGGAAAATAGCTGTTTACGGCGTTAGCTTATATAGCCTGGCCCTGGTTGCCATAGGCCTGGCGCCCGGTATCGTTACCCTGGCCGCAGCGCTTGGCTTTTTGGGGTTTGCCGGCAATATGGCGGGCATCGCCATTAATACCCAGGCAATAAATATAGAAGCAAAGTATGGCAGAAAGATCATGGCCTCCTTTCATGGCTTATGGAGCCTTGCGGGATTTACCGCCGCAGGGATAGGAACCATAATGATCGGCAGGGATATAACGCCGCTGACGCATTTTACCATCATCGGCATACTTCTTTTTGTTGGCATCGGCTTCAGCGCCAGGTATCTCGCGCCGGATACGCAAAAACCAAAAACAAGCAGATGGCGATTTCCCAAGCCCGACCGCCCGCTCATCCTGCTTGGCTTAATCGCTTTTTGTTGCATGAGCTGCGAAGGGACCATGTTCGACTGGAGCGGGATCTATTTTCAAAAAGTAATAGGCGCCGAAAAAGACTGGATAGGGATCGGTTATACTGCATTTATGAGCGCGATGACCATTACGCGGTTCATAGCCGACAAGATCGCCGGCCGGATCGGCATAAGAAATGTCATACGATACAGCGGCCTGCTGATCGCAACAGGGCTATGTATTGCCATCGCATTCCCAACCTTACGGTGGGGGATAACCGGTTTCTTCCTGGTGGGCATCGGCGTTTCCTCAGTGGTTCCGCTTGTGTACAGCGAGGCTGGCCGATCAAAATCGCTTTCGCCCGGCATTGCTTTGGCCGCCATATCGGGGATCGGGTTCCTGGGATTTCTTATAGGGCCTCCGCTGATAGGCATGGTATCCGGACTGTTTTCCCTGCGCGTCTCCTTCCTGGTCATTAGCATCATGGGTATTGCCATCGCTGTTCTTTCCAGGAAGATCTCAACCTGATTACGGTTACACATTACAGTTATCAATACCAAGCAAGCAGCAGATAGAAAAATAACTTCATAACCTGAAACAGGTTTGCAGGCGCCTGATCAGCCCAGCCGAACGCTTTATCGATTTCCCATTGCGGGATCGGTAATACCCGGCCTGCCCGTTTCTACGCGGCCGGCATAACGCTTTTCAAAAATGGCCTGGCCGCTTACGCTAACGCTGAAATCGTACCAGCCGGCGCTTCGGTCCGAATGCAGTATGACCGTCGCCCTGCCGCCTGCCGATGACGATTGTTTCAGCGTTCTTGTTTTTGTTCCGCCCTGGTAAGCGCGGTCTGTTATAACGATCTCGTAATTACGCGAAGGGTCAAGGTTAGACAGTTTCAGCAGTATATTTCCCGTCAGCTTTTTCAGGTTCCTGCGGCTTCTTTCATATTCCAGTTCGATCGTGATGTCCGGATCGTTCTCATCTCCCATAAGCTCGCGGTAAAAACCATTCGGACCATAGATGCAGAGATGATACCTTCCATCTTCAAAATGGTCCAGCGGCCATTGATCCGCTGTCTGCTCTCCCGCGGCGGCGGCATAAGCCCATGTTCTAACGGTGTCGTATATACTATTTTCACTTTTTCCGGGCGAAAGGTATTTCCCCGGAGCATACACATTAAAAGCGGCCCCGGCGGTCGCCTCGCCAAAAACCTCGCTGGAAGCGCTGAACAGGACCTCTACTCTTTTTTCCCGCTTATTCAGTTTGCCTTCCACATACAACTGGTAAGGAAGGGCGCAGGAGGGGCGTACGCCTTTTTCCTGCCGGGGCATTAAGGGAGAAGAAAAAGGATCCCGGTTAATGACCGCTTTTTCTTCCGCCGTCAAGGGCCTGTATCCAAAGGGCGCTTTTTTAAACTGCGCTTTGTGAATGTTTTCAATAACACCGGCTCTTTCGAGCGGTTCGGGGAATGCTGTTTTTTCTCCGCGATAGGGCGTGAAAACGGCGCTGAGGTCTCCGCAAACCGCCCTCCTCCAGGAAGAGATATTGGATGCTTCTATTTTTTTATTCGTTTTTCTACTCAACACTTTCTCCATAAGCTGAAGAATGGAGGTATGATCAAATACCTGGGAACATACCCGGCCTCCCCTGCTCCAGGGCGATGCAATGACCAGCGGCACACGGAACCCCAGGCCTATGGGGCCGCCGCGCGCAAACCTGGCCGGCCTGCTTTTCAGGTCCTGGTCGAGCGGAACCTGCTCCGCAGAAGCGTTTATGCTTTGAGAAACGCGCCCTGTCCCTTCCTGCGCCGGGTCGGGCGCTACAAACGGAGGCATATGGTCAAAATACCCGTCATTCTCATCATAGCAGAGAATGAATATTGTTTTCTTCCACACTTCCGGGTCCTTTGTCAGGATATCCAACACTTCCGATATATACCACGCGCCATACCAGGGCGCCGAAGGGTGATCCGAAAAATTTTTCGGCGCAATTAACCAGGATACGGCAGGAAGCGCGCCCTGCCGCACGTCTTCCCGGAACTGGAACAGGATGTCTCCCTTGGGGATCTTCAGCCTTCGTTGAACGCCATTGTCGTCATAAATAAAGTTCTCCAACTGCCGGCAATAAGGATCCCGCCTGTTGTTGGTAAATGCTTTCTGATGAATATGCTGATGAAATGGAGAAAGCTTTTCAAAATTTTCAGGGCTCCATTTAATGCTTTCTGCAATAACCTTTTCCAGCAACGCCTCTTTCTGGTCAATCTTTTCCCGGGCCTTTGTAATTTTTTCGTCGTTATCGATCGAAGGCAAAGAGGTTTTTAATTTTTCTATTTCCTTTCCCAGCTTCTCCTTGCTTTTTTGCAGGAACTCGAAATGTTCGGGGGAAAAGCGAACATGGTATTGAGAGAACCATTCTATAGGGCTATTGGTAAAATTAGCCAGCCACTCTTCCTGCTCTCTGGACAAGCCTGTATCCAGGCTGATTTCGTTTTGGTATATTTTCCAGGAAATATCGTTTTCTTCGAGACGTTCAGGAAACGTAGTCCAGGAAGCTTCCTTTTGGTAAGTAACATCGTCATTCCGAACATGCGCATAGGCGCTAGCGTTGGGTTCATCCCTGATGGCGCCGGTCCAGAGATAAAGACGGTTAGGAGTTGTCCCGGTTAAAGAGGAACAGAAATTCTGGTCGCAGATGGTAAATGCATCCGCCAGCGAATAATAAAAAGGAAGATCCTCCCGGTTATAGTAGCCCAGCGTCAAGGGCGCCGCGGCGAACGCTTTATTGCCCGAAGGTTTGGCGATCAACCATTGATCGTATTTCCCTTTGTTCAGCGCATCTACCTGGTCGGTCCAGCTATGAGGCAGGTCGCCCAGCCAGGTGGCGTTCGTATCCTTGATGTTCAACCGAAACGGCGCATAGGTTTCGCCGGCGGCATTGGTCTGCAGCCAGACCAGGTTCTTATCCGGCAGCGATATTGCCCTGGGATCATTAAACCCTCTCACCCCCTGCAGGCTTCCATAAGCATGATCAAACGAACGATTCTCCTGCATCAATATCACGATATGCTCGGCATCCATAAAGGAGCTTCCTCTTTCGGGATCAATAGCCAGGGCTTTTTGAATAGATGGAGGAAACGTTGCAAATATTCCCGCGCCGCCGGAAAGCGCCGCCGCCTTTTTAAGAAACTCTCTTCTTGTATCCATAATAGCTGATCGTTATCTTTCAAATTTAACGATCAGCTATTAATTGGAAGCGGTTCAATCAATTTTTATCCCTTACTATGCGATATGCGGGATTGAGCAACCGATGCCGTTAATTGGCGCAATACAGTTTCGCCATCCTATTGATGTTGAGATTCTCTATTGTCGTTATAATCCTCGACCCGGTCAGCGGGGAACCGGCCAGTCGGCGTTAAGCGTTTCCCCATCCTTGCCCATAAAAGTCGATTTATATACCCGCATATACTCCTGCAGTCTTTTCAGGTAGCCTTCCAGGTCGAGGTCTTCCTCGTCGATGATCAGGTATTTCATATCCGGCGTGCGGTTCGCATAATGCCGGGTACGATCCTGTCGGAAAAAATATTTTTTTTCTGCCGTCGACATTCCCTTGGGTAGCCTGGTCTTCTCCCATAGCGCCTCCATGGCCGTATACAGCTTGTTCCTCCTGGCAAGATTATCCTGTATGAGCTGTTCTGCCTTCTGCAGGTAATAATAAGTGGAATCATGACTCAGGAACCGCTGACGGTGCGCCGAAGTGATAGTATGCTCCAGCGTCGACAGGTCAAGATAGGTCTGCGCCGTATGCCGGATCAGTTCGGCAATACTGATGAACAGCTCAATGTCATGAGGGTTCTTTATGTTATTGGCCAGGTTTAATTTCCCGATGTTTATGGCAGTATCCATTTTTTTTAGAAACAGGCCGGCCTTATCTACCTGGTCTTTATATTCCTTATTCCAGTACGGATCGTATTCCAGGTCGTCGGCCCGGGGCAGATCGGGCAGATGCGTTTTTCCTATCACTCCAAAATGCCAGACATTTCTTTCCAGCGTCTCCGAATAATAATAAGCGCCTTCATTGAGCAGGTAGAACAACTGGCGAAGCCCCTGTTCATTAATGCCATAATAATTTTTAAAAAATGCGTCCGTAAACTCAGGAAGCCCGGGGTTGGACGCATTCCAGGAATAGGCGGCTGCCAGTACAAACTGCATCATCCATCCCTGAACCGGCAATCCGGAATCGTCCCATGAAGTGCGGATCATACCGTCAAATACTCCCTTCCCCATTGTGGCAGTTAAAAAACGATAAGAATCCTCCAGGCTTCCGGGGATATGCCGCCGGTTATCATCCTGCTTATAAAAATACGGGAGGAACAAGGGTTCTATGCCGGGATTTGGATCGTAAGCAAACACGGGAAACCCCAGCGACTTCGCCTGTTTCGCATAGGTAAAATCGGGAGTTTCATGTTCATAGGATTCTGTCAATACCAATCCTTTCTGCGGCTCGATATGTTTGGCTGCATTTTTTCCCCGGACCCAGTTCATGGGGCTTTCCCATACCATTACCTGTCGTCCCGCTTTCTGCAGATAAGCCGCAGCCCTGCTTACAAACAAATGATACAGGCCGCTCTTGCCTATCTCCGCCGCTTTTTTACGGCAATCATCACATTGCCCCAGCTCATAGGTCTCGTCGGAACCGATATGAATATATTTAGATCCGGGCGTAGCTTTCATTGCCTCGTCCCAGAGATCAAACAGCAGTTTATAAGAACCTTCTTTTAAAGGGCAAAACTCAAAATTGGAAGCATATATTTCCCTGAGATGGGCATGTTGCGGCCATTTTAAAATAAAGCTCACATGCCCCAGGCCCTGCACCAATGGCACAAGCTGCACATGGTATTTCCGGGCATAGGCGGTAAAATCCTGCATCTCCTGCACGGTAAACGCGCCGGGCGCGCCGACCTCAGGGTGACTGGCATAGGCCAGCTTATCTTCCCATTCCCATACCAGCATATTGCTTTTATATTTCGCCAGGTCGCGGATAAGGCTTTCCACGTAGGCGCGTTTGTCCTGGTGGTGTTTGGTATCGTAATGTATGGCCCGCACCCTGGTATCGGGCCAGTCGGTTATTTCCATGCCTTTCACATACGCGCCGCCTTCTTTTTGCTGAATCAATTGTATGAGCGTCTGCACGCCATAAAACAACCCGGCCTCATCGCTGCCGCGTATGGTTATCTTTTGCGGGGCAACCAGCAATTGATATCCTTCCGGCTTATTTTTGGGAGCGCCTTTCCTGGTCAGTACAATAGAGCGGCCGGCAGTCGCATTGCCTACCGCAGCGTTGATCTGCCATTGCGCTTTAAGATGACGGGCAAGTTCCTCTGCCGCAAAACGATCGGCGGCGGTTGCATTCCTGTCCAATTCGATGCTTACTTTTTTTTCCAGCGCGTAGTCGCCGCCCTGAAGCTTTACCTCCTTTGGATAGGGAATAAGATAGATGCCCGCCTGGGCGAGGGGCGTTTCCTGGGCTATTGAGAAGGAGATAAATGCCGCTGTAAAAATAATCAGGCAAATAAAAAATTTACATTTCAGTTTTTTCATTGTTGAGATTATAACTGGTTATCCAAATATTTTTCCCGATGCATTAACATCGCTTTTTAATCCGTATTCCGCTCCGGAGCGACGACCACCCGATGGTCAGTTCCTGCTATCCCGCGGCCGTTTACTGTATGGAATACCCATTCATTTCGGCCCGGCGCCAGGGAAAGCGTGATTGCAGCATCACAGGGCTTCCAATCTTCGTCAATGGACGATCTCATTTCATACCGTAGGAACCCGGGTGTTTGAGAAAACAGTTGAACATGCGCAAGCCTCTTGTCCTGATCAATCGTTACCTGCGACCGGATCGTATTGGGCGTCCATTCTATCTCTTTTATCGAATCGGCATACGCAATAAAGTCTGTCTTCAAAGCCCAATGGGGTTTTCCTCCCCATAACCAGACATGATTACGGGAGTAGTCGTCGCGGTACATGATCAACCGATCGTCTGTCTGAGGAAACCGGGTAAACCGGTCAGCGCTTCTTTCCCATTCCAGCCAGGTATAGGTTTGCGTAAGCTGCTCCTTGGTTTGTTTTACTTCAGGATTGTCGTTCACCGGCGTTCTGTCTACTCCTCTAACCAGGAGCGCATCAGCGCCTTTATTTTTTAAATATTCAGCGCGTATTTCCAGCGCAGACAAGGGAATGCCGTTCTTTTCAAAATGATGATCATATTTTGCGTCGCACATGAACCATTTTCCGTAAGTCGCGACCCATATCTCATTCATGGCATGATGCTGATCGAAGCGACCGGGTTCTCCGGGGCCGGAGCCCAGGCAGCGGGTAACATACCCATACGCATTCATGAGAGCATTCTGAACGATCATATAATGTCCGCAATGGAATGTTTCTCCATTAGCGGCCGCATCTAATATCCTTTCAGGGTCTGCGTCGCCGTTATAGAGCCCTCTCTCCCCAATGAGCATCTTGCTCTTTATCCAATGCCGCAGCATCAGTATTCTTTTCATTTCCTCCGTTTCGCCTTTAAAGAGGGTATCCAGTTGGTATTTATGTTTCAGCGAATCCAGCCTGGAGCTCATCATGTCTTCTTCTCCTATGAACAGGGAATTGTTTATGAACGCGGGATTACTAACCTCAAGTTGCGTAAAGGTCGCGGGGTTGGAGCAACTGCCATGCAGCAGCATCCAGAAAACAAACAAAGAAGGCAAAAACCGATTTATATTTTTCATCATCGTTTAACCAGAACCATAAACGGCAATCGTCGATAAGATTGTTCTGTGTCCTGCATACCTTTTAATGCCTGAAGGATAAAAAACACCGACTGAAAATTATTTTTTCACTGCGATCTTTCCCAGGCTGTACCAGCCATCCGGCGTTCTTCCTTTTATAGCCAGTTTAACCGCAGGCAAGGGCGTTTTATCCAGCCTTCCTGTTTTATCTAACAACGCTATTTCAATATCATACTCTCCCACAGGGATATCCGTGGGCATATAAACAGCATCGTTATAGATATTGTCTCCGGGCAGCCAGTTCCTGATATCTGCCGCAGTAGCGAGGATGGCGCTATATCCCTTATTTTTTAACCGGATGGCTAGCGGGTAGTCGATATAACAGGGAGCCACGCCCTTGTTATCCCACCAGGATTCAAACACCAGTTTCTCGCCGGGTTTCAGGGCTTTGGGATATTTAAATCTTCTCAGCACAAAACGATATCCCATTTTTTTCAACCATTCATTTACCAGGGGCTCCCATTCCTTTGGCACTGGAGAGGACTTGGCATTGAATGAAGAGATATGCCATTTAAGCGTTTCATTAAAAATATATTTCACGTCTTCCGCCGTGTATTTCTGCACATCCCTCCAGTTGAGGAATGTTCCGCAGATCTCAAAGCTTAGCGGCGCTTTTTTCCAGGCGTCCTGCAAACCGTATTCGATGATCGACTGCGGATAGTAATCGTACATATGCGTCCATCCGTTCTGCTCTGCTTTCCAGAATCCCAGGTCGCCTATGCAATCAACCCTCCATCCTGTTTTCACTCCCTTTGAACTCGCATATTCATTGGTCTTCTTATCCATCATCAATACGATCAACGGCGTTTTTCTGAACGATTCCGTATAGGCGTCGATCAGGGCTTCCATGGTATGCCGCGTCAGAAATTCCGAACCCGCGCCCTCTCCCCATGCCCCGACGATCGACAGGTCGACCCCTTCCAGGTAAGGATGGCCGTCGTACCGTTTTCCCATCTCGCTGATAAAGCCGCCGAAATATTGCGCATAACGCGGATCTTCGGGGTCCACCATCCATTTGTTTACGGGATTATGGTATTTAAAATCTTTTCCGGGGCCGACCATTTTCCGGTACCAGTCGGGCACGTCCCTGTCGACCGTAGTCGTTCCGTAAGGGGCGATCCTGAGCAATAATTTCTGTCCCCTGCTCCGGGCGCTGTCCAATGCCCGGTCGATCATATCCCAACGGTATTTTTGTTTCTCCGGCTCTAAATATCTCCAATACACCCTCCAGTAAGCGATAGTTGTCTGGGGATGATTTTTATTCTCCAGCGTTCCCTTATAATCCTGGTATTCGATCGGGAAGCCTTCGCGCCAGCCCATTCCCGGGAACAGGGTGTCCCCATTAAAACGTTGAAATGTATTAAAGCCTATGCCCGGATTATTCAACACGCTGTCCAGCTCTTCAGGGCTTACAGCCATCACTTCGTTCGTGATCTCGGAAGAAGATCTGATCTGCGAAAAAGATCTTAAAAAAAACAAACTGAAACATAAACAACAAGCAACTTTTAAAACAGGTCTGCGCATACAGGGGTCTTTTGAATTAAAAATATATTAAAAGGGCCGTTAGTATTGCCGGGCGACGCCATCTAACAGCCCTTAAGGATAGAAATCTAATTCTTTTTTCTGAAACAGCGCCTATCGTCAGGGCTGTTCCGGCGGAAAAGTATTCTGGCGCGGGTGATAAAAAGGAAGCCCGGCTTTCTTATCCCACCATACCTTGCTCATGTATACGTCTCCATTAGAAAGCTTGGCCACAGCCGCTTTTACATTCTCTTCATTTTTCGCATACTCATCAAGGGGATACCTCACTCTCCTGGGAATATTACCGCCGGTATCAGAAACATCCGCGCCCACCCATATCCTGGGATAGCCTGTTCTTCTGAATTCTGCCCAGGCTTCATTGGATTGATAATAGATGGCCAGCCATTTCTGCACGATGATCTGTTCGAGCTTCTCCTCTTCGGAGCCGGTAAGCGCGCCCGCCGGCGAAGCCAGGTAAGCTGCAGGCTCTATATTGTATTGCCGGAGGGCTTGTTCAATGCCTTGTTCATAAAGATCCTGCGCGTTTTCGGAAGACAAACCGCGGAGGGCGGCTTCCGCTCTCAGAAAAAATACTTCTGCGGCATTCATCACGATAATATTGTATTGGGCCGCCCAGAAGAACTCATCCAGCGTAGCAACCTGCGCTTCCGTATAGCGGGGCTTCTGGGAAGTCTCCAATCCCACCGGACGCCCTCTATAACCAGAAACGCCGTCCGCCGCCGGGTCGGCGTATACGGGCAAGCGAGGATCGTTTAACCTGATCAGGTTATCCGTGGTAGTGAAAGAAGCCCACATGGGATAAAAGGATTGATTTTCGTACCGGTTGTATAACGGATTGCGATCGTTCGCATTCACCGCGTCTTCACCCAAAGTTGCCATCTTCGCATTTTGCGAATTATTCGTAATCAGCGGGGCGCCGATCAGTTCGGCTATATTTTCCCGGGCGAGGGCCTCGTCCGCATAACTCACCCTTAGGGACAGCCTAAGGCGCAGGGAGTTGGCGAATCTTTTCCAGGCGTCTATGTTTCCGCCGAACAGGAAATCAGCGCTGCCGATGGCGAGCTGATCCGGAACAGCGCCCAATTGGGCGGCGGCTTCTTTCAACTCCTTCAACATATCCTTATAGATGGTTTCCTGGGAATCGTATACCGGCTGGTTATTTACCTTGTCCGATTCCTGTACCGCGTCAAAATAAGGCAGATCGCCATAGGCGTCGGTCAACATATGGAACAACCAGACCTTCCATATCCTGGCCATGGCCTGCTGATCGTTTAGAGCCGGATCCTCGGCAGTCAACCGCACTACCTCGGCAATATTGATCAGGTAACCCTTATAAAACTCCGAAAACGGAGAAGGCCAATCGCGGCTTCTGAAAATAGCGCCAGATTCCTGGTTACTGTAATAGCCGGAATATTCAGTAATAATGCCATTATTATAAGAAGCAAATATGGAATTTTTCAGCACGCCTGAAAAGATCAGGGAAGGTTGCACAATATCCCTGGTCACCAGCGCCGGATTAGTGTTTAATGCATCAAAATCTTTTGTGCAGGATACGCTGAAGATCAGCATAGCGGCGACAATAAACTTTGAAAGTTTTATATAGCGATTCATATTGAGTTAGTTGAAAGATTAAAAGGATAATGACAGATTCAGGCCGATGCTCCTGGTGGTAGGAATTCCCCTTGCTTCATAACCCTGGGCCTCAGCCGTGGGCGCAAAAGCGGTTTCGGGGCTAACGCCCATCAGTTTGAACTGGGGATCCCTGTACAGATAAAAAAGATTTCTTCCTACCACAGAGAACCTGGCGGAACTGAGAATTCCTTTTTTGAAAACGGCATGTCCGAAATCATAGCCGATCGTCGCTTCCCTGAACGCGACATAATCCGCATCGATGACAAATTCCTCTCCTATGCCGCCCCAGGCCCTGCCGGCATAATAATCCTGGCGCAGCAGCGGGATCGTACTGGGCGTGTATTTTCCATCAGTCCCTTCAATAACGCCCTCTGCGATCAGGCCTGCTCCTCCTCTTTCCGTAAACTTACCGGTGCCCTT
The DNA here is from genome assembly GCA_016786785.1 of Chitinophagaceae bacterium. Classification (GTDB taxonomy): domain Bacteria; phylum Bacteroidota; class Bacteroidia; order Chitinophagales; family Chitinophagaceae; genus Flavitalea. The sequence continues at coordinate 11,093 of JAEUVR010000418.1, forward strand.
GGCCATCTGGTCATACTTGGTAAAAGAATATACCTGTCCGCCTTTCCTGATATCTATCAATCCGCTTATCGTAAAGCCCTTAAAAGTGAACGTATTGGTGACGCCTGCCAGAAAATCGGGTTGGATATTTCCCAGCACCACCCTGTCGGATGAAGGCTGCCATTGTCCTGCTTCAGTTAACAGTATCTGTCCGTCGGGCGTTCTCATATAGGGATTGCCAACGATATTGCCGAAGGGCTCGCCCACTCTTGCTTCAATATTCGCGCCATCTCCCTCAAGCAAGGTGATCGTGTTGATCTTGTCTGTTAGGGATTTTACGATGGATTTGTTTCTTGAAAAATTGATGGTCATGTCCCATTTAAAAGGCTGGGTCCGGATGATCCCCGCCGAAAGAAACAATTCAACGCCCTTGTTTACGATCTCTCCGGCATTAATGACGCGGTAATCATAGCCTGTAGCGGTAGAAAGCTCTACTTTAAGGATCTGGTTGACCGCCGAAGAATGATAATAGGTAAAGTCCAGTGAAAACCGGTTCTGCAGGAACCGGAGCTCCGTGCCGAACTCATAGGAACGTTTCAGCTCATTTTTCAGATCGGCCAGGGGAACATAATTAGAGGTATAGATAAAGGGCTGCCCGCCAAAACCGGTTGAATTCAAAGTGTAACCTGCAGTGGTCTGGTAAGGCTCGGAATCGCTACCGGCCTCCGCATAAGAGGCGCGGAGTTTACCAAAGCTAAGCGCTCCTCCCTGCATATTGAAAGCCTCTGTAAACACAAAACTCGAACTGATGGAAGGATAGAAAAAATTCCGGTTATTCCTTCCCAGCGCCGACGACCAGTCGTTCCTTCCCGTGATATCTACAAACAGGAAGCCCTTATAACCCAACTGCCCCAGGAAATACAATGAATTGATCTCTTTGCGTGAAATTTCGTTGCTGGGCGTTACCAGTTTGGCATTGCTGATATGATAGAGGCCGGGCACGTTCAGGTTGCTTCCGGTTACGCCCACACGTTCCATATTCCGGCGCATATGGTTGCCGCCAATAGAAAAGCTTCCCGAAAAATCGCTGGAAAGATCCTTGGACGCCGTTAAAAGGAAATCGGTGTTCTCTTCTTTTACATGGTATTCATCATTGGAAAGCCATCCTGTCCGGTAACTGCTGGAAGGCGTTCCAATGCCTACGCGCGCAAAGCGGGTATCCGTATAAAAATCCGTTCCGGCGCGGGCCTGCAGGCTCAGCCAATCGGCAAACTTATATTTTGCCGACAGGAATCCGATCATGCGGTCGCGGGTATCGTTGTTTAAAAACTCATTAATGATCCAGTAGGGATTATAAGGAGCTCCCGATTTGTAATTGGTCATGCTGCCATCCTGTCTTTTATAATCCTTGAACCAATCAAGGTCTACCCATTGAGGGATGATATTCAGGCTTGCGGCCACATTGGCAAAGGACACCCCGTTTTCGGGGCGGTTCTTTCCTCCCTGCCGGATATAATTCACCTTTCCTTCCAGGCTTAACTTGTCGGTAACGTCGGTAGCTATACGAAGATTCAGGGTCTGCCTGTCTAACGAGGAATTGGGAACAATCCCCTTGTTTCTCAGGTCCGAGGCGGAGAACCTATAGGTCGTTTTACCGCTGCCGCCCGAAACGCCGATGGTATTGGTATAGGTAGATCCCGTCTGATAAAACTCCTTAATGCGGCTACCCGGGCGAGGCGAAAACGTTACGGGCCCTAATTCGGGCCAGGTTTCCACGTACATCTGCCTTCCGTCCATTTTACCGCCCCAGTTATCGATCAGCCAGCTCGGCCATTGGCTGTATTCCTGGCCGCCTACCGTGATGGTATTAAAACTGGTGTAGTTATCATCATAGCCTCCTCCCCATACGTCCTGGAAAGTAGGCACTACATTGATGTTCTCAAAAACGGCATTAGAATTAAAATCAACAACCGCTTTTTTTCCTTTGGCCCCCTTCTTGGTCGTGATGAGGATAACGCCGAAGGAGCCGCGGGAACCATAAAGCGCTGCAGCGGAAGGGCCTTTCAGCACGGTGACGCTTTCAATATCGTCGGGATTGATATTGTTCACGCCATCGCCATAGTCTCTACCATTAAAAGAGTTGGCGCCGCCCAGTGTTAGGTTGTCTATCGGAATACCGTCTACCACATAAAGCGGTTGCGCTTCATGCGTCAAAGAGCTGTTCCCCCTGATCACTACAAAACTGGAAGTTCCCGCTCCGCCGGAAGTGCTGTTGATATGCACCCCGGCCACCTTGCCTTTCAAAGAGTTCACCACATTGGATTCCCTGGCTTCGGTAAGCTGGCTGCCTCCTACTACCTGGGTAGAATATCCCAGCGCTTTTTTATTTCTTTCGATACCCAGCGCGGTCACCACTACTTCAGAAAGCTGCTGGTTCTCGGCCGATAAGGTTATACTGAGAAAACTACGATCGCCGATCCGAACGGTCTGAGAAGTATACCCTAAGGAAGAGATCACCAGGTTTACATTCCTGTTGTCTACGTTTAACGTAAACTCGCCCTGGTCGTTGGTTACCGTGCCGATAGACGTTCCTTCCACCACTATGGAGGCGCTCGCCAGGGGTTCGCCGTTCTGGTTGACAACCTTCCCCTTGATCTCGATCAAAACACGCGGTGTTGCGGGGATTGCGGAAGCCGCTGTTTTTTCTTCTTTCTGGCTGATCACAATGGTTTTGCCTTCAATGAAATAGGTTAACCGCTGCCCGTCCAGTATTTCTTCCAGGGCTGCCTGAAGAGAAATATTCTTTAGCTTGACCGATACGGGTCTTGAATTTTTGACATCCGCATTGTTATAAAAAAAAGCATAGCCTGTCTGCTTTTTAATAACCTGGAAAACGCGCTCCAGGGGGACATTGTCTGCGGAATAAGTAACGCTCTGGGAAAGCCCTTTTGCGCTTACCTGTAGAAATGTTAGCATCAGCAAAAAGGCGGTCAACTTCATGATTTTTAAAAGTTGATTAAAAGCTCCGCGGGGCGCGGAGCTGCAAGTTTTAAATTGCATACATTTGCAGTGTTTGGGTGAAACGATAATTGAGTCCTAAAAATTTAATTTATTGAGGCGCCCAAATAATACCCCGGAGGTGGCCCTAATCACTTCCGGTTTTTTTTGCGCCTCAACGTCTGCTTTTTCCTTAAAAGTTTTTCAATAATGCGCTATTTTAGTTAACAATATATTCTTATTGCTCGCCTGCCGCCGTTCCCGATTTATTTCATGGCAGGATGATCAGCTTGTTCTCTTTTTCAATCCTGAAACGAACCTTGGTCTTATCCAATATCGCGAGCACGCTGGCCAGAGTGAGCGAGCGATCTATTTCTCCTGAGAATTTTTCGTTCCGGGGAGCGCCCTTATAGGAAACATCAAGATCATACCAGCGGGCCAGGTGAAGCATAATGGTTTGTATATCGGCGTTCCTGAAACTAAAGAACCCGTTCTTCCAGGCCACGGCAGCCTCAACATCTGCATTCCTGATGATCTCCATGGGATGATTGTTTTTGATGTACGCCTGCTGACCAGGTTCCAGCAAACGCGTTTCGCGGGCGTTGCGCACCCTGATCTTTCCTTCCAGCAAAGTAGCCCTGGCGGCAGGTTCATCATGATAACTGTTGATATTAAAATGAGTGCCCAGCACTTCTATTTCAGCCCCATCTGAAAAAAACGCCTTAAAAGGCCTGTTTTTTATTTTGGCAACTTCCAGGTAAGCTTCTCCGGAAATTTTTACGCTTCTTTCATTCTCAATAAATGCCGTCGGAAAAGTAATGGAGCTTTCTGCATTCAGCCATACCCTGGTGCCGTCGGGAAGGACCAGCGAATATTGGTTCCCGCGCGCGGTAGTAATCGTATTATACAGGGTCTTACGGTTAAGGCCAACGCTTTTATAAGACAGCTGCCCGTTCTGTTTGACCACCCTGGTATTCTCTTCCTGCCCGATCTTGCCGTCCATGGCGCTATCCAGGTTGATCCTGGATCCGTCGCTTAAGATTATCATGGCGCTGTTCCTGCCCGGAAGCACATCGTATTGCTCCTGTGGCGCGGTCGCCGCCAATGTTTTTTTCTCATCCTGTTTACCCGCAATACCCCAGTAAAGACCTGCGCACAACAATACCAATACGGAAGCGGCAACCGCCCAGCGCAATATCGCCAGCCTTTTTACACGCTTTTCTTTTTTTAAGGAAACGGACGCTGTCGCAATATCAGGGGCTGCGGCATCCCCGGTTACGTTGGACAGATAGGGCTTAAACAGGTTATCCTTCGATCTGTCGGCGCCATCCTGCAATACGCGCTGCAATATACCCCCGGCATTTTCTTCGGACAGGAACCGATCTATTTCAACTTCGCCGAGATCCAGTTTTTTTATTTCAAGGTCTATCAGCGCCCGGACATCCTCCTGCCTGCTTTCCGATCGGAGCGTCTCGAAAAACGCCGCTTTTTCCGAATCGGAAAGCGTATTGTTTATATACCCTTCAAATAGCGATATCAGCCGTTTTGACAAGCGCTTCATAAAATATTTCAACCTGTATTATCCAGGCCGTCCTATCATCAGACACCTGAATAAGTCAAAAGGGGTAGTTGGAGAATAATTTTTTTTGAAAATCAAAAGCCTGCCGGTATCTTTTATATGGCGCGCCTATCGCCGCCTGCGGGACGACAACCAGCGGCAGCGTATTGCTTATGGTTAATCAGGTCCGCATTGTCTACATTTGGAGGCTAAAAGACGAGGCATTTTTCAAATATGTATATTGGGGCTGATCCTCATCAGCATAATTTTAATTATCGGCCTCTTCTTATAGATCATGAAAATAAATACCGGCGCACGCTTTGCCGATGCTTGCTGAAAAAATACGGATACCCTTTAAAGGAACCGACAGAGTAGCAGGATGAAGACGATATCCAATATATTCTGCTGAACGCTAAGATATTCTTTGACTGAACGCAGCGACATCATCATGTGTTTTTTAACCGTTCCCAGCGAGATCTTCATGCTTGCCGCGATCTCTTCATGCTTAAGGCCGTACATGCGGCTCAGCTGAAATACTTTTTTTTGCTGGGGAGGCAGCAGCGCGACGGCTTCTTTTAAGCTGCGCTCCAGTTCGTGCAAAACCAGCGTATTAAAATCCTGCAGGGCGCTATCGCCGGCCGACCGCGCCATCTCTTTCAGGAACAGTGCTTCATGGGCCTTTTTACGCAGCACATTAAAAATATGATTCCGGGTAACCCGGTTCAGGTAGGCATTAAAATTTTCAACCAGCGGGAGGTTTTCGCGCCTGTTCCAGATCTTTGCAAAGACTTCCTGTAATACATCCTCAGCCGCAGTTTCGCTTTTTAAAAGCTTCCAGGAGATATAATATACTTTTCCGCGATACTGCTGATAAAGCCGGCCAAACGCGGCCTCGTCGCCTGAGGCAATCAAACGAAGCGCATTGCCTTCATCATATGAATGCAGGGATTGCAATGTCAGGCAGTTTGTTTTAGTTATCAGATCCTAAAGCTATCAAATATATGACCAATATCAGCAGCGATTAGCTGCTTTACCGGAATAGCCGGGATTTTACTCCCGTCTTTATGCTTTGACCGAATATCCGGATCGATCCTGCTATAAAACTACGCAATTATTTTATTTATGGTCCGGCCTTTTAAAGGCCGGCGGCGCCTCATTTTAAGCTTTAACGCTTGGATAAGTTCAAAATGAGTCAATGCTCAAAAACCACGCATCATTATTGGGGCAGCCATTGATAAATATTTACGCCGGTCACTACCCGGGTAATCGCTCCTTTAGCAGAAGGACTATCCGGTTGTAATCCCAATTGTAATGATTTAAAAAATCCCAGTATCTGCGCCGGCAATACAAAACAAATGGATAAAAAATCTTCCTGTATTTTTTCGCCGGGACGGCTGGACGAAATAATGTTCAGACCAAGCCCCAGATCATCCGGGTTCGATTCATAAATGCCTATGCTGTGCAAGCCTTTTTCTCCCTGGTTCACCGCTTTCACCAGGTCTGTTTCATATTGATGGGCATACTCGTTGTTCGAAAACAAATAGACCATCAGGGTGGAAGCATTGATGACCGCTTTAGGACCATGCCTGAATCCCAGGAAAGATTCATAGCTGCAGATCACCTGCCCGTCGGTTAGTTCCTGTAATTTCAGGTAAGACTCTTTTGCCGTCCCCTGCAAGGGGCCGGAGCCGAGAAATACTGCCCGCTTAAAATCGAGCTGCGCCACCTGCCGTATCTTATCGGTATATTGACGAATGATGTTTGCGCCATATTCAGCAAGCTTTTTGACCTGGTCGCCCAAAGCATCTATCTGCTTTATCCCCGAGATCAGCAAACCTGTCAGCAGCATGGCCGTAAAACTGCTCGTCATGGCCAGGCTCTGATCATCCGCTTCCTTTGGCAGCAGAAAAACATAAGCGTTCTGTTTGTCTGCCTGGACGGCTAATTTTCCTGATTCATTACAGGTAATGATCAGGTGATAGGTTTTTTTAGCAAACGCGTTGGCAATATCTACCGCTGCCACGCTTTCGGGACTATTGCCCGAACGGGCAAAAGACACCAGCAATACCGGCGTTTCCTGATCAAAATACAATCCGGGATGAGACAGTAAATCTGTCGTGGCGATCGCGCGGGTTTTCTTTGCGGTATTCCGCTGGTAAGGTCCAAAAAGAACCTTGCCAATATACGCCGAAGTGCCGGCCCCTGTTAAAATGATATCGAGGTCTTTGTTCTTATATGCTTCTTCCAGGAAACTACCGAGTTCTTCCCGGCGACTCCTGACCAGCTCCCATATCTTTAACCATAGATCCGGCTGCTGGCTTATTTCCCTTGCCGTGTGTATGGCTCCCTTATCGGTTAACTCATCTACGGATAAACCAAGATACCGGGCTGCACTGGTTGCCGTCAATTCCGGGCTATTAGCATTTTCCATCGTCAAATTGTTTCGTTTCGTTTGTTTTTACAAATTTAAACTTAATTTTCTTCTTTCGAAAGATTAATTTTCTTTTAAAACCCTTTGTTTTGGAGAAATTTCACCGACTGCGCTTCATTATTTTTTTAGCGTTGCCTGAGTAGAGTTTTTTGAGTGTTTTAGCGCTTAATCCAAATCCATACAAGGGCCAATGATAACCAAACCGCTCTATTTCGTAAAAATGCTCATCGTCAGTTTCCAGTATTCTAAAAGTAGTCGAGTACATATCCTGAGCAGAACCCATATCCGTGCCATAGACCAGCCTGTTTCGGTATTTTTTTATAAACACTCCCGAATATTTCGGAACGGGCGCAATCTCTCCATACCTCGCCGAGATATCGGCATATAGGTTGGGATACAGATCAAACAACCTACCTAGCTTTTGAAGGTCTGAGCAGCAATTGGCCAGGTGAGCGGCAATAAAAATAGTCGATGGGTTATCCCGTACGGCATTTTCCAGGGTAACCGCTAACTGATGGTGATTGAGGATGCCTTCTTTGGAAAGGTCTACTTTCCATTTTGCTGCATTCATCAATCCATCATTAGAGGCATCCGCTTCCCGGTACATCCATTCGTCTTCCGCAATATGAATGTTGATGGGCATATTCAGTTCGCCACATTTTTGAATAAGGGGTTTCAATCGCGGATCATCGATATGCACCCCATAACCCGGAGTAGGGTAGGAATTCAATTCGCCTAATCCCTTATCGCCAAGTTCTCCTACTCCTCTGGCGCCTTTTTTATAACATCTTTCAAGTTCCACAATGGCTTTCTGAGCCCAATCGGGTTGATCCATGCCAGTATAATCGAATCCGCACCAAATTTCAAACCGATCCTTATAACGGGCATACTTATCAGCAACCGAATCAAAAGCCGGCCCGGTTTTACACGAAAGGATCACGGTCTTCTCAATATGACAAAGATCCATCATTTTAACCCACTCATCTACCTGCGCATCGGTTTTCGCATAATCATGGGAGTGCATGTCAATGGCTGCGTATTTCGCGCTGACCGGCTTTGTTTTAGGAATATTATAAATAGACACAGGCCGGTAATCCTTTAGTTTAAGCTCATTAACATCCTGGCCATTGGCCATAAATGATGATGTTGAAATAAAGGCAATAAGTAAACGATTATACAGCCTTGTTTTGACAATGGTCATCTTCATCTCCCTGAAATTTATTTATGCAATGACAACCGCCGCTCCTTGTCGGCGAGAAAAAATCTTCGCTGCGTTAATGACTATAATTCTTTAATCAGCACATTGGCAAACTGAAAAATATTGCCTGAAGCATGATCGTCCTGCAGCGCAATAGGACCTTCCGAAGGAACGCCGGGCAACTGTGCATTATCAATGACCAGGACGCCATTCAAATTAACGCTTACCTTGTCGCCCTTCATCGTTACCACAAAACGGTTCCATTGCCCCAGGGGCTTGTCTGCTTTAACTTTCGGCGTTACGCCGGCTCGGATGGATTCGGGAAGCGAACGGTCTACGCGATAGCCATAAATCTCTCCCGACCCGATGTACCGGTTGCCTATATTGACCTGACTTTTTGAATTGCCTCTTAAATAGAGGCCGGTATCTCCGGCATAAGGCATATCGACTTTCTTTTCGGTCCCATCGTCGTTCAGCGCGTAATCGCCATTCGGCAACACCACGGGGCTCTTTGCCATTACCGGTTTTTCAGGGAAACGCACGTCGGCTACCAGGATAAAATCCTTATACTTTTTTTTTGTCCAAAGACTCTTGTCTTTCTCCTCGCTGTTGCCGTCATAATAGATCACGCCGTTCCGCGCTAGCCAATGCCCCTGGTGGCCGGGTTTATATTCCCAGTCGGACAAGTCATTCCCATTGATAAGCGGCGTATACCCATCACGGATATACTGGTCAGCGGAAAGCGGCCTTCCGGCATTGCAACCCGCCAAAATAAGGAGAGCCAATACCAGCAAGGTCCTGGAACAAAAGGCGATCATAATACGATGGTTTATAACACGATTGACTTACCGGGATTGGGCACCTCATAATTGCCATCCTTGTCGCGCGGCGCCGGAGGAGGCGTATCCCAGCTCATCTTTTCGGGCGCCAGCCGGAGATCAGAATTAAAAGCTTCTTCCAATTGGACCATTTTGCCCGAATGAGCGGCCATTCTTCCCAAAATCGTGGTCATGGTAGAATTAGCGGCCCATTCCGTATCGTTAAAAGGTTTATCGTTACGAATGGCGTCAAAGAAACGTAAATGCTCTTCCACATACGCATCCTTTTCATCGTCTTCCTTAAACTTCCAAAGCTGGTTGCCGCTAAGGTCTTTAATTCCCTCTTTCACGTTACCCGTTCCTTTGGCTCCCTGGAAGAACGCGCCTCCCTTGGTATATGTGCCGGTGATGGTCCGTATCTGGCTATTCAGCTTTGTGCCGTCGGCATATTCGTATTCAATAAAAAAATGATCAAAGATATCGCCATAGTCCTGCCCTGTCAGCGACGATTTACCGCCCATGCCCTGTGCGCGCACAGGATAAGAACCCTTGACCCAGTTAACAATATCGGTATTGTGGATCTGCAAACCGGCGGGAGAGCCTGCCCAAAGCCAGTTAAAGTTGCGCCAGTTACGCATCTGGAATTCCAGCTCCGACTGGTTAGGCTGGCGCGGAACAAATCGTACCTGGCCGATCATATAATAATCGGTCATTGACACAATATCTCCTATGGCGCCGTCTTTAAGGCGCGTTACCATCTGGTTAAAAGAAGGGTCATAACGGTTTTGCAATCCTACCAGCACCTTTAGGTTTTTTTTATCGGCAAGTTTGCCGGTAGCCAACACCTTTCTAATACCCGGGCTGTCGACCGCAAGGGGCTTTTCCATAAACACATGCTTGCCGGCATTCACGGCGGCTTCAAAATGCAGGGGCCTGAACGTTGCCGGCGTAACAAGGAATACCACATCGGCTAATTCGATGGCTTTCTGGTAACCGTCAAAACCCGTGAATTTATTTTTCTCAGGAACATTGATCGTTCCCTTAAGCGTTTTTACCCGCGTTAACCTGTTATAGGTAGTATCCAGCCTGTCGCGAAAAACATCCGCCATAGCTACTAAGGAAAGATTGGGAGAGGCGCTGAGCGCATTCACCACCGCGCCCGATCCGCGATCGCCGCAACCTACCAGGGCTATTTTAATGACCTCTTCTTTTTTCCGGGCCATCGCGCCGATCGGAAGGGATGCGCCCGCTAAGGCGCCGCCAATGATCGTAGCAGAACTTTTTAAGAAATCACGCCTGGGATTGAACTTATTTTCCATCTTGTAATTTTATTTTTTAAGGATTGACAATGGGTTGCCGATACTGGCAGGCAACCCGATCACTCAAATATAAAGGTTCCAAATTTCTCGTATTCATGAAAATTGCCCGAAGTGCGTTTCCATGAGTAAAGGGACTCGTTTCCGCTATCATAATCAATGCGGTATAAATTTCCCTTCCAGCGCGTACCGGTCTGGGGAATTTCGTCGGTAATCATTTTCATTGCCTTGAAGGGGATAAAAAACTCAGCCGTCCAGCTTTTTACCGAAGCACGGGCTTTTTTTTCGCCGCCCTGGACAAGGGTAGCGTGCCGGGTCTTCTGATCCTTGTTATAATGAAAAGGCTGCCAACTGTTCAAACGCCCTGAATCATTGTAGATCAGGATGGGCAGTTCATAGTTAAGGGGAGATAATTCATATTCGAAATAAGCCGGTCTTTTCGCATCAGGTTGAATAAACACTTCGATCACATCTTCATTCCACAAGTCGAGGAAATCGGCTTCCATGGTAGCCGTTAATTTTTTATCCTCGCAGAAATAAAGAAAATACATGCCCGTAGCGGAATAAAGCGCTTTAACCCTGGTGGCATAAACAGCGGAAGCGTCGTATGGGGGAAGGGTCAGCCATTCTGTTTTTTCCCAGTTCGCATGCGAGCCGTCCCCCGACAAGGGAAAATCGGCTGTTTTCTTTATTCTTAGCATATCAGATTGCGTATCGATCGTTTCAGATTGCCTGCCAGTAAAAGAAACGATTGCGCATAATGGCAAAACGACGAACAACAGGCTGTTTAGTATTTTGGGAATGGCTGCTTTCATATCAGGCTTACAAGATAGGTCTTTATTGCCGCGCAACGCCTTTATCTTCCGTAAAAGCAGGAAACCATTTTTCAGCGTTTTTGCGGTATATCTTATCCACTACTTCTTTTGGCAGGCGCAGCGCTTTAAACTGTCCTTCCACCTCGGGCGCCTCCATCATTTCATCTGTAACAAAATACCTCCAGTGGCCAAAACGAAAATCGTGCATGTACTGCATGACCTTTGCAGAATCCCTGTCGTCGCTGGTCGAAAGATCGGTGCCATACAAAAGCTGATCCTGGTACTTGATGATAAAATCATATACTTTCTGAAAATCCCTGGCAGACTGGTATTGCAGGTGAGAGATGCGCTCGGCCATATCCACTGCAAGATTGGGAAATTTATCCAGGCGCTTTGCCAGCTCATCCACGCTCCATTCGAGGCTGGCCATATGCGCTCCCGATACCCTTAGATGGGGATGTTTTTCCAGCATCCTGTCCCTCGCGTTGATCTGGTCTTCATAAGAAGGATACTCCGGATGCAGGTACATATGATATTGGGGATGGTTGGAGAAATAATCGCGGTCATTCTTTACCGTCATCTCTTCAATAGGCAGCCAGCAGTTCTTAGGCTCGCCGATATGCGCAATTAAGGTTTTATTATTTTTCTCAATAAAATCGAAGATGGTATCGAACCTGGGATCGTCAATCATTACGAATTTGCCATTTTTGTCCTTCAGCTCCATACCAATATTTTTCCAGACCTTAACCCCTATCGCGCCCTTCTTAAAAGACTCGTCGAGATAAGCCAGCGTCTTAGCCTGCCAATCTTTATCATCCCAACCGGCTACGTCAAAAGTAGTGGCATATTTGACCTGTTCGGGGAAGGCCTCAACCTGATGAATCGCATACTCCCTTTGCTCGACGATAGGCTCCCCGGCATTGACGTTGACGGTCACCAGTTTAAAATTTTCTTTTTTAGATTGTTCAACAAAATAAGGTTTATCGGAACTGATATGCACATGCACATCATATTTCAACACCTTATCGTAATCGTCGAGGCTGTAGAACTGGTTATCCTTCGGCGCTTCGCCGCAACTCATGGCGCCGATGCCGACGCAGGCGAACAGGAGAAAGAAAAATCTGTTATTCATTATCTGTATATTTTTTTGTTTTTTACTTCGCATTTACTTCGCGCATAAATATTTTCATCTGTCTCAGTGAATGCTTCGCGTTTATTTCGCGCATTAAACTTTTACCGGCCTCAACAAACGCCTCGCATTGCCCTGCGAACATTTATCATCCGCCGTTTCATGAGGCGCTTTTCACGATTTCCAGTTTCTCTTTCACAAGCCGGGTAACCGCATGAATAGCGGGCGGAAACACCTTTCTCAGGTCTATCTCATCGCTCGACACGATGCAGTCTTTTAACGTGGCCATAAAAATGTTCTTGATCTCGGTGGCCAGGTTGATCTTGCAGATCCCTCTCTTGATCGCTTCCTTTAGCGTATTGGCCGGAATGCCGGATCCGCCGTGCAATACCAGGGCGGCATCGGTGATGGCATGGATCTGCTCGAGCCGTTCCAGGTCCAGCTTAGGCTCTTTTTTATAAAACCCATGCGCCGATCCGATGGCCACCGCCAGCGCGTTAACGCCTGTCTGGTCGACAAAATATTTTGCTTCCTGCGGTTCGGTAAAACCTGTTTTTTCGGTCGACTGCCCCAGCTTGGCGACATACCCGAGTTCCGCTTCCACGTTGGCATTGTATTTAGCCGCCGTTTCCACCACTCTCCTCGTGATCTCGATATTTTCTTCCATGCTTTTTTCGCTGGCGTCGATCATTACCGAATCAAAGCCGGCGTCGAGACAACGTTGAACAAGTTCATAAGAAGAAGAATGATCGAGATGGATCCATCCCTCTACTCCAAATTCCTTCAGTCCGCTTCTGGCCATAGCCACCGCTACGGGCAGGGTCATATAGTCTATCGAGCTTTGCGTAAGCTGGAGGATGACCGGCTGTTTCAGCTCGGAAGCCGCGCGAAGCACGCCGCATAAGGTTTCATAATTGTAGAAATTAGTCGCGAGCAATGAAGCGCCGCTCAACTGCATTTCCTTAAGTTTTTCGATCATATTCTTATTCGCTGAACCCAAATCTTTCTTTTGCATTTTTCATGATGTTTTTGTTGTCTGTAAACGCCGCGGTTCCTCCCGCGGCTGTCGTGGAGATGGCTCCCATAAGATTGCCATATCTCTGGCAGGTTTCTATTGGCGCGCCCTGGATAAATTTATATATGAAACCCGCATTGAAACTATCTCCCGCGCCAATCGCATCGACCACCTGTTCATTCATAAACGCCGGCATAGCGATCAGCTGGCCTTTATGATAAGATGCAGAACCCTTGCCGCCCAGTTTGACCACGATGGTATTGGCAAAACCCTTGATGCTGTCGATGGCCGATTCCAACGTATTTCTCCCCGTCAGCTTCATCAACTCTTTCTCATTCGGAAGAAACACATCTACATGAGGCAATACGCTTTTCAGGTCTAGATCCCATTTTTCCCAGGGATCCCACTGCACGTCAAACGAAGTGGTGAGGCCCGCTTTTTTGGCTTCGCTGAAAAGCCGGGCAATATCTTTTTTAAGTCCGGCCTGGAGAAAGTACGAAGAAAAATGTAAATGTTTGCAGCCCTCAAATTTATCCGGCAGGATATCGTCGATCGTAAGATGATCCATCGCCCCCGCATGGGTTACATTGGCCCTGTCCTGATCAAAGTTCAGGACTACCGTAGCGCCGGTATTCAGGGAATCGCATTGAATGATCAGGCTCGTATCCACTCCTTTTTTCTCCAGGCTTTCCAGGACAAGCCTGCCGAAAATATCCTTGCCTATTTTTCCCAGGAAAGCTACTTTGGCGCCGAGGCTGCTCAGGTTGCTGGCAAAAATAGCCGACGAGCTCCCAAGCGTCAATGTCATGGCGTTTGCCAGGGTTTCTTTGCCGATCTCAGGGAAAGCGGCAATCTGATTTAAGATAAGATCAACGTTTAATTCGCCTACTACTATTACCTCGAACTTTTCGGAAGAAGCCGTCATCAAACAACAATTTTAGCATTTATCAATGGCGATAACCGGTTAAGACGCATTTTCATTTCCTTGTAAAAATAAAAACTAATTTTATGTTTCAATATATTTTTTATTTTTAAGACAAGGTTACGAAAAGTATATTTGGAGCAAACTTATTTATAAACGCGTAAATAATTTGCTTTTTTGAAATAGCAGCGGCCTTACAGAACAGGTTCTCTTATTCATTGTTTCTTGGAAATTTTAATCTATGTCGTTACCACATACCAAATCAACGGTACAGCGCCGGGTGCTGATCTTAGACAAATTAAATAAGCATGGGCAGGTTGACGTTATTTCGTTAAGCAAAGAATTAAAAGTGAGCGAAGTAACGATCCGTAACGATCTCACGCGGCTGGAGCAGAAAAAAATGCTGATCAGGGCAAGAGGAGGCGCTATTAAAGTGGACCATGTGGGGATCGATTTTGCGCTTTCTGACAAGAACAAACAGCATTACGAAGAAAAGAAAAGGATTGGAAAGGCGGCGGCGGGACTTATTACCGACGGGGATACAATTATCCTGGATTCCGGCACCACGACCATGGAAATCACCAAAAACCTCTCTTCCTTAAAGGAGTTAACGGTAATCACCAATGCCTTAAATATTGCCAGCCAGCTGGCAGAACATACCAGCGCCAATGTGATCATACCAGGAGGTTTCCTTAGAAAAACATCGCAATCGCTGGTTGGCGCAACGGCTGAAACAAGCCTTAAGAACTTTTTTTGCGATAAACTATTCCTTGCGGTAGACGGATTGGATATTACCTATGGTTTGTCTACCCCTAATGCAGAGGAAGCCCACCTGAACCGCATTATGATGTCCATTTCCAAACAGGTTATTGTAGTGGCCGACTCAAGCAAATTCCACAAAAGGAGTTTTGCTTTTATAGCGCCTATTACGGAAATTGACGTGATCATCACCGATGCGGCAGTATCGCCTGAAGACAATCAGCAGCTGGAAAATGCAGGCGTACAACTGATCGTTGTATAATCGGACGATCATATCCCTGTAAAATACCGGCATGCCGACGCAACCTGTCCAGGAACTACCTGTATTGTTTCCTGAAGCGTAAAATGCCGACGGCCAACTCGCCCGAACTCAATACCGGTCGTCGAGCGCAAATACGGGCTTCCTGAACATCCACTGTCCGCCAGTGAAATCGGGAAACTCAACCGTCTCATTTCCGAGCTCAATAGATTGTTCGCTCAGCGGGGTAATGGCGCTCCATACGGCGGCATCATACACATCCATTGGCGTGGGCGCCTGGCGTTTGACCGATTCGATAAAAGCATGGATCACAAAAAAATCCATTCCTCCATGCCCGGCTTCGCCGGTATCCTGCCCGTATTTTTTCCACAAGGGATGATCGTATTTTGTAAGCCATTTTTCCTGGTCGTCCCACTCATGCGGTTTTGCCGCCTTGGTTTCCAGGTAAACGCCCTTGTTCAGGTCCATCCATATTCCTTCTGTGCCCTGCACCCTGAACCCAAGGGAATAAGGCCGGGGGAGATCCGTATCATGCTGCAATAAGACCGTTTCGCCATTCGCGCAGTTGATCATGGTCGTCACCACGTCGCCCAGCTTAAAATTTACTTTTGCATTGGGATGGTCCTTGCCTCCTTTTTTAACAATATAATCATGCAATCCCCTGGCTTTTGAAGAGAAGGAGCAAAGGCTGTTAAAACGATTGCCCCGGTTGATATTGATATAATGCGCCAGCGGCCCGACCCCATGAGTAGGATACAGATCGCCGTTCCTTAATACGGAATGTTCTGTTCTCCATCGCGCTTCTGAAAAAGCTTTTTCGCCAAATTCAACGCCATGACCATAAGGATGAACGCCGTCATTGAATTTCACTTCCCTGAGATCGTGCTGGTAACCGCCCTGCAGGTGAATAAGTTCTCCAAATAAACCCTGGCGCGCCATATTCAGCACGGCCATGACATCGCGACGGTAACAAACATTTTCCAGCATCATTACCTGGGCGTTATATTTTTCAGCCGCCCTAACCACTTCCCAGTGATCCTGCAGGGTAATGCCGATAATCACTTCCGAAGCGACA
>JAEUVR010000024.1 GCA_016786785.1 Chitinophagaceae bacterium
CGCGCCCAGCATCTTCACCTGTCCCTGGTCGCAGGCGGTTGCCGCGAGCGTTCTTGTTTTGAACAGCCTGATCGACCAGAGGTATTTATCAATGCGCAGTTTTTCGGGCGCTTCTTTCATATCCATTCATTATTAAATATAAGCCTGTTACAAACGCGACGATAAGCGGTTTTCAAGTCAACGATTATCTGGTTAAAATGAAGGTCATGATCAATCGCTTCACTGCTTAGTTTCTTTTCAACGACCGCTATCTCAAACGATCATATTTATATCCTGAGCCTGCGGTTTGCTTCCGGCGCTGCCGCGATTTTGCCGGAACACCCTCCGAAAGGCTGACTGGTCGGTCGTTCATTCCTCCCGCTTTATTCGGAAGGAACCGCCGTACCTGCACAAGAAGGTCGGCGGCCCGATGCCTTATCTGCTCTCCGCGAAAAATTTATGGAAATAAGGAATGGTCTCAATGCCCTTATAATAGTTGAACAGGTCAAATTTTTCGTTTGGAGAATGCAGGTTATCGCTGTCCAGTCCAAAGCCCATAAAAACAATTTTAACCCCAAGCTCTTTCTCCATTATGGAGCAGATGGGGATGCTGCCTCCTCCGCGGACCGGGATGGCGTTTTTGCCGAAAGAGGTTTGAATGGCTTTTGCAGCCGCCTGGTAGGCCGGCGAGTCGATAGGGGTGATATAGGGCTCGCCTCCGTGAAACGCTTCTGCCTCCACCCGGACGCTTGCAGGGGCGATCTTCCTGAAATGATCAAGCAGCATGGCGGTGATCTTTTCGGAAGACTGGTTGGGGACAAGCCTCGCAGAGATCTTGGCAAAAGCTTTTGAAGGCAGCACGGTCTTGGAGCCTTCCCCGGTATATCCTCCCCATATGCCGTTCAATTCAAGCGTGGGCCGTATGCCCGTTCTTTCGTTCGTGGTATATCCTTTTTCTCCCCATAGTTCTTTTACGCCGAGATCATGCTTGTACGCCGCTTCATCGTAAGGCGCCTGGGCCATCAGCTTTCTTTCCGCCTCGCTGGCTTCCAGCACATCGTCATAAAATCCCGGGATGGTTATGCGGTTGTTTTCGTCGTGGCAGGAGGCGATCATTTTGGATAAGATGAGGATGGGATTGGCTACGGCCCCCCCGTATATGCCGCTGTGCAGGTCACGGTTGGGGCCTGTTACTTCCACCTGGATATAGGAGAGTCCTCTTACGCCGATATCTATGGAAGGGGTGTCCATGCTCAGCATCGAGCTGTCGCTGATCAGTATAACATCGGCCTTCAGCAGCTCCTTATTGGCCCTGACGAACTTGCCCAGGTTCGATGATCCTACTTCTTCTTCGCCTTCAATGAGGAATTTGATATTGCCCGGGAGAGAGTTTGTTTTGGTCATGATCTCCAGCGCCTTTACATGCATATAAAACTGTCCCTTATCATCCGCAGATCCGCGGGCATAGATCTTTCCGTCCCTGACAACCGGCTCAAAGGGAGGGCTGTTCCAGAGTTCCAGCGGTTCGGCTGGCTGAACGTCATAGTGCCCGTACACCAGCACGGTGGGTTTGGAAGGATCGACGATCTTTTCTCCGTATACGATCGGGTGTCCGTCGGTGTTATATACTTCCGCGCGGTCGACGCCCGCTTCCAGTAAACTTTTTTTAACCGCTTCGGCGCATCTTTTCATGTCTTCCCGGCATTCCGATTTTGCGCTTACGGAAGGGATGCGCAGCAGGTCGAGGAGTTCCTGTAAAAAACGGTCTTTATTTTTTTCCTGGTAATCTTTCCATGAGGTCATAGCCGATGATATTATAGTTTAGGCGTAAAAAATAAGCTGGATAACAGGAGCGAAAAATGCATATGCGGCGTTCGCCCTTATTTTTTATAAAGGTAAGCAACTGTTATTTCTGTTGTTCCGGCGATCGTTATTTGCTTTCCGTTATTTGCCTTCAGGCATTTTGTTTTCATCATCCTGTAAATTATCCGAATGGGATTTGTCGGCCAAATACGGCAACCCGTTGTGTCTTTCATCATTCAGCAGGTTTTCCCTTGTCCATTCTATTCTTTTTTCAAAGGGCGATTGTCTTACCGGGCATTCGCGTTTGCCGCATATGGAGCATTGCGTGTACAGGCATCCGTCGGAATGCACAAACAGTTCGATCGTGTCGCCGAAATCTTTCCTGATCAGCGCCGCAAGGTCGTCCACCTCGCGATGCGCTTCGCGGATATTCATGTACCAGGGCACGGTAAGATGACAGTCTACATGCAGCTGGCCGCCATATTTGATCACCCTGAGATTGTGTATGTCCACCCAGTTTTCCTGCCTGTTTTTATTCAGCGCGTCGACCATTTGCTGCAGTAGCGCATAGTCGGCTTCGTCCATCATCCCCGCAATGGATTTTCGCAGTATCCGGTAGCCGGCGACCAGGATGATGATCGCAAACAATATGCCCACCACGCCGTCCAGCCAATAGATCTTTGTATAATAGATAACGACCAGGCCGACTATGATGCCGATGGTTGAATACGTATCGGTTTGCAGGTGTTTGCCGCTGGCGATGAGCGCGGGAGAATTGTTCTTGTTTCCTTTCCGTATACTGATAGATCCGGTGATAAAATTGACCAGGGCGGAGAAGGCGATCAGCCCGATGCCCCAATCGAGCTGGTGGATAGGCTGGGGATGAAGAATGCTGTACGACGATTTGTATAGGATGACCGATCCCGCGACGATGATGAGGCTTCCTTCCACGCCGGCGGATAAAAACTCGGCTTTCCCATGGCCGTAAGGATGGTTCTGGTCTTTTGGCTGCGCGGCAATATACAGGCTAAACAAACCGATAAATCCTGCGGAAACATTCGCCAGGCTTTCCAGGGCGTCGGTGAGCACCGACACGGAGCCTGTTAACAGGTAGGCTGTAAATTTTATTGCCAATAGCAATACGGCTACGATAACGACTATCCGCTGCATGAGCAGATTTTCCTGGCTCGGGCTCAATAAATGATCGATTGACGAACAAAGATAAGGCGGAGGCTCAAATAAGACGATCGTTGCGGGCGTTATTCATGCTTCTTTGAACCTCCGCTATATTAAGAACTAAGCAGGCCTGCGTACATGGCGGCAGGATCTGCCGGCCTATCAGGCCTGTTGTTCAAATCTTGATTGCACGTATCCCCAGTTGACCACGTTCCACCAGGCTTCAAGATATTCCGGGCGGCGGTTCTG
Source organism: Chitinophagaceae bacterium (assembly GCA_016786785.1). Taxonomy (GTDB): domain Bacteria; phylum Bacteroidota; class Bacteroidia; order Chitinophagales; family Chitinophagaceae; genus Flavitalea. Next base: position 3,208 of record JAEUVR010000024.1, read on the forward strand.
GTATTTTAAATAATAGGCGTGCTCCCATACGTCTACGCCCAATAAGGGAAAGCCTTTCAGTTCGCTGGCGTCCATCAGGGGATTGTCCTGGTTGGGCGTGGACCCGATGACGAGCTTTTTATCCGGGCCGACTACCAGCCATGCCCAACCGCTTCCAAACCTGGTTTTACCGGCGTCGGAGAACTGGGTTTTAAAGGCGTCGAAAGAAGAAAAATCTTTTTCTATTGCCGCAAGCAGTTTTCCGGAGGGTTTGCCTTCGCCGGAAGGTTTCATGCATTTCCAGAACAGTTCGTGGTTATAATGCCCTCCCCCGTTATTGCGAAGCTTGGTAGAATATTTTGAAATATTGGCGAGCACATTTTCCAGCGGGGTATTGGCGTCTATGCCTTCGGCCTGCGCCGCTTCCTTGAGGTTCTTACTATAGGCCGCCGCGTGTTTGCTGTAATGTAGTTCCATCGTCATCGCGTCGATCACCGGCTCCAGCGCGTTATAGGCATAGGGCAAAGGCTGTTGATCGAAGCCTGTGGCCTCTTTTGCCGCGCTGCCGGAAGCGCATGCGGAAAAGTATGCGGGCAACGAAGAGATAGCCGTAAGGGCCAGGCCGGCCTTTGTTGATTTGCCAATAAACTGCCTGCGGGAATTCTTAAAATTATCCATATGTTAGATTTTGCTTTTAAAATTAGGTCAATTGTCGCTTATCACGGGCAATTCCTGCTTTTACCAGAAATATTTTCGCTTTTCGAAACGAACGGAAATAGAATTCCTTATTCATTAATTGCGAGTCGTTCATCGCTTTATAAATAAGAAAAAAGGCCATGGGCAGCAGCACGAATGTAGCCATCCATATCCCTGCCATGGGCTGTAATACGTCTTCTTTCACAAATTTTTTACCAAAATTGTTCAGCAGGAAAAAGATGACAAAAAAGATGACTGCCAGCACTACGGGCAGGCCGATGCCTCCTTTTCGCACGATAGAGCCCAGCGGCGCGCCGATAAGGAACAATACGACCACCGAGATGGACATGGTAAATTTTGAATGCCACTCGATGAGCTGCAACCGAAGCTCCTTTCTTCTACTGG
>JAEUVR010000064.1 GCA_016786785.1 Chitinophagaceae bacterium
GTTCCAGCTTGACGTAATTCTATTTAGCTTTTTGTTGTTATCTTCAACTTTAGGTTTTTAATTGGGCTTCGGTTGCCGGCTGGCGATCAACGGACTTCCGTCTCGCTGCTTAGCGGCGCCGTTAGGCTCAACCCAGAAAACTAAACGATCAATGGTCTATGACGACGTCACCCAAATTTCAAACAGACTTAAAATTATCAAACAAAATGACAAATAAAGCCCTCATCTTTCTAAGCGCTATCTTGTTTGTTTATGGAGATATTCAAGCGCAAAGCAATAGACAAGTAAAACAAATGGCTTATGCCGACTCGTCGCGACTGGTAGAAATTTTTAAAGACATTCATCAAAACCCTGAGATCGGCTTTATGGAAGTGCGTACATCGGGTATTATAGCAAAAGAATTGAAGTCTTTAGGTTACCAGATAATTACCGGAATAGCAAAAACAGGCGTTGTCGGGATTTTAAAGAATGGCGCCGGACCAACTGTAATGTATAGAGCAGATATGGACTGTAATTCCGTAAAAGAAACTACCGGACTTTCATATTCAAGCACAAAAATTATGAAAAAAGAGGATGGCACGGAAACTCCTGTAACCCATGCTTGCGGACACGATGCTCATGTAACCTGGATGCTTGGTATTGCTAAAATTATGATGACTTTAAAAAACGAATGGAAAGGAACATTGGTGTTTGTAGCGCAACCAGCCGAAGAATTATTAATGGGCGCACAAGCTATGGTTGATGACAATATGTATGAAAAAGGCGTACCTGTGCCAGATTACTTGCTGGGTATGCACACTTCTTGTACCCTACCTGTTGGGAAGGTAGACAATGGTATTGGCGTTCGAGCGTCAGGTAGCGACCAGCTAGATGTAACATTTTATGGAATTGGCGGACACGGTTCAGCTCCTGAGAAAACTAAAAATCCGATTACAATGGCTTGTAATGCCGTAATACAATATCAAACTATTGTAGGTAGAAATATTGCCGCACAAGATGTTGCTGTTTTAACCGTTGGAGCAATTAACGCTGGCGCAGATAATAATGTAATCCCAGCGTCGGCAACCATAAAAGTAAACTTGCGCTGGTTCAATGAAAAAACAAGAAACATCTTATTAGACGGTATTAAAAGGATTAATGAAGGGATTGCCGTTGCGAACGGACTTTCAAAAGAACAATACCCAATAATTAAAATGAAAGGCAATGTTTATCCTCTTGAAAACGATGCAGATTTCGCAAATAAAATAAATACCGCGCTAAAGACCTTATTGTCTCCCGATAATGTAATAACAGATACGCCGCCTAGTATGGGTTCCGAAGATTTTGCACATCTTGTTTTAGGGAATAACAAGACGGTAATTGATTACATAGACGTGGGTATTGTAAACCAATTACTGTTTGATAAGACAATTAAAGAGGGAAAGAAATTTCCATTTTATTATCATGCTGGCAATTATGCGGTTGACCTTGCCTCAATTCCTTTGGGGACGGAGATTGGCGCTACTGCATTATTTACAGCATTTAAAAAATAATTGAATAGACAACCATCATAGATGGATTTGGGGCAGCCATAAAAGGGCTATGCAGCTAACAAAAGTATTTGCAAAAAACAGGACTTGACAATGTATCTTGGGATATGATGCAAGGATCGGCAGCGGTTCGGGCTCGACGTTCAGTGTTCAGCATTAGTTCTTAACTTCAACAACATATTTTCAAATGGGCATTTGTACCGAGCTGAAGAATCAAGGAATTCCCTGCCTTCGCAAATACTCGAACGTTGCCTGTAATTGTAAAGCGACACCCTTCAAATGACAGATAGGCCAAATTTACTTGTGGTTTGCGGACGAAATAAAAAGCGAAGCAGAACTGCCGAATATATTTTCAAAAATGACGAAAGGTTTAATATTCGTTCTGTTGGACTGAGCCCAAAAAGTGAAAGAAAAATTACTGAGGAAGACTTAAAATGGGCAGACTTAGTTTTTGTTATGGAGGTTGAACACAGAGGACGAATTAGCGGCGCTTATAGACATTTACAGCTTCCCAACATTGAAGTTCTAAATATTGAAGATGAGTATGAATTTATGGACGAAGAACTTGTTCAACTACTGACAGACAGAATAAACGACACTTTGAAAATTGTTTACAAACTCTAAATGGAAATAAACCAACCGAGTTGGCAAATTAAAAAAATATGCCCTTGCTGTGGACAAGGACAGCCAGTTTTTGTTGTTTGTCCCAACTGCAATTACTTGACTTTACAATGCGAAGAAACAGGTGATATCTTTGCAAATCCGATAAATTTAGAAATGGGCTTTACAGACAACTGCCCAAACTGCAATAAAATTAAAACTGTGGACTTTATATTAGCTGATACAAACCGAATTTTAGAAAGTGGTTTTACAAAGGACGATTACGAATGACAAAACAACTACAGGCAACATTGAGTTTTATGCAAGTTGGGCTGACGAATATATCATCAGCTATTTACAAATCCCAACCTGCATAAAGCCCTGCTCGTTGTATGCAACTTAGTAGTGGAACTCAAAAAAGTCAAACAAGTGACCAAATAAAACTCGATTACAGAAACAATACTTACTGAACTATCTAAAGAAATATTGAATGGAAATCAGGTTAGCGCTATTCTAGGTAACCCCTATGAATTTCCAGAAAAATTAATTGAAGAGCTTTCCCTTGCAACCGCACTAAGATATTGAAACGGTCAAATGACTTACAGCGAAGGTGACTGCATCATGAATAACCTTTATATTTACTGGACAACCAAAAAAGGTTTTGACA
>JAEUVR010000066.1 GCA_016786785.1 Chitinophagaceae bacterium
TATTGCTGAATAATCTTCCGTCGGGATACCATCGCGATCTTCAGCTTACCAAGGAAATCCTGTTTCCCGCCTTTCAAACGCTGAAAGACTGCCTCGATATGACCGGGCTGATGATCTCCAACCTGACGGTGAAAGACCATATCCTGGAAGATGAGAAATACCGCTACCTGTTCAGCGTGGAAGCCGTAAACCAACTCGTCAACCAGGGCATTCCTTTCCGCGAAGCCTATAAAACGATCGGGGAACAGATTGAAAAAGGAGAATTTGCTTTTGATCTTTCCGGGGGATTAAAACATACCCATGAAGGAAGCATCAGCCGCCTGTGCAACGACCAGATCGCCGCGGAAATAAAGAAGGTATTGGAGAAGTTTTAGTTGTAAGAACTTTAACCCCCGCGTAAACCAATAAGCGTTGAACAATTTCTAACGGCGCGGGCAATGACCAGGGTCTGAAACAGGGTATCGGAAAAGTTTTAATCGTAAGATTCAGAAGCTCATGGTTTCTTTGAACTTTACCGTTTGCCGGCGGCTGACCTCTACCTTCTCTCCTCCCTTCATTTCCAACAGCAGCCCGCCGTTAAAATAAGGCTCTACCTTATCAACCATGCGAAGGTTAACGATATGTTTCCTGTTGGCGCGAAAAAACAGTTTTTCATCCAGCCTTTCTTCCAGCGCATTCAGCGATTTTAAGATCAGCGGTTTATTGGAGCCAAAATATACCCTGGCATAGTTCCCCACGCTTTCAAACAAACGAATATCTGCCAGCTTCACAAACCAGCACCGTTCGCCGTCTTTTACAAATACCTGGTCCGAATCGGAAAGCAGGTTGCGTTTACCGGCAGAAGCTTCATGATCGACCGGCTCCTTTCCGAGGTTCAGCTTATGGATAGCTTCCGCAAGCCGTTGAGGCGCGACCGGTTTCAGCAGGTAGTCCAGCGCATTCACCTCAAAAGCTTTTAACGCATATTCATCGTAGGCCGTAATAAAGATCACATCCGGGGCCCTGTCTATTGACGCCAGCATATCAAAGCCCGATTTGCCGGGCATCTGGATATCGAGGAAGACCAGGTCGGGATCCAGGTTTTCAATCTTCTCTATTCCCTCGTCGGCATTGGCCGCTTCCGCAACAATATCGATTTGCGGAAATTCCGCTAACAGCTTCCTGAGCTCGGTCCTGGCCAGCCGTTCATCGTCGATAATAATGGTTTTGATCATCTTGGTTTATTTAAAATCCATTGGAATCAATACCCTTGCTTCCACCAGCGAGCCGTTCTGCCAGATCTCAAACAGGGCCTTCTCTCCAAAAAGAAGATGCAGCCGGTTGCGCGTACTGGAAAGACCAAAGCCATCTGGATTGGCCTGCCCATTCAACTTCCCTGAGTTCTGAACGATCAGCTCATGAAACTCTTCCTTAAAACCGGAGATCACTTTTACGACCCCGCCATTGACCTGCCTGCCGATGCCATGTTTGATAGCATTTTCCACCAGGGTCTGCAACATCATGGGCGGCACGGGCCGGTTAAGGGTTTGCTCGTTAATATCGTATTCGATTTTCAGCCTGTCTTCAAAACGAATATATTCCAGGGCAAGATAATCCTTCACGATATTTAATTCTCTTTCGAAGGGAACAGTCTCCATTTTCTCCGACTGCATACTGCTTCTCAATATATTGCTGAGCCCGGTAATAGCGTTCCGCGCTCTTCGGGGATCTTCGTCGATCAGGGCGCGGATGCTGTTGAGCGCATTAAAAATAAAATGCGGGTTGATATGCGATTTGATGGTTTTTAATTCCAGCTCTTTAACAAGCGCTTCAAGCTTCAATGTATCCAGTTGCTGGCGGCGGTTGTTCTCGAGATAATGATAAAAATAATAGAACAATACCCATGGAATAATAAATATGCCTTTATCGAGGATATTGCCCAACAGGCGGGTAGTAAAACCCAGTTCGCGGCGGCTGGCCTCGGAAAGATCAAAAAGGCCGTTCAACCCCATTACCATCAGGCTGAACAATATGCTGGTCAGGATCACGGCTATAGCCAGGCGCGCCAATATCTTTTCCACGGGAAGCGCCAGCCAGCGATTCTTTTTCATAAAGATCCGCAGCAGGTGAGTGCTGCATATTCCCGCGGCGACAATGACGATGATCTTCAGAATATATTCGCCGGTGATCTGTTGCCGGAAGGTATAAGCGAAGAAAAAAATGGAGAGGCCTACCAATCCCCAGCCGCAGAACTGGTATAACCAATAATTGGATATCTTTTTCAGTAAGCCCATGCAACCAAAGGTAGCGACT
>JAEUVR010000116.1 GCA_016786785.1 Chitinophagaceae bacterium
TGTACCTGGACCGCTTCGGTGGTCGTCCACATGGCCGTCTCGGAAGCAAATACCTTTGCCATTGCCGAGGAAACAGCATAATCATGCCCCATATCTTTTTCCCATGCGGCTTTATAGCATAATAAACGGGAGGCCTCGATGCGAGTAGCCATATCCGCTAGCTTAAACTGGATGGCCTGATGATCGGCTAACTTCTTACCGAAAGATTTTCTTTCCTGGGCATATTTCAGCGAGCGCTCATAAGCGCCGGAAGCGATACCCAGCGCCTGCGCGGCAATACCGATGCGACCTCCATTGAGGGTGTTCATGGCAAACTTAAAACCAAAGCCGTCTTCCCCGATCCTGTTCTCCTTCGGCACTTTCACATCCTGAAACATGACCGGATGCGTATCGCTGGCCCTGATCCCCATCTTATTCTCCTTTGGCCCTACCGTTACGCCCGGCCAGTTTTTTTCTACAATAAAGGCATTGATGCCCCTGCTTCCTTTTGAAGGATCTGTCTGCGCAATGACCAGGTACACGGAAGCCGTACCGCCATTGGTGATCCAGTTCTTGGCGCCGTTCAACAGGTAATGATCTCCCTTATCTTCCGCGACCGTATGTTGTGAGGTAGCGTCGCTGCCTGCTTCCGGTTCGCTTAAAAGAAAGGCCCCGATATACAGTTCGTTGTCTTTAATTCCCTGCGCCAGCGGGGCCAGGTATTTTGATTTCTGCGCCGCCGTTCCGTAGGTATTAAGCCCCCAGCAAACCAGCGAATTGTTTACGCTCATGCAAACGGAGACGCTGGCGTCTATCTTACTGATCTCTTCCATCGCCAGCACATAGCTGATATTGTCCAGGCCCGATCCGCCATATTCGGGATCAACCATCATCCCCATAAAGCCCAGTTCTGCCAGCCGACGAACCTGCTCAACGGGAAACTGCTGGCGTTCATCTCTTTCGATTACTCCCGGCAGGCAATCATTAACGGCAAAATCGCGGGCCGCTTTGCGGATCATTTCGTGTTCTTCGGTAATAACAAATTGCATATTAGAAACAATGTTGAATGGATAAGACGCAAAAATAATGCGATTTATGCAAAAAACTAACAGTTGTTCGTATAAATTATCGGTAGCAAATCCCCATTCGGCTTGTAGCAGGTCGTATAGCGCGCGCAAGATCGTTTTATGACTATGCGAAGCGGCGCTATGGTATGGAATACGCGCAACGGATATATAGCCGCCAAATGATCCGGCAGCCCGGCGATAATCTCCGAACCGCATGGTCTCTTTCTACCCCGAGGCATATCCAATTCGTTTATCTTTCAGCGTTATGGTTTCAAAACGGTTGCGGCAACCGTTTTCCCTGCCATCTTACCCGTTGGCAGGTCGACCGGCCAGGCGATGGGAGACCGGCCATCGCCCCGGTTCAGTCGTATATTGATCTGCGTTATCTTGTGCGTAGGGTCCGCCACGTAGACCTGGGGCGATTTCCCGCTTATATCCCTGACCATCACGACGCAGGGCTTATCCGCTTCCAGCAGTTGTTTGCCAAATCGGAGGGCGCCGGCCGTATAGAAGACGACCTGGCAGATATCCTTTTCCTTGTTGTACGCCGCCTGCATTTCTTTTGTATTCTTCAATATCCTTACCTCGTCGGGACGGATATCCCGGATATCAGCAATGGCCGGCCATACGGAATAAGCATAAGAAGCATTCTTCGGGCGCAGTCCATGATCAATATGCAACCTGAATACCCGTTTGCTAACCGGCTCGTCTGTCTCATCCATGTTGATGCGACGCCAGGAGCCTGTCTGCACGCCATTGGATAGCTGTACCGTCGTTTCCTGCGGAAAGGAATATCCTACTTCGTCGTTCTTAATAGCCGTTACTTTTATATTTTTCCATGCGCTATCGCTGTCATAGGTATGATACCTCCCGGCAGTGCGGAGCGTTACGCCCCCGTTTGAAAGGCTTTGGTTGATCGTGGTGTACACCGGATGGTCGCTGCCGCCGGATATGCCTGCGCCCAAACAGACGATCTGCCGGTCAAAGAAAAACCATGCTTTTTTTGCCTGTGTATGATAATCATCCATGGCGTATGCCGCCGCTCCATACACGCCATCGGACACCCCTCCGGCAAAATCAACCTTGCCGGGATTGGCAAACCACTCTTTATGGCCAGACAGGTCTTCCAGCGCCGGAACAGTTGTTCCCGGAATCTGGTTCCATTTCCATACCGGGAAAATCTCATAGTATTCATCTCCCCTAACCATCACCGTCATAACCCCGTCGGTCCGGAAATGTTCCAGCAGGTTTTCTCCATTGCCCTTCTCCGCTTTGACGGTGCGCGTGGAAACCATACGAAGCCCGCTGAAGTATTCCGGCCGGATATGCGCATGATAATCGGATACCCAGAACTCCAGGTGTTCGGGTTGTACCTTATAATCCGCGGGGCGCTCCCCCGAAAACCGGGCGATTGCGGCATTATACTCATCTGCATACCGGGGATCATCCATATCCCTGACGGTTCTTAGCAGCGGGATCAACCTGCGGGCATTGCCATCTCCCTTCCTGGCCACCTGCCTGCCCACCACGTTAAAGTCGGTATACCTTCCGCGCGCCACCTTGATAAAGGGTCCCCGGGAAAAACGATATACCTCCCGCATCTGTTCATTGGTAAGCGCATAAGGGCTGCCGGCCAGCATCGGGATAAACTCCATAAGGCGGTACAACAAGGTTTCTCCATAAGCATGTATATCCAGCTGCGGGCCATGCGCCTGAAATGAATAATCGGCCTGGATCCCGGTAAACCCCGAGTCCGGCCTGAGCATCCGGACGACATGTTCCACCGCATTTTTTACGAGGGCTTCATCGCCCGTAATACAACCCCTGATAATATTATGCATGCCAACCGCCAGCGTCCGGGTAAAAGCCGAGGATGCCGAGACTTCAATAGGTTCGCTTTTCTTCATCCAATCCAGCAGCCCGGATACAGCCTTCTCAGACAATTGCCGGGGCGCTTCCTGCATGCACAGCAATATGTACCCGACATCGAGCGGCAGCGTGATGGAAGCAAAATACCAGTTATCGCTTTTCGGCGGTTTGGGGCGGTTGATCCAGAACATAACCGCCTGCTCGATCAGCTCGTAAAGCTTCGGGTCGCCATAATGCGGTCCGTCTTTCAGCATATAAGCGGTAGCCATTCTACGGATCCGCTCAAAATGCTGGCCGGGAGGCCATATTCCTCTTTCCCGGCTGTCATAGTCAATATCGGGCCAGCTGCCATCGGACGATAATTCCTGCATCCATTTCGTCGTTGCCTGATCCAGCCTGCTCTGATTGATGCCTTCGAGGCGCTGCTTCATGATATTGCCGCGTATAATCTCCAGGGGGCTCGTTTCCTGCGCCTTTACCCGGAAAGAAAAGCAGAACGCGCCTGCCAGCGCAGTCAACAGAAAAGCATAAAATTTGATTCTTTTCATAATCGTTCAGGAATAGATTCGTTATTATTTCTTCGGCAGCCCTGGAGCCTGTTTTCAAGATATTTGTTTTAACCGATTGATGCAATTTTTTCTCCGATAAGCGCAAATCTGTTAATTTCGCCGAGGATTTTTTTACAGGGAATACCTGGGCATTCATTTTAGTTTAATTGTAAATCACTATTGTATGAACCTGCATGAGTATCAGTCCAAGGAATTATTAAAAAGATACAATGTCCCTGTACAGGAAGGTTATCCGGTTGACAATGCCGGGGCGGCCGAAGAAGCGTACAGAAACCTGAAAACGCAGTTTGGAAATAATTTTGCCGTCGTCAAAGCGCAGATACATGCCGGCGGACGCGGCAAGGGAAAAATAAAAGGAACAGAACAACGCGGCGTGGCTGTGGGCAAAAGCGCGGAACAGATCAAGGAAATTGCGGGAAATATATTGGGAGGAACGCTGGTCACCATTCAAACCGGCGAGGCCGGAAAGGTAGTGAATAAGGTATTGATCGCACAGGACGTTTATTATGAAGGCCCCAACCCGGTAAAGGAATTTTATCTTTCTATCCTGCTTGATCGCGCCAAAGCCTGCAATGTGGTCATGTACAGCACCGAAGGCGGAATGGACATCGAAGAAGTAGCCCATAAAACGCCGGAGAAAATATTCAAGGAATGGGTGCATCCATCCGGGGGCTTACAACCCTTCCAGGCAAGAAAGATCGCTTTTAACCTCGGACTAAGCGGGGAAGCTTTCAAGAACTGCGTGAAGTTTGTCACTAATCTATACAATGCTTATGTGGGGCTCGATTGCAGCATGCTCGAAATAAACCCGTTGTTTAAAACCTCCGACGAAAAGATCGTGGCCGTGGATTGCAAGATGAACCTCGACGATAATGCGCTTATGCGTCATGCAGACCTGGAAGCATTAAGAGATATCAGCGAGGAAGATCCTACGGAAGTGGAAGCGGCCAAGTTCAATCTCAATTTTGTTAAGCTGGACGGCAACGTGGGTTGTATGGTCAATGGCGCGGGACTGGCTATGGCGACCATGGACATGATCAAACTGAATGGAGGAGAGCCCGCGAACTTCCTGGACGTAGGCGGAACCGCAAATGCGCAGACCGTCGAGGCCGGCTTCAGGATCATCCTGAAAGACCCGAAAGTAAAAGCTATCCTTATCAATATATTCGGCGGCATCGTCCGTTGCGATCGCGTTGCCCAGGGCGTCATAGACGCTTATAAAAAGATTGGCAATATCAACGTGCCGATCATCGTTCGCCTGGAAGGCACGAATGCGGTAGAGGCCAAAAAGCTTATTGAGGAAAGCGGCCTGCAGGTGCAATCGGCCATACTGCTCAGCGAAGCGGCCGCCCTGGTGAACAAAGCCGTACGCGCCTGATAAGGTTATCTTAACCTGTTATGGTATACGAAAGGATCGTCGATAAAAAACGCCTCGATTTTATTGTAAACGCCGTTAAAGCGGCCATACCCCTGTCGGGCATGGTTCTGGACATTGGTTGCGGAAACGGCATCATCAGCCGCCATCTGGGTTCTTTGGGGTTTGCCGTAACCGGCGTAGACATCAGCGACAAGGCCATCGCTATCGCGCGGCAGCACAATAGGCTCTCCAATGTAAGTTTTAAAGTAATTCCTGCCGAAGCGCTGGTCGCGGATCCCGATCGTTATGACGCCATTATCTGCAGCGAAACCCTGGAGCATCTTGACCATCCCGGGGGATTACTGACAACAGCGCATGCGCTGTTGAAAAACAATGGCATACTGATCGTTACCGTTCCAAACGGGCGGGGGCCCAGGGAACTGCTGGTAACGCGTCCCATACAATGGCTCCGGCAAAAAGACAACTGGGTATGGAAGCTCATGCAACGGATCAAACGATCGATGGGCTATACGGGAACAACCGTACAATCTGCCGCAGACGATCTTTCGCACCGGCAGTTCTTTACCAAAAGCGCGCTCGAACGACTGGCCGGCGATCATCATTTCAGGATCGTCGATTTCCGCAATGCCAATTTCCTGGAACAGGTATTTCCTTTTTCGCTGATCGCTAAGCGAAGCCTGCTTATTCAAAAAGCAGACTGCGCCCTGGCGGATCGCCTCCCCCATTCTTTTAGCAGCGGTTTTATGTGCGTCTGGAGAAAAAAATAGCGCAATAATTTCTTACAGGAAGCGTTACTATTTTATCTGCGACCACGCGGAATGTTAATAAATAGTTCCTGGCTTACGCCTGTTTTTAATCTGTCCAAAAAACCTTTCTATGAAAAACGCGCATATAGGCTTCCTGGCCGCCACCTTCGTCTCTTATATTGTTTTATACGCTTTGATGGCTTTGCTGAGTTAGCTACACCAGAATTGGCCGGGTTACTTTCTCCACGCGAGCGGCATCTGTCAGGCGAAGACCCCGGCAATGATCATACGATCTTCACTTCATACAGCGGGCTGAACAAATAGACCTTCCCCGTTTCTACTTCCACGCACTGAAATCGTTTCCGCAACTTTTTGCCTTTTTTGAATATTTTACCCTTGCCGACATCAAATAACCGGCCTTCAGGCAATTGTTCTACCATGACCAATCCACTCTCCCTGCGGTCATATTTTCGTAAGATGCGCATCAGGTTGTCATCCGAACAGCTGCTTGCGGGAAGATCGTGTAAAGACAGGGATAGCGCTTTTAATATCTCATCGGGAAATATTTCTTTGTTAAGAAAGCCCCTTAATAGTTCGGCATAAGTCCTTTTCCATTCAGCGCCATGGGGAAGAACCTTGTTCCTGAACTGTATAAACGTTACAAGATGCGCCAGTTCATGGATCAGGGTGATCAGGAAATTATAGGGGTTCAGGCTGCCATTCACGCTGATCCGGTGGGCCTTATAGAGCGTAGCATGGCGATAGTCGCCCAATACCGATTTACGGTCGCGGGTAACGGTCAGGTGTACTTTGTAGTGTTGCAGATAATCCAGGACCGGCTGTGCGGCAGGGGCGGGAATATATTTTTTTATCGCCTCCAGAGGAGCTTCCTGCTTAGGCATGTTTTTTCTGCTTGCTGAGTTTCATGATGATCCTGATCTCCGTGAATGCGTACAGGAAATATAAGATCATACAACCGAATATAACGCTTGCATTGACGCTCTTGCGCGCAATGCCGATATACAATAATGCGGCGAAAAGACAGATCATCATTTTGACAAACATACCCCCGTAGATCATCCGCAGAAAAGCCTGCACATTGTTATTGGAAAGCGATTTACGGTACAGGTAAAAAGAGACGGCAGTGGCAATAAACAGGATCAGGTTGCCGACCATCATGGCCACAGGGCTGATATTCCAGCCGGGAAACAATATCCCCGCCAGGGCCAGTAAAACAGTACTGACCACAAACAGGATCAGCAGCGGCATAAATGAACGGATAAAACTTTTATTTTCCATTACCTGGATAAGATTACCGGGAAATACCCATTCCGGGCGCCAAAGATAACGACAATCCGATCATGAAAAATACAGTAAATGCCTGGTAGTAACCTGGTCTTAATGCTTTATGGAGCAGGATAAAAAAAGCCGCTACCAACGCCCGAGATGAGCGTTTCGCATAAAGTAAGGCCAGGGCAGGTACGGTCCTTCCATCCGTGGAATCCTGTTTGGTCTTCAGCGCGTTTCGATGAAATGCTTATGGCTCCGGCTCATTTGATGGCCAGGGACGGTTGCTGCCCCAATATATGCTTTTCAGTCTTTGTTTCAGTAGCCGGCGAAGCGCTCTTTGAAGAAGGGGCTTCCGTATTCATATGGCATTGCCCGTTGAAGTTGGCATTGGTCTCTATCTGCAGTTTGGCGGCGTAAAGATTACCGGTTACCGTACTTCCTCCTTTTAGTTGAAGAAGTTCTTTTACGCGGATAGCGCCGGTTACCTTCCCCATAATATCTGCCTGCAGCCCTACAATATCTCCTTCCACTACCCCGTTGGCTCCAATAACCACTTTAGCGGAACAATGGATATTGCCGGTCAGGATGCCGTCAATACGAATATCGCCATTGCTGTTCAGGTCGCCTTTCATACTGGTTCCGGAGGCAATAATGCTGGCGCTGCCCGAGGGAGCCGGAGATTCATTTCTTAACACGTCGGTTTTTGATTTTTGGTTAAACATAGCGCTTGATTTTATTCTTCAATATCAGGTTTAGGAACATCAATAACAGTAGTATCCAATGCCACGGTCACGTTTCCCTGCAATATATTCCGTATATTATCCAGGTACCTATCCTTATATACCACGGCTTGCTCAAGCGAATCCGTCTTCATTTTCAACTCCCGCAACTCCTTGGTGGCATTGATATCGCCATATCCCGGAATATACAATCTCAGGGGCGTAAAAACGATCAATGCTACGGTGAGGCCGGTTAACAGTACAAAAATGGTGCTAAGTGTTATATAAACGCTAAGCCTGGATAACTTAAACGTAACAACTTCTTCGTAAGTATCATCATTCATCACCACCAGCCGATAACGGTTCTGTAGTCTTTTTAGGGTGGAATTGGCATCGAATTTGGCCATAGTCTATTGTTCAATGTTTTAA
>JAEUVR010000210.1 GCA_016786785.1 Chitinophagaceae bacterium
TTATACGCAATGCCTCCTTCGCTTTCTTTATTATAAAAAGCGTCGCATTTATACAATACTTCTGCGGTATCGCTGATCACGGAGAAACCGTGCGCAAAACCAACGGGGATGAATAACTGCTTTTTATTTTCAGCGGAGAGCTCGACTAAAAAGACCTTTCCAAAACTAGGCGAGCCTTTGCGAAGATCAACCGCCGCGTCCAATATGGCGCCGCTTAATACGCGCACCAGCTTGCTTTGCGCATAGGGCGGCTTTTGGTAATGGAGGCCGCGAACAACGCCGTACGCGGACCTTGACTGGTTATCCTGTACAAAATCAACCGCTATGCCTTCGGAGGAAAAAAGTTTATGATTAAACGCCTCAAAAAAATATCCGCGGTCATCTTCGAACACTTTCGGCTCCACAACGATCAATCCGGCAAATCCAATTTGCGTAAATAGCATGATTAGGCGGTTTAACTATCTTTTCAGGTACTGCTGTTCATAATATTGCTGATAGCTGCCGGAAGTAACCTGGTTCACCCAGTCCTCATTGTTCAGGTACCAGTCGACCGTTTTTTCCAGGCCTTCCTCAAAATTCAGGGAAGGCGTCCATCCCAGCTCATTTTTCAGCTTTGTCGCATCGATGGCATATCTCAGGTCATGCCCGGGCCGGTCAGGAACATAGCTGATCAGTTTTGCCGAAGTTCCTTCCGGCCTGTTCAGCTTTTTATCCATGATACGGCAAAGCAGGCGTACAAGATCGATATTTTTCCATTCATTCAACCCGCCGATATTGTATTTCTCTCCTTTCCTGCCTTTGTGGAATATCAGGTCTATTGCCCGCACATGGTCTTCTACCCAAAGCCAGTCCCGGATATTTTCGCCCCTGCCATATACCGGAAGCGGTTTATTGTTCCTGATATTATTGATCATCAGGGGGATCAGCTTTTCGGGGAAATGATGAGATCCATAATTATTGGAGCAGTTCGATATGATCGCCGGAAGTCCATAGGTATGATGGTACGCCATTACAAAATGATCGGAGGAAGCTTTGGAAGCCGAATAGGGCGAGCGCGGATCGTAGGGCGTATGTTCGGTAAAAAATCCCTCCCTGCCTAAGGATCCATATACTTCGTCGGTAGATACATGATAAAACAGCGTATCCTTCCGTTCTTTATCCCAGGCATTCCGGCATGCGTTCAGCAGGACGGTCGTTCCCAGCACATTGGTTCGCACAAAAGCGAGGGGATCTTGTATAGACCGGTCTACATGGCTTTCCGCCGCGAAATGTAGCACGGCGTCGAAAGCATAGCCGGCGAACAGCTCCGCCGTCCGCTCTTCATCGCAGATATCGGCCTTTTCAAATATATAGTTGGGCGCAGTCTCAATATCCTTCAGGTTTTCCAGGTTGCCTGCATAGGTTAGCGCATCCATATTGACGATACGATAGGTTGGATAGCGATTCACAAAATGCCTAACCGCATGCGAGCCGATAAAACCGGCGCCGCCTGTAATCAGTATTGTCCTATCGTAGCTGGTCATTATAAACTCCAGTATTCCCTATTGGTTATTTTATTTTTAAATAATCCCTTAAGATCGGCAATAAGCGCCTTAGGTTTGGTAATACCCTCAAAATAAGCGGCATCCAAGGCAAGATACTCTTTATGCGGCACTGTAATGATTATTGCGTCATAATTGCCCATCTCTTTACCGCACAGCTTAAGCCCGTACTCTTCATGCACTTCATCGCCCTGCGCATAAGGATCTTCCACGTCCACCTGTATATTGAACAACAACAATTCCTTTACCGTATCCACTATTTTGGAATTGCGGATATCGCTTACGTTCTCCTTGAACGTTACGCCTTTCACCAATACGCGGGGCTGTTCGTTGGAGCTCCGCAGCACATGCGTGATGATCTTCCTGGCGACATACTTGGCCATATCGTCATTGATGGACCTGCTCGAAGAGATGACCTTGGAATCATATCCCAGGGCCGCAGCCTTATAAGTAAGGTAATAAGGGTCTACGCCGATACAATGCCCGCCCACAAGCCCCGGCTGGAACTTCAGGAAGTTCCACTTGGTGCCTGCCGCTTCAATGACGTCAAAGGTGTTGATGCCCATGCGGTCAAAGATCATCGACAGCTCGTTCATCAGGGAGATGTTCAGGTCGCGCTGCGTATTTTCCACTATCTTGCTTGCTTCGGCCACTTTAATAGAGCTTGCCCGGTGAACGCCTGCGTCGACCACCAGTTCATAGATCCTGGCAATTTCCTCCAGCGACTCCTTATCGCAACCCGAAACCACTTTTACCACGGTCTTCAGCGTATTCTTTTTATCGCCGGGATTAATGCGTTCGGGAGAATAGCCCAGCTTAAAATCTACCCCCATTTTCAGCCCGGAACCTTTTTCCAGGATGGGGAGGCAGTCCTCTTCAGTGCAACCGGGATAGGTGGTAGACTCATACACCACGTAATCGCCTTTTTTCAGGACCTTGCCCACGGTCTTCGAGGCGCCGATCAGGGGTTTAAGATCCGGCACATTGTATTTATCCACCGGCGTAGGCACGGCGACAATATAAAATTTTGCTTGTTTCAGTATTTCCAGGTCGTTTGTGAAAACGATATCTCTTCCTTTAAATTCCTTTTCGTCCACTTCTTTGCTGGGATCCTGGTTATTGCGCATCATTTCAATGCGTTTCGCATTAATATCAAAACCGATAACCGATATTTTTTTAGCAAACTCAAGGGCAATGGGCAATCCTACATATCCAAGTCCGATAACCGCCAGTTTTGATTTTTTTTCCAAAAGCTCCTTATACATTTTATTTTACATTTTAGATGAAAAAAGCGTGGTACGTATATTTGTCAGTCAATAACGCGATAAACGCCTGGTAATTTTACTTCCTGCTAATAAATTCTTTAGGTTGCCTGAACAGGTCCTCATGCGGCAGCGACCTGAAATAATCATAAGTCAGGGCCAGTCCTTCTTTACGGCTCACTTTCGGCTCCCAGCCAAGTATCTGCTTGGCCTTGGTTATATCCGGCTGGCGCTGCTTGGGATCGTCTTCCGGCAGGGGTTTATAGACTATCTTTTGTTTGCTGCCGGTCAGCCCGATGATCTCTTCCGCAAACTCTTTCAGGCTGATCTCATCGGGATTGCCAATATTTACCGGTTGCGCATAGTCGCTTTTTAACAGGCGCACAATACCCTCGATAAGGTCGTCCACATAACAGAAGGAGCGAGTCTGCGCGCCGGAGCCGAAAACGGTCAGGTCCTCTCCCCTCAATGCCTGCCCTATAAAAGCGGGGAGCGCGCGGCCGTCGTTCAGTCGCATCCTGGGCCCATAAGTATTGAATATCCGCACGATCCTTGTTTCGAGGCCATGAAAATTATGATAGGCCATGGTGATGGCCTCCTGGAAACGTTTGGCTTCGTCATACACTCCTCTCGGGCCCACCGGGTTTACATTTCCCCAGTATTCTTCGGGCTGGGGATGCACCAGGGGGTCGCCATATATTTCAGAAGTGGAAGCCACCAGTATCCTGGCTTTTTTTGCCTTGGCCAACCCCATACAGTTATGCGTTCCCAGGGACCCCACTTTAAGGGTCTGGATAGGTATTTTCAGGTAATCGATAGGGCTCGCAGGGGAAGCAAAATGAAGGATATAATCCAGTTCGCCCGGGATATGGATAAACCGGGACACATCATGGTGATAAAATTCAAACTGCTCCAGCTTAAACAGGCGCTCTATATTTTTGAGATCGCCGGTAATAAGGTTATCCATGCCAATGACCTGGTAACCATCCTTAATGAACCGGTCGCACAAATGAGAGCCTAAAAAGCCTGCCGCTCCTGTGATCAAAACCCGTTGTGGCATGTTTATTTGTTTTTTGTTGTTCCGTTCGCCGGAATGGCCGGCGCCCTTCCGATGCTTTCATAATAAAACCCAAGCTCTTTAATGGCGGCGGTGTCAAAAAGATTACGACCGTCAAAAATAGCTTTGTTGCGCATGACGGTAACAATCTTCAGGAAGTTAGGCGTCCTGAACTCGTTCCATTCGGTAGCGATGACCAGGGCGTCGGCATCCTGGAGGCAATCGTATTGGTTCTCCGAAAAATAGATTTTGTCGCCCAATACCTTCCGCGTATTGTTCATTGCTTCGGGGTCAAACGCGGCTATTTCGGCGCCCATGGCCAGCAGTTCTTTGATGATATATAAGGAAGGCGCTTCGCGGATATCGTCTGTATTAGGTTTGAAGGCCAGTCCCCATAAAGCAATTTTTTTGCCCTTGAGATCGCCATTAAAATATTTTTTGATCTTGGGGATAAGGTGCAGCTTCTGACGGTCATTGACTTTGATCACCGACTCCAGTATATTAAAATCGTATCCGACTTCTTTTGACGATTTCACCAGGGCCTGAACATCTTTGGGGAAACAACTTCCGCCATAACCAATGCCCGGGAAAAGAAATCTTCTTCCAATCCTTTCATCGCCCCCTATGCCGCGACGCACCATATCCACGTCGGCGCCCATTTTTTCACAAAGCTGGGCGATCTCATTCATGAAAGAGATCTTTGTGGCCAGGAAGGAGTTAGCCGCATATTTTGTCAGCTCTGCGGAACGTTCGTCCATAAAAACAATTGGGTTACCCTGGCGGACAAAGGGGGAATAAAGATCATTTAATATTTTCCTGGCTTTCTCCGATCCTGTGCCGATGACCACCCTGTCGGGTTTCATAAAATCATCCACAGCAACGCCTTCCCGTAAAAATTCAGGATTGGACACCACGTCAAACCCGCCCTTATAATTAAGCGCGATCTTCTCCCGCACCCGTTCGGCAGTGCCTACGGGAACGGTGCTCTTATCAATGATGATCTTGTAGGAGGTCAGTAATCTTCCAAGGTCTTCGGCTACGCCCAGCACGTATTTAAGGTCTGCGGAACCATCTTCATCCTGTGGAGTAGGCAGGGCAAGAAAAACGATGACTGCTTCTTTTATGCCCTCTTCCAGCGAGGTAGTGAACCGGAGTCTTCCTTCGCGGAGATTGCGTAAAAAAAGTTTTTCCAGGCCCGGCTCATAGATGGTGATCTGGCCATTGGACAAATGTTCTACTTTTTCTTTGGCGATATCTACGCAGATCACTTCATTGCCTGTCTCTGCGAAACATGTGCCTGTTACCAGGCCAACGTATCCGGTTCCGATTACGGCGATTTTCATATTGATATATTAGATATTAGATTTTAAGGATTAGGCGATTTTATTTATTGACGAACGACAATAGTTTTTCGGCGATAAAGGCCAGTTGATCTTCTTCCATCTCCGTATGAATGGGGAGGGAAATCACGCGCTCGGTCAGCCAGTCGGTAATGTCAAGATTGAAGTTCTGGCCCCCGAACGCATCAAACATTTTCTGGCGATGCGCGGGCACGGGGTAATAGATCATAGAGGGTATATGCTGGCTGGCCAACCATTCGTTCAGGCCGTTGCGGTCCACTCCGTTCAACGTTAGGGTATATTGATGAAAAGCATGACTGCTGTTGGGGGAACGATAGGGAACCGTGATCCTGGGATTGCCGGCAAAAGCTTTGTCGTAATAGTCCGCCACTTTGTTGCGGGCAACGATATACTCGTCCAGATGCCTGAGTTTGATATTGAGTATCGCCGCCTGCAGGGAGTCGAGCCGACTGTTGCAGCCTACGATATCGTGATAATATCTTTTGCTCTGCCCGTGATTAGCGATCATTTTCAAACGGGCGGCCAGTCCGTCGTCGTTGGTAAAGATGGCGCCCCCATCGCCATAGGCGCCCAGGTTTTTGGATGGAAAAAATGAGGTTGCGCCAATGGTTCCGATAGAGCCTGTTTTTTTAACGCTGTTATCGGAGAACGTATACCGGGCGCCGATGGCCTGGGCATTGTCTTCGATCACGTACAGGTTATGCTTTTGGGCAATATTCATGATCACTTCCATATCCGCGCTTTGCCCGTATAGATGAACGGGAACGATCGCTTTTGTTTTGGGCGTGATCGCTTTTTCGATGGCGGCGGGATCGATACAGAAACTGCGTTTATCCACTTCTACAAACACCGGTTTCAGCTTCAGTAGGGCGATCACCTCTGTTGTAGCCACATAGGTAAAAGAAGGGGTGATCACCTCGTCGCCAGGGACCAGTCCCAGGGCCATTAAAGAGATCTGTAAGGCATCGGTGCCGTTGGCGCAGGGAATAGCATGTTTAACGCCCAGGTATTGCGAAAGATTTGCGGCGAAACTGCTGACTGCAGGTCCGTTTATAAAGGCGGCGCTGTCCAGTACTTCCTGGATTGCGAGGTTTACTTCGGTTTTGATTTTAGCATATTGCTGCTGTAAATCTACCATTTGGATGGGTCTCATACTGTATATTGCATTTTAAAAACCGCAACAAAACTACTTAAAAAACTGGTTCTGACAATGTTAACCGGTAATACCCGGATAATAACCGGTAACGACCCCGTTTCTGCATGAACGTCTTATATGGCCATGGATAAAAACTCAGTGAGTCGCTACATAATAATCAACGATTTTTTGCGCTCATAGGTAAAGCTTACCTTTGCCGGTGTTCCTTCTTTTATACAATATTTTTACCCGATCATACTACCTAGCCATCCGGATCGCCGCCGCCTGGAATCCCAAAGCAAGGCTTTGGATCAGGGGTCGACGCAACCAATTTAGCAGGATCGAAGCGGCATACCGGTCGGATGAGGGCAGGTCTACGGTATGGATGCATTGCGCTTCCCTGGGAGAATTCGAGCAGGGGCGCTTCTTGCTGGAACGCATTAAATCCACCTTTCCCGGGGTAAGGATAGTCATCACTTTTTTTTCGCCTTCGGGCTATGAGGTCATGAAAGATTATTCCGGGGCGGATCATGTTTTTTACCTGCCCATGTTCAACAAAAGATCGGCTTCGAGGTTTATTGATATCATTCAGCCTTCGCTGGTGTTATGGATCAAATATGACTACTGGTACCATTATTTAACCGAGCTCAAGCGAAGGAATATTCCGCTGTTGCTGATATCCGCCATCTTTCAAAAACATCAGCCTTTTTTTAAATGGTACGGTTCATTGTATAAAAAAATGCTGCAATGTTTCACCTGGCTTTTTGTGCAAACGCCGGAATCGGCGACAAGGTTAAAGGCCATAGGATTTTCCGGCAATGTTACCGTCAACGGCGATACGCGGTTCGACCGGGTGATCGATATTGCAGAAAACTTCCGGGAGGCGCCGGGCATTCGTGAATTTTGCGGCGACCAAAATGTAATTGTGGCCGGCAGCACCTGGCTGGAAGATGAAGAAGAGCTGGCGCATTATGTACGCAGCAACCCCCATATCCGGTTTATCATCGCCCCGCATGAAATAGAAGAAACCCGCCTCCAGGAAATAGAGAAGCTCCTGAAGCATACCGCCAGGTATTCCCAATGGATGACCAACCGGCAATCGACTGCGCATATCCTGATCATAGACAATATGGGGATGCTCTCCCGGCTTTATTATTATGCGGATATTGCCTATGTAGGCGGCGGTTTCGGCGATGAAGGCGTTCACAATATGCTGGAAGCGGCCGTGTATGGTAAGCCGATGGTCATCGGTCCCGTATTTAACCAGTTCAGGGAAGCCATCGACCTGTTGGAAGAAGGCGCTGCGATCACTATTAACAATGCGCTGGAACTGGAAAACACGCTGAATGAGCTCCTCGAAAAAAAAGAAGATTACCGGGAGCGGTCTGAAGCCGCTAAACATTATGTATACGCTAAAAAAGGGGCTACCTTAAATATCCTGAACTATATTCAGGAAAACCGCCTTTTGATCAGTTGATAAAAATGACGCGTGGTTGCCTTGTGTTCTTCCCATCCCAGCTTCACTTTCAGCTCTCTCTCGATCCAGTATTCCGCTTCTGCAAAGATACGAAAGCCGTTGATCGTTTTAAGGCTGCGGTCATACATTGCTTCATCGCCGCGGAACAGCTCGCTGATAAAAACATAACGATCATTCACGCCGATCGCTTTTTTCAGATCCCTGATCGGGGCGTCGGTTAACCGCTGCCCTATCTCTAATTTTTCTTCTTTTAACTTATCATTAAGAGAAGCATCATGGAATCCGATCATCTCATTGATCTCTCTTATGGCTTCCTGGTGCGCAAGCGTTGGCACTTCTTTCATCGGATCGAACCCAAGCACATCGGTTTCAGGCTGCGAGGATTCCGTTTCTTTATTGTTATCCCTGATCTTTTCTTTTTCCAAGACCGCCTCTTTATCCAGTATTTCTTCTTTGGTATTTTGTACTCCTCCGCGAAAAGCAGGCATCACTACGGCAATAGCGGCGCTGCTCCTGACCTGCCTTGTAGCCGTTTCCTGCTTCATCAGTTCCGCCTCAATCGACCTGATCAACCCCAATAGTTTTGAAGGATGCGCTTTTTGTTCAAATTGTTCGTTTAATTTGCTAATCAGTTCCGCTAAATGCTCCATGAAAGGAATACTTTTTTGGGTTACCAGTAGTTTGATGATAAAGTTAGCAATTTTTATTCCTATTATGATAAGGAAAGCCTGGAGCAATGCAGGATAGGCCGGAAGGCGCTGAAGCCTAATAGCGCCTTGCCTGTTCAAATACCCGGCGGGAAAAGCGCCTTCATATTCATACCGGCCTAACGGCAAAAAAGCGGTTATGAATAGCCGGCAGGTCAAATGGCGACATGCGTATTTTAAGCAGGCAAACGACTGTTATCCGTGCACATGATCCGGCGAGACCATAACATACCGTACTTTTATGATGAAATAAAGACATTTTGATGCGAAGCCTGCAACATATTCTTGTTTTGCTTAAGAAGGACTTCCTGCTTGAGATCAGGCAGCAATACACTTTTTATGGCATTTTATTGTATGTAGCTTCCACCATCTTTGTGCTATACCTGGCGATGGGCCAGCCGGAAGAAAAAGTATGGAACGGCCTGTTCTGGATGATCCAGCTATTTATCTGCGTCAATGCCGTGGCAAAAAGCTTTCTCCAGGAAAGCAGCGGCAGGATGCTCTATTATTATACGATCGCCGGTCCGCGCGATTTTATATTATCCAAGCTGCTGTTCAATGCCCTGTTGATGATCGTGATGAGCATTACCAGCCTGCTGCTGTTCCGGCTGTTGATGGGCGATCCGTTGCAGCATCCGCTGCAATTCACCGCTATTGTATGCCTGGGAGGATGCAGCCTGAGCTTTGTCTTTACCTTTCTTGCCGCCATCGCCGCAAGAGCGCGCCAGAATGCCGCATTGATCGCCATACTCGGTTTTCCGCTGATCATCCCGCAGGTATTGTTGCTGATGCGCATCTCCAATATCGCTTTTGCCGATGTGATCCAGAAAGGGCTGCTGCAGATGTCGGCGCTGCTGGCAGGGCTCGACCTGCTGACGCTGGCCCTGGCGGCCGTGCTTTTCCCTTTTTTATGGAAAGATTAGGGTTGCCGTAAAAAAGCTTTTAACCGGTTCTAAGACTTTCAGGCAATTATTAAAAATGGTAAATCGTTAAGATCAAATATTTGCATATATCATAATATGCAATAAATATTATAGGCATATTGGCTTAGTTGTATCCCTTTGTCCTAATTTTGAACCTTGTTAAGCCTTAGTTATACATCCTATTGACGACACTCAAAGCAACTATGCGCGGATATTGGTGGAAAATATTATCGATCGTTTTATTAACCTATACTTTTATTGCAGGCTTCCTGATCCCCGTTCCTGATATCGGCAACCTTGAGCAAACCATACGCAACCTCTTTTTTCATGTGCCCATGTGGTTTAGCCAGTTAACGCTGATCTCTGTTTCCCTGGTTTATTCTATTTTATATTTAAGAAAACCGAATATGCGGCATGATATTTATGCCAGCGAGTTTGCCAAAACTGGTATTGTATTCGGTATGCTGGGTTTGGTTACAGGCATGGTCTGGGCCAATTACACCTGGGGCGCGCCCTGGAATAACGATCCCAAGCAATTGGGAGCGGCCATCGCCCTGCTTATCTATCTCGCCTATTTTGTACTCAGGAACTCCATGACAGATATAGACAAAAGGGCCCGCGTTTCCGCCGTATATAACATATTTGCCTATTTTATCTATGTACCCATGATCATGGTGCTGCCCAGGATGGTGGAATCGCTGCATCCCGGAGGAAAGGGCGTTGAAGGCAACCCGGGCCTTGGCGGGCAGGACCTCGACGCTACTATGCGAACAGTATTCTGGCCGGCAGTAATAGGATGGATATTGCTGGGGATATGGATCGCCACTTTACGCCTGCGTTTACAATTGCTTGAAGAAAAAAAAACCTACACCAGTCTGGCATCATGAAAAAATTAATCCTCAGCATTCAATTGCTTTTTCTTGGTTTATTTATCTATGCGCAAGACGCCGCAGTTTCTCAAACGGAAAAGGTTGCAACGGGTCTCCGGGCGGATTCAAAGATATACGTGGTGGTAGCCGTCCTGGTCGTCATTCTTGCGGGCCTATTCATCTATATTGCGCGCCTGGACAGAAAAATATCCAGGATGGAAAAAAGCTGACCCGCCAATTTATTCGTCCTTTGAGCGTTTATTTAATCGGATGAGCATTTAATAAATCGCAAAAAATATCTTATGTCTGACCAGAAATACAGCTTTTTTGGAGATGTAGAGAAAAATTTCGAAAAAGCCGCCGCCTTCACCAACTGGGATCCGGGGACCCTCGAACAGATCAAGCAATGCAACGCCGTATATCGTATGCACTTCCCCGTTAAGATCGGGGACAAGATAGAAGTGATCAAGGCATACAGGGTGCAGCACTCGCATCATAAAACGCCCTGTAAGGGAGGGATCAGGTTTGCCCCGAATGTAAACCTCGACGAAGTGATGGCGCTTGCCGCGCTGATGACCTTTAAATGCGCTATCGTGAATGTGCCCTTCGGGGGAGCCAAGGGAGGCATCACCATCGACCCGCGGAAACACAGCGCCTATGATCTTGAAAAGATAACCCGCCGTTATACCGCTGAGCTGATCAAAAAGAATTTTATCGGCCCCGGCGTGGATGTGCCCGCTCCCGACTATGGAACAGGCGAAAGAGAGATGTCC
This sequence comes from Chitinophagaceae bacterium, assembly GCA_016786785.1. GTDB lineage: Bacteria > Bacteroidota > Bacteroidia > Chitinophagales > Chitinophagaceae > Flavitalea. Next base: position 11,106 of record JAEUVR010000210.1, read on the forward strand.
TGGATATTGGACACCTACAGCAGTATGCGCCCCGGCGAAATTGACGCGCAGGCCTGCGTAACCGGGAAGCCGATTACCCAGGGAGGCGTACGCGGCCGCAGGGAAGCCACCGGCCTGGGCGTATTCTATGGATTGCGCGAAATATGCAATACCGGGGAACTCATGAAAAAGCTGGGGCTTTCCACTGGCGTTAAAAATAAGCGGGTCGTTATCCAGGGATTGGGAAATGTGGGATACCATACGGCCAAGTCCTTCCAGGAGGCAGGCGCCAGGATCATCGGTCTCGCCGAATACGAGGGCGCCATCTGGAATACTGAAGGCCTGAATATAGACGAAGTAGTCGCTCATCGTAAAAAAACCAAGTCTATCCTCAATTTTAAGGGCGCGAACAACTTTGAAAAAAACGGCGAGGCGCTGGAAATGGACTGCGATATCCTGATACCTGCCGCGCTGGAAAACGTGATCAATAAAACCAATGCCTCCAGGATAAAGGCTAAGATCATCGGCGAGGCGGCTAACGGCCCGCTTACCCCGGAAGCCGACGAGGAATGCCTGAAGAAAGGCATTTTGGTGGTTCCCGATATGTATCTTAACGCAGGAGGCGTAACCGTATCTTATTTTGAATGGTTAAAAAACCTTAGCCATGTGCGTTATGGCCGTATGGAGAAACGATTCGCGGAAAACCTGAACGGCCAGATACTGGAGCAGATCGAGGGACTTACCGGTAAAAAAGTAAACGCCGCGGAAAGAGAACTTATCCTTCGCGGCCCCGATGAAATAGACCTGGTCAGGAGCGGCCTCGAGGAAACCATGATCGCCGCTACCCGGGAAATTATGGAAGTATGGAAAAACAACCCCGGCATACCCGATATGCGAACAGCCGCCTATGTGCTGGCCATCGACAA
>JAEUVR010000242.1 GCA_016786785.1 Chitinophagaceae bacterium
AACCGTATTGTTTTCAAATAATTTTTTCATCCCAGAAAGTTACATATCACCAGTCATTTACGCTGCCATCTCTGCTAAAGTTGCGTTGTAGCACCTCTTGCTGAAAACCATGTTTGCCAACCTCTTCTTCATTCACTTCCACGCCAAGGCCCGGAAGTTTATTTGGATATACCAGCATTCCCTCTTTCTGAATGGAATATCCTTCGGTAACCACGTCTTTTCGCCAGGGGACGTCATTATGTACGCTTTCGCATATAATATAAGAAGGAGAGCTGAACCCAAACTCAATCGATGCCGCGGTACTTATCGGGCCCTGCGGATTATGAGGAGCAATAGAGACCCTGTAGGCCTCAGCCATGGCTGAAATTCGTTTCACCTCCGTTAATCCTCCGCAGTGGGTGATATCCGGTTGGATAACGCTTGCCGCTCTTTTTTCAAACAATTCCCGGAAAGCGTATATGCTTACCAGCCTTTCGCCTGTTGCGATCGGTGTTTTCACCGCTCTTTGGATCAGGGCAATATCATCGATCGATTCCGGCCAGCAGGGCTCCTCAAAGAAAAAAAGGCCATATGGGTCAAGAGCGCGGGCAAACTGCATGCCCATTCTGGGGCTTGGACGAGCATGACAGTCGACCATAATATCGATCTTGTCGCCCACAGCCTCTCTCATCGATTGCACGCAAGCCTCGGCATACCGGATAGGCTGCAAGCCTTCGAGAGACATGGTATGCGGAACAGCCATCGACTTAAAAGCAGTAAACCCTTCCTCTACGGCCTGCTGAGCCAGTTCTGCAAACCTCTTTGCGTCTTCCGGTTTGGTTTCATAAAAATCTTCCATCCTGCCGCCTCCGAGATGACAGTACAATCGTATATAATCCCGGACCCTTCCGCCCAACAGCTTATGGCATGGCACATTGTGCACCTTCCCAAGAATATCCCATAATGCGATATCTATTCCGCTAATGGCAGTGCCCCTGACGATGCCATTGCCATGCCAGAAATGCTGCCTGTACATCATCTGCCACAGGTATTCAATTCTTGTAGGATCCTCTCCTATCAGGAGCTGCGAGATATCTTCTATCGCTCCCACTACAGACCGCGTATGCCATTCGAGCGTAGCTTCCCCCCAGCCGTAGAGGCCAGGCTGATCGGTAACTACTTTTACAAATATCCAGTTACGCATCCGCGCATTACAAACCAGCGTTTTAATTTCTGTGATCTTCATATTATTTATATACAGTCTTCTTTTCAAATAGGCGTTGAAGCGTAGCGTTTGTTTTTTCCAGCGTTTCCTCAATGTCTCTGATGGTATGGGCAAATGAAATGCTCCCCTGTTTAATAGGCAATGGAAAATTAAATATGCCGCATTCTATTAAGCCCAGGCGATAGGCCTTGTCGAGATCAAAAAGATGATGCCGGGCGATATCATGATAATCTGCCGGAGCGTGATCCATAAAATACACGCAGAAGGCGGATCCTTCGCGCGCAACATAAAAAGGACAATCAAATTTTTGCAGGATCGTCTTTAATCCTTCTTCCAGCGTCTCTCCCAGCGCGCGAATATGCCGGTAAACATTATGATCGGGAGAAGACAGCTTTTCCAACGTTGCGATGGCGGCAGCCGTTGTCGCCGGATGCGCGTTAAAAGTGCCCGCAATTAATACGCGTTTTGACTTCTCCGGATGAACAAAATAATCCATATACTTTGCCTTCCCCCCGATCACTCCCATCGGGTATCCATTAGCTACCGCCTTGCCGAAGGAGCTCAGATCAGGAGTTACGCCGCAAATCGACTGGTATCCCCCCAGCGCATGACGGAAGCCTGTCTTCACTTCATCAAACACCAGCAGAAAATTATTATCATCCGCAAGTTTTCTTAATCCTTGCAGATAACCATCTTTAGGCTTTACGATGCCAATATTCTGCAGGATAGGCTCCAACAGCACGCAGGCAACAGGATATTGCTTAACAAGGAAGGCAATGGAATCAAGATCGTTAAAATTTACCGGGTGAACCAGCGATTGATGAGATAGCGGAATGCCCGCCGATAAAGCATCGAAGGGATATTCGCCTTTATCAACCCTGGCGCCAACATCGCTCAGCGAGCTGATCACGTTTCCGGCAACATCATTGTGCCAGCCGTTATAGCCCCCTTGCATAACGATGATATGATCCTTTCCTGTGGCTGCGCGCGCAATACGGATCGCATGATAAGTAGCTTCAGATCCCGTAGTAGTGATCTGTATCTTTTCTACCGTAGGAACACACGCGCAAAACAGCTTTGCAAACGCCCCCTCTTTTTCTGTAGGGCCGGCGCCCATCAGCACAGATCCATGCTGAATGGTTTCCACCACAGCGCCGTCCACATCAGGATCAGCATGCCCTAAAAAGGCGGCGGCAAACCCTGCCTGGTAGTCGATATACTCATTACCCTCTATATCCCAGACACGACTTCCTCTTCCTTTGGAAAAGCAAATATTGGGATTAGATTTCCGGTTAAGCGAAACCACTCCCCCCGGTATCCAACGTTCATTACGCTCAAGTAGACTTAAAGATTTTGGCCAGTTATTCATCATCATCAAATTATAAATTGTCAGCGGCTGTTCAGACTACCCGTCGCCCCTATAAAGAATATTGAGGTATTTTTAGCAGCTCGCCGCCCTTTAATGCAGAGGTATGCGCTACGATACCTGCAACAGTCATGTTAAGCGCGGAGATCACATCTACGATCGGCTTACGATTCTGCAAAATAGCGGTGATAAATTCATTGGTAAGGTAACCGTGAGATCCGCCATGTCCTCCGGGCGACATAGTAGGAGGAAGAGGCGGGCGGCTGGTATTTATCGTGAGCGGCTTCGCGTCTTTTATTCCCTGAAATTTACCATAGAAGGACCCCTTTTCGCCCCTAACGCGTCCTCTTTCGCCTGCTTCTCCGGGCGTATCCCAGCTCACCGCCATCCGCGACATTCCTCCATCGCTTGTACGCATCAGCGCTATCTCGGAAAAGAATACATTATTATAGCTGTTTTTCCCGGGCTGCAGATCCGGCAAGGCGCTGGGCAAGCCCAGGCAGCTTACTTCGGTAAAACTGCCATCCGTTATGCTTACATAATAAGCGTTGGAATGCGTGGGATACCATTGAGGAGGAAGACCATCGCGCCAGCCTTTATACGAGGGAGACATTTTAGGAGCATAGTGATAATATTCGCCTTCGGAATAGATGATCTTTCCAAATTCACCTGCTTGATAGATCTGCCGCATGGCATAAAGCTCTTCATGGAAAGCTGACGTTTCGAACATCATATAGGTAAGGCCGCTTTTTTTTACGGCGGCCAACAACTGGTCAGCTTCCTCCAGCGAACCAAAAACAGCAGGAACGGCTACGGCTACATGCTTTCCATGTTTCAGCGCTTCCATGGCATGGCGGGCATGGCTGGGCGCGTCTGTTGCGACAAATACCGCTTCAATATCCTTGTCTTTCACCAGTTCCTCCAATGAAGGATAAGTTTTGCTCACGCGGCATTTCTCAGCCAGCGCCTGGCAACGTTCGGGAAAAAGATCGCTGACCGCAACAATCTCTACATTGGGATGATCCTGGAATCCAAAATTTCCTCCCCACCGGGAAGATCCATAACCGACGATGCCAACTTTCACCTTCCTGTCAGAAACAGGCTTCCAACCTTCTGAAAGGCTGGCTGTTTTTTCAGCTTGTTCAAAACCTTGCATGACAGGCCCTCCATCAGACTGCTTTTTTTCAGCGCAACCGGTTTGTTGTAATCCCAGGGCAAGCGCGCCCAATCCTACCGATTGCAAAAACAGCCGGCGCGAAGGCCCGGCCGGTTTAATAAGATCCAGGGGCGCATCGTTAGTGGGTTGTTTCATTTTATCCTGGTCTGGAATATTTTTCTTTGATTTCATGTGAATGATTTGATTTGATATATAATTTTTAGCAGGCCTGGGCTATAACCGGTATTGCGGAATTTTTAAAAGCTCCCCGTTTCTCAAAGCAGACTGATGAGCGATGATGCCCGGAACGGTCAAGTTCAATGCAGTGGCAATATCTATCAGGGGTTTTCGGTCCGTAAGAATAGCCGTAATAAACTCATCCGTAAGGCGACCATGCGAGCCGCCATGACCGCCGGCCGGCACGCCGGGAGGGAGGCCCGGTCGACTAACATCCACCTGTATCTTTTCAATGCCTTCGTATTTTTCAAAATATGATCCTTTTTGGCCTCTCACCCTGCCGTCTTCTCCGCGGCCTATTCCTCCCGGGGTATCCCAACTAACTACCATGCGGGAAGATCCGCCGCCGCTGGCGCGGAATAATGCAAATTCGGAGAAGAAGCGATTGTTATACCTGTTAGCGCCCGGCTGCAAGGATGGCATCACCCCAGGAACGCCCATACAACTTACTTCTGTAAAGGTCTCGTCGGTTACGCCGACATGATAAGCATTGGAATGCGTGGGATACCATTGCGGAGGCAGCCCGAAACGCCAGTCTTTATAACCCGGCAGCGGCGCAGTGTGATAATGATAATACTCTCCCTCGCTATATACCAGCTTCCCGAATCCTCCGGCCTTAAATATCTCCCGCATCGCATATAGCCTGGCGTGAAAATACGAGGTTTCAAACATCATATACTTGAGCCCCGATCGTTTCACCGTATTTAAAAGTTGCTCTCCTTCCTCTATCGATCCAAATGTTGCGGGCACTGCTACGGCCACATGCTTTCCGTGATTCAGCGCTTCCATCGAATGCCTGGCATGGCTGGGAGCGTCCGTCGCAATAAACACGGCTTCAATATCCTTATCCTTCACCAGCTCCTCCAGCGAAGGATAGGTTTTGTTTACGCGGCATTCCTTTGCCAGCGTTGCGCAACGATCGGGGAAAAGATCGCTCACGGCTACGATTTCCACATTGGGATGATCCTGGAATCCAAATTGCGCGCCGAACCGACAGTATCCATATCCTACAATACCTACTTTAACCTTCCGATCGGAAACCGGCTTCCATTCTTTCACCTCCTCAGCTTTTTCTTGCACGGCTTCAAATCCCTGTATCTTAGGAACGTTCTCTGGCCCTTTCCCTCCTTTTTTTGCCGTTGAACATCCGGTCTGCGACAGTCCCAACGTAGCGGCCCCCAAGCCTATCGAATGTAAAAACCAACGCCTGGAATACTGGTTGCCGGAATCATTCTTTACCGGAGAAGAAAGCGCTTTGCCTTCGTTTTCTTTAGCCGCTTTGTTAAGTTTAGATTTCATATTAAGCGAGATTTAAGATTCCTTCTAAATAATTACCGCTAAACAATATCAGATATTAATACTTGTCATTTTGTTTCAGCGTAGCCGCTCCTCCGCTCATGCTGCGATCAATCTGAATCTGCGGGATGGGATAAACCTCGTTCTTTCCCTGCGTAAAATGGCCGTCGCTCATATAAGCATTATTGTACCCGGGAACATTTTTTTCAAATGTCAGGTAATTATTCATTATCGTAGCCATATAGCCGCTGCCGTTATCGTAACGCCGCAGATCAAATAGCCGGTGATGTTCCAGCGCCAGCTCAAGCCTTCTCTCAAACCGAACCGCTTCCCGGGCAAAATCTTTTCCCTGAATGGCGAACTGACCGGAATAAAGGCCCACGAAATAATTGGCGGCGGGAATATTGGAGAACCCCTTGGCAGGATCGTCGTCAATATATTTTTTCACAAAACCATCCGGGTTAGCTGCGCGGGCCCTTATCATATTTACATAATCTTCGGCAAGCTCAAGACTTCCGATCTCAACTTCCACTTCTGCCGCCCACAACAGCACATCGGCGAAACGAATCAGGTTGTAAGGATTGTTCGTGGCTATGTTCTGGCGGTCGGTGGCAGCCCTTGCCTTGGTGGCGATATGTTTGATGCCTGTATAAGGCCCGCCGGAAAACTGCTGCCTCACCCAGGCCTGGCCAGGGTGATAGCCCCAGTCGAGATAAGGAATGCCTCTTCTTCCGATACACCAGTCGAGGCGCGCATCCAGCGTGCCGCTGTGCGGCGTAAAGGGATCCGAGGAAGCCAGCCCCTGGTCTGTTACAATAGGCGTATTCTGGTAGGTTCCGATCAAAGGCAACCCGGTTACCGGGTCTGTCTGATATGCATTGGCCAGATCAAAGGAGGGCTGAAGCCATCCGAAACCTCCTGTTGTCGGACTGTTGAAAGGGCCTCCATATCCATCAGTATAATTTCCGTTGGCGCCATTGGTTGTACCGTCAAGCACAGACATCTGTACTGCAAAAACCGCTTCCGGTCCATGTTTGGCGCCGGAATAAAAATTATCGTAATATTTCGCATTCAGCGCATACTTAAGACCGTTTGTAGTGCGCCCGTTGTCGATAATGTCTTTTAAAAGAGGCTTTGCCTCGGTAAACTTATGCTGGAACATATAGGCTTTAGCCAAAAAAGCCTTTGCCGCCCAGCTGTTCACCCTTCCTACCTGCGAATTGGTAGCGGACAGATTCCCCGCAGCGAAATTGAAGTCGTCCTCTATCTTAGGCCATACCGGCTCCGTATTGGAAACATTGTAATTTTTATTGTTATAAGTAATCGTTTCATCAAGATAAGGCACATTCTTCCACATCATCGCCGCTTCCATATGATAGAAACCCCGCAGAAACCTGGCTTCCGCTTCCGCCTGATTTGCTTCGTCGACGGTCAGGTCCTTGGCTTGGCTTAATACCCTGAGCGCATCGTTAGCGCGCTGCACTGCAGAATACAGCATCCGCCACCTGTTGTCGAAAGGATAAGAAGTAGCGTCGAAAGTATATCCTTCCATCTGCGCCAGGATGCCGTTGGGGATGGTCCCTGTATGCGCATCGTCGGAAGGAATCGTTGCATGCACCATGCGGCTGCCGTAGATATCTCCCCCGCCTGTTCCAAAACCATCTAACAAAGAATAAGCGCCGACCAGCAATCCATCGACTCCCTGTTTTGTTGCAAGGGTGGTTTCATTAACAGACCCGATAGGTATAACTTCCAGAAAACTCTTTTGACAGCTAAGGAGCAAAAGGCTGGCGAAGATCGCCGATGTATATAGTTTCATATAGCTGTTATTAATGGTTGATTAAAATGAGAGATTAATGCCAAATAAAAAGTTCTTTTGATTATTCGGATAGTTGCCATAATCTATCCCGAAGCTTGAGCTGGATCCGCCAATCTCAGGATCAAGACCGGAATAATTGGTAACAGTAAACAAGTTGACGCCCTGGGCGTATATTCTCCAACTACTTATCCCAAGCTTTTTCAACGCGCCCGGTTTTATTGTATAACCTAAAACCAAGGACCTCAATCGCAGATAAGATCCATCTTCCACAAAATAGGAGTTCATGGCGCCGTTGGTGCTGAAGTTTCTCACCCCCTCGATCTTTGGCACATTTGTCGATGTGTTCTGCGGCGTCCAAGCATTGAGCAATGCATTGCTCTTAGCCCCAACCTCGCCAAGAAAATGCGTAAATGCATTCACGGTATTCACCAGCTCCGCTCCTTGGGAACCATAGAAAACAGCGCCCAGATCAAACCCTTTATAGGTAAGTCCAATATTTAAACCATAAGTAAAATCCGGATTCGGATCACCGAGAAATACGCGGTCTTCGGGAGTGATCGATCCATCCTTATCGGTATCCTTGTATTTGAACCTGCCCGGAGCGGCGGCAGTTTGAACAGGAGATTGAGTAACATCTTCGGCATTCCCGAAAAGACCGATGACCTCATATCCGAAGAATGAACTGAGGGGTTGACCCACCTGGTTCCTGATCATATTTCCCAAGCTGTTTATACTTGATCCATCGAAATATCCCGGGTCCGGCGTATATACTACTTTGTTCTGATAAGTGGTGATATTCGCGCCTATCGAAAACCCCAGATCGCCTCCAATCTTGTCCTGGTAGGTAAGCGATACATCCACGCCCTTGTTCTGGATATCGCCTATATTCACCACAGGCGCTGCAGCGCCGCCCACCGTTGCCGGCAGCGGTTCGGAAAACAGCAGGCCATTAACCGCTTTTTTAAAATATTCCATGGAGAAAATGATCCTATTATTCAGGATAGCGGCGTCAACGCCAATATTTGTGACAAGGTTTTTCTCCCATCCTGTATATGCATTGCCTATCCGGGTTTGATAAAACCCCCTGATCACGCTGTTGCCTGTGCCGGTCATATCATAATACGCATCTGTATAACCGCCTCCGAACAAACTATAGGGATTGCTCGCGCTGACATTATTCTGAGATCCCAGGATACCATAGCTAGCCCTCAATTTGAGGTCGTTGATCCATTCAACTCCTGCCATAAAACTTTCGCCCGAAAGACGCCAACCCAAAGAAACGGAAGG
>JAEUVR010000291.1 GCA_016786785.1 Chitinophagaceae bacterium
GCAGACGATGTGGAGATGAACCAATATCTTGTGCGTCGGCTGGTTGAATCATGGGGTTGTATAGTTGATATTGCTGGAGATGGAATGACGGCGGTGGAGAAGGCCGCAAACCATGCGTTTGATCTTGTACTGATGGATATCCAAATGCCTGTGATAGACGGCATAGAAGCGACCAGACAGATACGCCGGCTCCCGGATGAAAAAAAATCTTCCATACCCATCGTTGCCCTGACCGCGAATGCATCGAAGGAAGATCACCAGGCGTATTTAAATGCGGGAATGGATGATTGCCTGCGGAAACCATTTGAAGAGGCTTTACTATTCGATATTGTTTTCAAAAATATTTATAAACGACAGGGCGATAATATGAATGTCAATTCTTTGCAAGCTGATACTGCTTCTCTGGCAGCGGAACATCAAACAAAAGGATACGATCTATCGACAATCGAATCGCTCTCGGGGGGCGACCGTTCGTTTATCCCGCGCATGATGCAGTTGTTTCTGGACACGGTTCCAGGCGTCTTGCAGCAGATTCAATCGGCGGCGGATAACCAACAATGGCCGGAGTTAAGTAAAGCGGCGCACAAGCTGAAAGCGACAATAGACGCGATGGGCATTGCGGCATTAAAGCAGGATATCCGAACCCTGGAGTCAAAAGCCAAGACAGGAGAAGATCCCGAATTGCTGGCCGGACTGGTCGCCAGGACCGTTCAGGTCATGCATGAAACGATGGCGGAGGTGAAAAGGGATCATGCTTTGTGATCGGGGTATCGCCTATTTCCAATTGCGTTGAATTTTCGTCGTGTTTTGGGAGGATCGGGGTCTAGCCAGGTATTCTCCGAACCCGTTATCCTCGTCTATTCCTGGCGGCTTGAATGGTCTAACCCGGAATTCTTGAAATATACTTTTCGATCTCTTTGATCTGTTTGATAATTTCCGGGTTGGTAGGCTTCAGCGCCTTGGTTTTTTTGAAAAACTCTTTCGCCGCCCTGAACTCTCTTTTGTTCATCATGATATTGCACATCTGGAGATAAGCGGCCGCCTCATTTTCTTTATCGGGGAGGCCTTTGCGGATAGCCTGGCGTATATAACTTTCACCCTGCTTAAAGTTTCCCTTCTGCATATTGATCATGCCGATCTGTAAAAGATTGGCGCCTTCCACTTCTTTAACGGGCGAGCCCAGGTCAATGCCTCTTTTCATATTCTTTTCCGCGCCCTCAAAATCCTGCTTCATCATATCCATCTGTCCTTTTACGGTATAGTAGGCCGAACGGACAGGCTTATAAAGCAGGTTAGGATATCGCACCGATTTTACCACGCGCTCGGCGCCTTCCATATCGCCTTTCTCCATGTATTCCTGTACCAACCGAAGGGGGCCGATGAAAAAATGGCCGGCGATAAGGATCAGCCCGACGAGGTACGCCGGAAAGGCAGGCCAGAAACCGCTCCATATATTAGCGGCTAAACCTACCACGAGCAGGATAATGCCGATCTGAAGCCTATATCGTATAAGAAAACTGTAAAATTTCATATTTAAATAGTAAAGAGCGGCAAAGATATGAGATTAATTTCGGAAGGCGTTTTTCAAGTCTTGCGAGGCTATTATTTGTTATTGTATTATCTTATCGCCTTATCCAAGCGCATAAATCTCAGCAAATGAAATATATTTTTATTTTAATTGTGTTTTTTTCCTTGGGAACAATGGCCCAAAAACTTCCCTCTATAGCGGATAAAACCAAGGAAATGAAAAAACAGGAAGGATTCCTGAATTTCTATTGGGAAGCTTCCGCCGGTAAGATATGGCTGGAGATCAGCCAGCTTGACACGGAGATATTGTATCAACGGTCCCTTCCTGCCGGCCTGGGCTCCAACGATATTGGGCTGGACCGCGGACTGCTGGGGGAGACAAGCGTGATCCGCTTCAGCCGGGTAGGCGGCAAGCTGCTTATGATCGCCCCGAACTATGATTACCGCGCCAGCGCCAATAATGTATCCGAACAGCAGGCGGTAGCGCAATCCTTTGCCCAGTCCGTTTTATGGGGGTTTGCTATTGAAGCCGAAACAGCGGGTTCCGTGTTGGTGGACGCAACGGATTTTATCGTAAGAGACATAATGAATGCCGCCAATCGCATCAGGACGGCAGATCAGGGCAATTATACCTTTGATAAAACACGCTCGGCGTTGTACCTGCCCGCCACAAAAAATTTCCCGCTCAATACGGAGATCGAAGCGACGGTTTCCCTGGTCAATACCGATGGCAGGGCCGGCAACTATATAAAAAGCGTTACTCCTTCGGCAGAAGTTATTACACTGCGCATGCATCATTCTTTTGTGCAGTTGCCGGATAAGGAATACCAACCGCGGGTATTCGATATCCGCAGCAGCTTTATTAATACTTCTTATTTTGATTATAGTACGCCGGTTTCCGAGCCCATCCTCAAAAATTATATCATACGCCACCGCTTAAAAAAGAAGGATCCTTCAGCGCCGGTCAGCGAACCGGTAAAGCCTATTGTGTATTACCTGGATAACGGCGTTCCCGAACCTATCCGCAGCGCCTTGCTGGAAGGGGGTAGTTGGTGGAACCAGGCTTTCGTCTCCGCGGGCTATAAAGACGCTTTTCAGATAAAAGTATTGCCGGAGGGCGCCGATCCTATGGATATCCGCTATAATATGATCAATTGGGTGCACCGGTCTACCCGCGGCTGGAGTTACGGCGCCGCCGTTGTGGATCCCAGGACGGGCGAGATCATCAAGGGGAATGTTTTATTGGGCTCTTTGCGGGTAAGGCAGGATTATCTGATTGCCGAAGGCTTATTGGCGCCTTATGAAAAAGGCGTTCCGGCGGATGATAAGATGCTGAAGATGGCGTTAAACCGGTTGAAACAGCTCTCTGCCCATGAAATAGGCCATACGATCGGGCTGATGCACAATTATGCGGCGAGCGTCAGCAATAGGGCCAGCGTCATGGATTACCCTCATCCGCTGGTAAAGCTGGATGCGAATGGCCATATCGATCTCAGCAATGCTTATGATCTTCAGATTGGGGAATGGGACAAGGTTGCCATCGCCTGGGGTTACCAGGATTTTCCGCCGGGGGTTAACGAGGCGGAAGCCCTGGATAAAATATTATCCGACGCTAGCGCCAGGGGCTTGAAATACCTGAGCGACCGCGATGCCCGTCCGCCTGGTTCCGCGCATCCATCGGCTCATTTATGGGATAACGGCCCCGACCCGGTTGCAGAGCTGGAAGCCGTAAAAAAGATCAGGAACAATGCCCTGGCCCGTTTCGGCGAAAACAATATCCGTCAGGGTCAGCCTTTGGCTTTGCTCGAAGACGTATTGGTTCCGGTATATTTTTATCATCGCTATCAGCTGGAAGCCGCTTCAAAGCTGGTAGGGGCGCTGGACTATTCCTATGCGATCCGGGGCGACGGGCAGCTGATTACAAAAGCGGTTCCCCGGGCCGATCAGTTAAAAGCCCTGAAGGCCATAGCGGGTTGTCTTGATCCGGCGTTCCTGGCCCTGCCGGAAAAGATCATGGCATTGATTCCTCCCCGTCCGTCAGGATATGAGATAGGAAGAGAGTTGTTTCCCAAGCGGACCGGTATTGTTTTTGACGCCTTATCTCCCGCGGAAACCGCCGCCAATTACACGTTGTCATTTTTATTGAATGTTAACCGGTTGAACCGTATGACGCAGTATGAAGTATTGTATGGCGGGCTAAGCCCGAAAGAGATGATGGATCAGTTGTGCAACCAATTCTGGAAGTCGCCGCCGCGGAAGGGCATGGAGAACCTGATCCAGCGGCAGACGGGGCAGGTATTGCTAACCTATTTGCTGGCGGCATCTATAGATGAGGAAGCTTCTTTTGAGACCAGGGCCCAGGTGCAAAATGTGCTGGAGGAGTTAAAAAAATATATGGAGCTGCAGTTAAAAACAGCCAGGGATGAAAACCTTATAGGACATTACCGCCTTGCCCTGGAAAGAATGAAAGCGCCTGAAAAAGAAAAACCCGCCCGACATAAGACCATACCTCCCGGCGCTCCTATAGGATGCGGGGACTGGGATCTGCGGTGACAGATGTTTGTATTTATGTATAAATGAATTAATCGTGTTGCCAGCCGGTCCTATTGGAGGCGAGACAGGGGATCTGCGGTGCGCCGGACAAGCCCGATAGATCATAAAATGCTAATTATCAGCATATTTTAAGAGCTTTGTTTTTGTTTTCCTGTTTATGCGGCGCCGTTAAACAGAAACATTTTAGGAAGGTTAAATCGTAAATTTGTTTAACTTTGCCGCTCTTTTGGATAAGAGATCCCAGAGTAGCTACCGTTAATGAATAGTTGCTGTTGACGATCGGCTTATATGGTCCCGTAGTTCAATGGATAGAATAGAAGTTTCCTAAACTTTAGATGCAAGTTCGATTCTTGCCGGGACTACAAATTTCCCAGATGGGAAAACCTCACAAAGATTTAAACGGCAATTCCTTAAAAGGAGTTGCCGTCTTTATTTAAGGCGGCTGTAAACGTCCAGGCATTTGCAACATGGTTGTGTTAAAATTATTATGATGGCTTGAAGATTTGGAATAATTTTACCCACGTGAAGTTTTTTGCATTCATAATGGCTTTTTTAATGCTTGGTCTCAGCGGACTGCCCTGCCGGGACGGAGCAGTTGCCAATGCTGCAAAAACATCTGTTTCACACGATATCGCCGGACATGAAGATGGCCACCGGGATGGTACGCACCAGGATTTCTGTTCCCCGCTTTGTATATGTAGTTGCTGTTCTGTTGTCACCCAGTATAATCCATCTCCTTCTGTTGAAATTGTTTCTTTTGAAAACCACATTCAGCACCTCTCTTTTTATTCTGGTTCACTTATCAGCATCTCCCTGCCTATCTGGCAACCGCCCCAGTTAGTAGCCTGATCCGGGCTTTTAGACGTGCATCTGTGTTAAGCTGCACATACCACCCGTTATTACCTTTTGTAGCGTATGATTACATAGAACTCTGTATCCCGCAAGAGATGTAACACTATTACCGGGAAATTGGAACGGCGCCCTTCATAATGGTTGTTGTTTGCATTGTATATGTTGCCCTGTGTTTCATCATCGTGTTACCGGCTCTTCCAACGGTGCATCGCTCTATCAATATCTCAATTCAAATCACAAATAATTCATGCTTAATACAATCATTCAATTCTCTATAAAAAACAAGCTCATTATTGGATTGCTCACTGTAGCGCTCATTATATGGGGTATATGGAGCGCCGGTAAGCTAGCGGTGGATGCCGTGCCGGATATCACCAACAACCAGGTGCAGGTGATCACCTGGGCGCCAACGTTGGCTGCCCAGGAAACGGAGCAGTTTGTCACCTACCCGGTGGAGCAAAGTATTGCGAATCTCCCTGACCTGGTGGAGATGCGCTCCATCTCCCGGTTCGGGTTGTCCGTAATTACAGTAGTATTCGATGAGTCCGTAGACATCTACTTTGCCCGGCAACTCATGACGGAAAAACTCAAAGAGGCCGAAGAAAAAATCCCCAAAGGAATAGGCGCGCCGGAATTAGCTCCCATTAGTACGGGTTTAGGAGAGATATATCAATATGTGCTGCATCCCAAAAAAGGCGCGGAAGATAAATATACGGCAATGGATCTCCGCACCATGCAGGACTGGATCGTTGCCCGTCAATTATACGGCGCTAAAGGAGTGGCAGAGGTGAACAGCTTTGGCGGGCTGTTGAAACAATACGAAGTAGCAGTCAATCCTAACCGCCTCAAAGGATCGAATGTTACGATTCCGGAAATATTCACTGCTCTATCTAAAAATAATCAAAACACGGGTGGGGCATACATTGATAAGAAGCCGAACGCTTATTTTATAAGAGGTATCGGGCTGGTATCATCTATGGAAGATATTGGCAATATTGTGATCAAAACCGTTAGTAATATCCCTGTATTGATACGCGATGTGGCAGAAGTCCGGTTAGGTAATGCTGTCAGGTACGGTTCGGTTACTTATAACGGTGAGAAAGAAGTTGTAGGCGGCATCGTAATGATGCTGAAAGGATCCAACAGCGCGGAAGTCGTGAACCGGGTGAAAGAAAAAATGGAAACGATCCAAAAATCACTCCCGGCCGATGTTGAAATAGAGGCTTTTTTGGATCGTACCAGCCTCGTAGAACGCGCCATCAATACAGTTAAAACAAATCTTATTGAAGGAGCGCTGATCGTGATCTTTGTGCTGGCGCTTTTCCTCGGCAACCTGCGTGCAGGCTTGATCGTGGCTTCTGCCATTCCGCTTTCCATGTTATTTGCTTTTGGCATGATGAACGCTTTTGGCGTAAGCGCTAACCTGATGAGCCTCGGCGCTATTGATTTTGGATTGATCGTGGATGGCGCTGTCATTGTGGTAGAAGCCACTTTGCGCCACCTGGAGCTTAGGAAATCCAAACAAAAACTGACCCGGGTGCAGATGGATGTAGAAGTGTTCGAATCGGCATCTAAAATCCGCAGTAGCGCCGCCTTTGGCGAGATCATCATCCTGATCGTATACATACCCATTTTATCGTTGATCGGTATTGAAGGAAAGATGTTCAGACCTATGGCGCAAACAGTATCGTTTGCCATCCTGGGCGCCCTCATATTATCCCTCACTTATATCCCGATGATGTGTGCATTGATCCTGCCAAGGGCTATGTCGCACAAAAGAACCTTCTCCGATAAAATGATGGATTTCTTTCACCGGCTGTATGAGCCCGTGTTACGATGGGCCATTCGTTTCCGGACAATCGTAGTAATGGCGACGGTTATCGTATTCGGGATCAGTGTATTTGTTTTTACCAGGATGGGAGGTGAATTTATCCCGCAGCTGCAGGAAGGCGACTACGCTTTTCACTGTATTCTTCCGCAAGGGTCATCCCTTTCACAAAGCATTGAGACCTCTATGCAGGCAAGCAGAATACTCAAATCCTTTCCCGAGGTAAAGATGGTAGTGGGAAAAACCGGGAGCGCTGAAGTGCCTACCGACCCGATGCCGCCGGAAGCCAGCGACCTTATCGTGGTATTAAAGCCAAAGAAAGAATGGACGACTACCAAAGATTATAATGAGCTCTCCGGACTGATGCTGAAGAAGCTGGAAGTAATACCCGGTGTATTTTTCGAGGCGAATCAACCCATACAAATGAGGTTTAATGAGCTGATGACCGGTGTGCGACAGGACGTGGCCATTAAAATCTTTGGCGAAAATATCGACACGCTTGCCATGCTCGCTCCCAAAGTAGCAAAAGTGGCGCAATCTGTTAAGGGAAGCGCCGAACCGCAGATCGAGCGTACCACCGGTCTGCCGCAGATCGCCATTGAATACGACCGGGCAAAAATTGCGAGGTATGGGCTGAACATAGAAGATATGAACCGAAACATCAGTACTGCATTTGCAGGTGAAGCCGCAGGTGTTGTTTTTGAAAATGAAAGACGTTTCGACCTGGTGGTGAGGCTGGACACTGCAAACCGCTCCTCCATCGAAGATGTGAACAATCTCTTTATCGCATTACCGGATGGTGTGCAGATACCCTTGTCGCAGGTAGCAACCGTATCGTTCAAAGAAGGACCTGCGCAGATCAGTCGTGAAGAAGGCAAAAGAAGAATTGTAGTGGGCTTCAATGTAAAAGACCGCGATGTAGCTACCGTAGTGGAAGAAATCCAGGAAAAGCTAGCCGCCGCAAACCTGTTGCCAACGGGTTACTATTATACCTATGGCGGCGCTTTTGAAAACCTTCAGGCAGCCTCGGCGCGATTACAGGTGGCTGTGCCTATTGCTCTCGGTCTGATCTTCCTGCTGCTCTATTTTACATTCGGTTCTCTGAAAGAGTCGCTATTGATTTATACCGCTATTCCCATGAGCGCCATCGGGGGCGTGTTTGCCTTACTCTTACGGGATATGCCCTTCAGCATTTCGGCGGGCGTGGGATTTATTGCCTTGTTTGGCGTTTCGGTATTAAATGGTATCGTGCTGATCAGCACCTTCAATCACTTGGAAAAAGAAGGGGTTTCCGATATTTTTCAAAGAGTTAAACAAGGCACACATATGAGATTAAGACCAGTATTAATGACGGCAACCGTAGCCTCGTTGGGTTTCATTCCTATGGCGCTATCAGCCGGCGCCGGCGCGGAAGTGCAGAAGCCGCTGGCCACCGTGGTGATCGGGGGATTGATCACTGCCACTTTTTTAACGCTGGTGGTATTGCCACTGTTATACATTATGTTTTCAGGAAAAAAGAAAATTCATATAAAGTCATCGCCTGCCATCATAACCGGGCTCCTTGTTTTGGCGTCCTTTTCTTCACAGGCACAACAACCTGCCGGCAGGCGCATCAGTATTGATGAAGCCATTTCCGCTGCGGGCAATAACCTGCAATATGGTATCAATCAACAACAGGTTGTAAAGGGCGAACGGCAGATGAAAACGGCTAACGCTATCCAGAAAACCGGTGTATTCGCTGAAAATGAGGATCTCAGACCGAGCGACCATAAAGGAATCTTAAAAATCGGCATCTCCCAGGGCGTGGCATGGCCGGGTTTGTACAGCGCACAAAAAAACCTGTTCGGTGAACAACTGAAATATTACCGGTTGAATGGCTCTGCCATTGACGTTACGCTGAAAAGAGATGTGCGTACTGTTTATTACCAGTTATGGTATTTGCAGGACAAAATGAAGCTCCATCAAAGGCTGGATAGCGTTTACCGGTCATTGAGCGAAGCAGCTACGCTGAAAGTTAAAACCGGCGACAGCCCCGGACTTGACAGTATCGCTGCCAATGTGCGTATGCAGGAAGTACAGGCAACCATTGTGCAGGTTGCCAATGATATTGAAGTGCAGCAGCGAAGCTTGATGCAGTTGCTCAACACGGATACTGCATTCTTATCTGCGGACCACCCCCTGGAAAAATTACCGTTGTTGTTACAATCCACGGATTCGCTGCATCCGCAACTGGCTTTACAGCAACAGTATGTACATATTGCCACTGCGGGCATTAAAGTCGTTAAGAATGAAAACATGCCGGAGTTCTCAGGGCGTTTTTTTAGCCAGCGGTTGTACGGGTTAAGCAATCCGTTCTCGGGCTTTTCTGTGTCGGTAGCGGCGCCATTGTTCGGCGCCGGTGCGAATAAAAATAAAGTCAGGGTAGCGCAGGCTGAAGCCGATCTGCAGGAACGACAAAACGAGTACAGTCAACAGGTCTTTGCAACCGGACGGATGCAGGCAGAAAAGGAAGTTCAAAAAAACAACGCCATGCTGGCTTTTTATGAACGCACAGGCTTAAAGCAGTCTGCTGAAATCATAAAAGCATCTTCTTTGGCATACCGGGCAGGCGAGATCAGTTTTGCCGAGCTGTCCCAGTTTCTCTCGCAGGCAATAGATATTCAACGCAATTATCTTGAAGCCCTGAATGCATACAATCATTCGGTCATTCAATACTATTATTATATCAATCAATAGCTCAAAAAAATAACAGATGAAGAAAATATTATGGTTTATAACATTTGCCATTACAATAGCTACCCAACTATCGTGCGGTAGCGGTAAAGACGAAACAGCAGCCCAAGCCGGGGAATCGGAAGCGCAGGGTCGCCCCGATGAACATGAAAATGAAAACACTACTACACTTACCATCGAACAGATCAGGAGCATTGGAATAGAAATGGGTAGTATAGAGCAGAAGCAGTTAACTGCTTCTGTCAGGGCCAATGGCACATTGCGTGTGCCTAATCAAAACAAGGCATCTATCAACTCCATTTACAGCGGTATCATAAAATCCCTGCTGATCCAGCCGGGAGATGTAGTAAAAAAGGGAGCGGTGATCGCTACTATTGCCAATCCCGATTTCATGCTTGCACAGGAAGAATACCTGGCTATACAGCCGAAGATTATTTTAGCAGAACAGGAATATAACCGTCAAAAGGAATTGAATGAGGGTAATGCCGGCGCACTCAAAAATTTGCAGGCTGCAGCATCCAACCTCACTGCGCTCAACGCCAGGAAAGCGGCTTTGGAGCAGCAAATCCGGTTGATGGGTATAGGTCTTTCATCACTTTCCAACAATAAACTGGTATCTGTGCTCTCGCTTCGTTCGCCTATCAGCGGTATTGTAAGCAGCGTAAATGTCAAAATGGGAGCTTATGTAGACCTTAACACCATGGTGGCTGAAATTGTAGATAACAGCCAGCTCCATCTCGACCTGTTTGTATACGAAAAAGACCTGCCCAAATTAAAGAACAATCAAAGTATTCATTTTACACTCACCAATAACCCCGGAAAGGAATACGATGCAGAAATCTATTCCCTCGGGTCGTCATTTGAAGGCGAAAGCAAGGCAGTAAGCGTGCACGCACGGGTGAAGGGAGACAAAACCGGGTTGATAGACGGTATGAATATTACTGCCCTCATCAGCCTGGATAGGATTACAACCCCGGCAGCGCCCAGTGATGCCATTGTAACATACCTCGGACAGGATTATATATTTGTACTTACCGACCCGCATGGTGAAAAGAAATATCATGACCATGAGCAGGAAGGGGCTGATCATAGTAAAGAGCCGCACGATCACACTGAGAAAGAAAAAACGCCTGAAACAGATCTGACTTTTGAAAAGATCCCGGTTGCCAGGGGCGTTTCAGATGTGGGATATACGCAGATCACCCTTTTAAAAGAAGCGCCGGCCGATACAAAAATTGTAATAAAAGGCGCATTTTTTGTTCTCGCAAAGCTTACCAGCGCCGGAGAGGGGGAACACGCACATTAAAAAGAACCATATGCAGTTATTCCTGAGCAGTACGGTGATGAATACCTGCACTATAAAAATACCAGCAAACGATTTTTCTGACTTTAAATACTATGACTGTGGAAAAAATAAAAATCAGCCTTGATATATTGTTGCCGGATGTTCCGGACGAAAAAGACGCCTGTGTTCATAGAATGATAAGTGAACTCAGCGCAAGAAAAGGAATAGATAAGATACATATTGTTCCGGCAGAAGGGCAATCAAAGTCCCAACTTTGCTTTCACTACGATCCGCAGGTCATTAGCGTTGATGCTGTTCAAAAAATGGCAGAGCAAGCCGGCGCCACTATTACCCGGCGCTATCAACATCTTGTTGTTGAAGTGAAGGGCATACGCCATCAAAGGCAAACCAAGCTGATTGAAGCTGTGCTGAAAGATGAACCCGGCATCCTGTCTGTTGCTGCCGCGGCCACGGGTGTGGTAGTAGTAGAGTACGATAAGCAAACCATTTCTGAAGAGCAGATTGACAGCTTGTTGAGAAAGCAGGGATTGAAAATTGTATCCGGGAAAGAAATCCCCAGGGTTGTAAAAATAACCGGGCATAAAAGCATTGCCCATCAAAAGCACGACCACAAAGAGGGTGAAGAACACGACCATGACCATGCGCACGGTAGTATTTGGGGTAAAAATACCGAACTGATCTTTAGCATTGTTTGCGGGATATTGTTGGGAGCAGGCTTTGCAGTTTCAAAAATACCATCCCTGCCTGATGCGGTTTCCCTGGTATTATACATAGCAGCATATTTTTTTGGCGGTTACTATACAGCGAAAGAAGCTGTACAAACCATTGCCAAAGGCGGCTTTGAAATTGACTTCCTGATGCTGGTAGCAGCTATTGGCGCAGCTATATTGGGTAATTGGGCAGAAGGAGCGCTGCTGCTTTTCCTCTTCAGTTTAGGGCATGCCCTGGAACATTTTGCCATGGAAAAAGCACGAAAATCTATTGCAGCGCTTGCGGAACTTGCCCCAAAGACAGCTTTGCTGAGAAAAGACGGGCAAACCACGGAAGTGAAAATAGACACACTCAAAAAAGGAGATATTATCGTGGTGAGACCCAATACTAAAATTGCTGCCGATGGTATTGTTGTGAAAGGAAGCAGCGCTGTTAACCAGGCGCCGATCACCGGCGAAAGTATCCCGGTAGATAAGGAAGCAGTTGGCAACGGGAATGATAATGTTAATATTGAAAACCCGGATAAGCTGGATGCCAAATACCGCGTATTTGCCGGAACGATTAATGGCAATGAGGCGCTGGAAATAAAAGTATCTAAAGAGGCCTCAGATTCAACATTGTCGAGATTGGTGAAGCTGGTGAATGAGGCTCAGACACAAAAATCACCGACCCAACAATTTACCGACAAATTTGAAAAGTATTTTGTGCCTGCGGCGCTGATACTGGTGGCGCTGCTGTGTTTTGCATTTCTGGTAGTGGACGAACCTTTTAGCAAAAGCTTTTATCGCGCCATGTCGGTGTTGGTCGCAGCCAGTCCCTGTGCTTTAGCTATTTCTACGCCGAGTGCGGTATTAAGCGGCGTTGCGAGAGCTGCCAGAGCCGGCGTATTGGTTAAAGGGGGTAAGCCGCTGGAAGATTTGGGTACACTCACGGCGCTTGCTTTTGATAAAACAGGAACCTTAACCGAGGGTAAACCTAAATTAACCAGGATCATTCCGCTGTCGGATGTAGATGAAAATGAATTACTAAAAAAAGTAGTGGCTGTTGAATCACTGAGCGACCACCCGATTGCAAAGGCAATCGTCAGGGATGGCAAGGGAAAGCTGAAGGATACCAACATTACGCCGGCGCACGACCTTGAAGCCGTACTTGGCAAAGGCATCAAGGCTAAATTGGATAATGATGAAATCTTTGCCGGTAATCTGGCATTGTTTGAGTCACTGGACGAAGCTACGCCGGACGAGCATCTAAAAAAACAAGTACAGGAGCTGGAAAAGTCCGGTAATACTACCATGGTCATCCGGCAAAACAAAAATTATATCGGTATTATAGCGGTGATGGATACGCCGCGTGCTGAAGCAAAAGAAACACTGGCACAATTGAAAGAAGTGGGTATTCAAAAGATGATCATGCTTACCGGTGATAACCAGGAAGTAGCCAATACCATTGCCAAAGAAACAGGGCTTACGGAAGCCTGGGGCGGTTTATTACCGGAGCAAAAAGTGGAGGCGATTGAAAAATTAGCACAACAGGAAAATAAAGTAGCTATGGTGGGAGACGGCGTGAACGATGCACCCGCGATGGCAAAAAGCGCTGTGGGTATTGCGATGGGCGCTGCCGGTAGCGATGTGGCGTTGGAAACGGCAGACATTGCACTAATGGGTGATAAGCTCTCGTTATTGCCATTTGCTATTGGACTGAGCAGGAAAGCGAAAGGTATTATCAAACAAAACCTCGTAATCAGCCTGGGTGTGGTGGCAATATTGATCCCGCTTACTATAGCAGGCGTAGCCAGTATAGGGCCGGCTGTTATTGCACATGAAGGTTCAACCTTGGTGGTGGTGTTTAACGCGTTGCGTTTACTGGCTTATAAGAAATAGAACAGACCAAAGGATTTAAATATAAACAGGCAGCTTTCGAAGAGCTGCCTGTTATTTTATTATATGAGATAGCTACGATATGATCTGGCAGTTTGAGATTAATTTTAAGGAGGGGCGCTGTCCAATATCGCTGATCTATCTGAGTGATTGATCTTAATTTTATGGACTTACTTTAATCAATGCCTGTATTTGCTTGGAGTGATTCCTTCCAGGGTTTTAAATACTTTGATGAAATAATTTAAGTTATTAAAACCGGAGGCGTAGGCTACTTCAGCTACCGTTATGGAAGTATCTGCCATCAGTTTCTTGGCGTAGTCTATTCGGGCGCGTAGCACATATTCCAGGGGCGTGATACCAAGCGTATTTTTAAAATATTGATAAAAAGCTGACTGACTCATACAACTTTGCTGTGCCATTTTTGCAACAGAAATTTTTTCAGTAAGATGTTTATGCACGTAGTCAATGGCTGGTTGTATCTTGCTGTCATCCCTTTGTTTAGCGCTGATCGACAGAAGATGCTGCGTCTGTATGAGGCGTAACAGGAATAATTTAAGAGAAAGATCAGCCATTGCCTCTTTGGCCGGATTGTCCTCCATGCTCAGGTTAACCAGTTTGTTGATACTGGAAGCCAATTCTATATTATTATCGAAATGATAATGCGAAAAATCAAGCTTCCATTCAAAAGGCGCTTGTTTGTTTGGATAATGCTCATTGAGAAACACCAGGTTTTTATTCACCATATCCCAATCCAGAGCAAGTGTGGCACATTGTACAGGATGTCTTTCATCCGCGTCCGGAAAGCCCACCTTCATAGTCACTCCTTCGGGAAGAATAACTGTCTCGCCCGGTAGAAAGTCAAAAGTATTTATACCTTCTGCTGACATTACTTTTTTACCTCTCATCATACTTGAAACCGCCAATCCGCCGCTGTATGAAAGTACCACATTATCACACTTACAAAATGTTTCAAAAATATTGAGCTCGCAGTGAGGCAGGCTAAAGACCCTTCGGTGTTCCACCAGCGAGTCGAGCCGGGAAGAATCACTTAAATTAACAGGTGTTAATAAATAAGCGCCCATATACAGGATTTTCTGTTTTAAAATTAGTCCAAATCTGTAAAAAACACGATGCTCCCTGGAGAATCGTTATCATAAAATCAAGGATCGTTCTATAACTACTACTGGTATTAAGATAATTTTGTATAGAATTATTCTAAATCATAAAAAATCAGCGCATGAACATCACATTAGAGCAGGCAGAAGCAATAATAAAAGCTGCCAACACAAAGGCAACAGAAATAAAAACTTTAATATAAAAGTTTAAAAAAACTTAGAATCATTTATGCAGGAATCAGCATCACAAAAGCAGATTGATACAGGTTTTGTTCAGGTACGCGGAGCAAAAGAACATAATCTTAAAAATGTGAATGTTGATATTCCCAGAAACAAACTGGTAGTTTTTACGGGTATATCAGGTTCGGGAAAATCTTCATTGGCATTTGGCACCATATATGCTGAAGCCCAGCGACGGTATCTGGAATCAGTATCGCCTTATGCGCGAAGGTTATTCAACCAAATGGCTGTTCCTGATGTACAGGCTATCCATGGTTTACCACCCGCTGTTGCCTTACAGCAAAGTCGCGGCGGCGCTACTGTCCGATCTACGGTGGGCAGTGTTACGACTATATCCAATTTATTGCGCATGCTGTATTCCCGGGCCGGAGACTATCCCCCAAACCAGTCTATCATATATGCCGAAGGATTTTCTCCTAATACGCCCGAAGGCGCCTGCCCAAAATGTCACGGCATCGGGCGCATTTACGATGTTACCGAAAAATCAATGGTTCCCGATGACAGCCTGAGCATTCGCGATAGGGCTATTGCTGCCTGGCCATCCGCCTGGCAGGGGCAGAATCTTCGTGAAATATTGATGACACTAGGTTTTGATGTGGATAAACCCTGGAAAGATTTATCTAAAAAAGACCGGGAGTGGATTTTGTTTACCGACGAAACACCTACGGTACCGGTATATTCTGGCTTTACTATGTCGGAAGTGCAAAGAGCCCTGAAGAGGAAAATGTCCCCCAGTTACATGGGTACATTTACCAGCGCAAAACGATATGTGATGCAGACATTTGCCAATACCCAAAGTCGGCTGATGAAGCGTCGAGTTTCTCAGTATATGCTCAACGCCGAATGTCCCGTTTGTCAGGGGAAAAGACTAAAAAAAGAATCTTTATCCGTAAAATTTGAAGGGTATGACATTGCCGATATGTCCAACCAGTCTTTGTCGCAGCTGATGGATATTTTTACTCCTTACGCAGCAGGAAAATTTTTAAATAAAGAAAAGAATACGCATCCTGAAAAAGCAATCGTAGCCCAGAACATTGCCATTGACCTGGTAGCAAGGTTGAAAATTATGATTGATCTGGGTTTGAGCTACCTTTCCCCGGAACGAGGTACGCCAACCATTTCACCAGGCGAATTGCAACGATTGAGATTGGCAACCCAGGTTCATTCCAATCTGTTTGGCGTAATATATGTTTTAGATGAACCTTCTGCCGGCTTACACCCTGCCGATACAGAAGCGCTGCTGCAAGCGCTGCAAAAATTAAAGGATGCAGGAAATTCTATGTTTATTGTAGAACATGAAGTTGACATCATCCGGCATTGCGACTGGATTGTAGATGTTGGCCCGCAGGCCGGGGTGCATGGCGGCGAAATATTGTACAGCGGCCCTTTGGAAGGTTTGCAATCTGTAGAAAAGTCTGTAACCCGCCGTTTTATTAAACCAGGACCGGTTGCAAGAAATACAATCAGGAAAGCTGAGCGCTGGTTACAGCTCAGTCATGTAACCAGAAATAATATCCGGAACCTTAATGTTTCGTTTCCTTTAGGTGTGCTTACCAGCATTACCGGCACTTCAGGTTCCGGCAAAAGTAGCCTGGTTAGCCAGGCTTTGGTAGATTTGGTATCTGATCATCTGGGTCAGGAATTGGAAGAAAATAAAGAAGAGCAGCCAGAACTGCTACAGGAAGAAGTTATTCATACTTCCGGTTTAATAACAGACGGGTTGCAGTATATCAAACGATTGGTTCGGGTTGACCAAAGGCCAATTGGCAGAACGCCAAGGTCAAACCTGGCAACTTATACAGGATTATTTGACCGGGTGCGGCAACTGTTTGCAAATACCCCTTTAGCCCATAATCGCCGTTACGATGTTGGCCGTTTTTCTTTTAATGTTGCCAAGGGTCGTTGCCCACATTGTAAAGGAGAGGGTTTTGTAATGGTAGAATTGTTGTTTTTACCCAGTGTGTACACGCCTTGCCCAACGTGTAAAGGCACAAGATATAATGATAAAACATTAGAAGTAAAGTATGAAAATAAGAACATTGCCGAGGTATTGGATTTGACGGTGGATGAGGCATGGGATTTTTTTAAAGCTGATAAATTGCTTTGCCAAAGCCTGGATGTGTTGAGGCAGGTAGGTTTGGGATACATACGCTTAGGCCAACCTGCAACTGAATTATCGGGTGGTGAAGCGCAACGCATTAAATTGGCTACAGAACTGCAGCGTACACAACGCGATAAAACGCTGTATATCTTGGACGAGCCCACTACGGGGCTACACCCTTCTGATGTGGAAAAGCTAATCGGCCAGCTTAACTTTTTGGTAGACGCCGGCAATACTGTTATTACAGTAGAACATGATATGCAGGTAGTGGCTGCCAGCGATTGGGTAATAGACTTAGGCCCGGGTGCGGGGAATGACGGCGGAAAAATTGTAGCGGAAGGTTCACCGGCAGAAGTAGCCGCGAATAAGCAAAGCAAGACAGCGAAGTATTTGGGTGCATATATTTAACACAGATCAGGTTTGGCGTAATGTTTAAAAATAATTGAAATAAAGATGTTACAGTAGAAACAGACGAAAAAGGGTTGGTTCTTCAATAGAAGATTAGCTGCGAAGAGTTCTTATTAATTGGATCTGATGGCTGAATGTGTTCGTAGGTTGCACGATCTATCTCGCTTAACCCGTAACGGGTTGTCGGTTCTTTCCTTTTTTTCTAATTCTTTTGCGCGGTATTCCCGCGATTGAGCGCTTTCGGAAATACCCTTTGATAATGATCGAACATTTTGTTAAGCTGAAATAAAATCCGTTTTGTGACGCTTTCCGCATCTCTCCAGATGATCACTGAGCCTCCTGTATCGTACCCATTGATGAGGCGTTTATTTTACCGCCCTGCTGCAATTATCTCTGCTACATTACAGTTGATTACCGCTGTATTGATTTATATTTAATTATTTATGCAATACAATATTCCCGCTCATCTTAAAGGTCTTAGCGACAAAGAGGTAGCCTCTTCAAGAAACAGGTATGGTTACAACCAGATAGATGCCGACCGCAAGGGCGCCTATGCGAAGCTGCTCATTGATATACTGAAAGAGCCAATGCTTATCCTGCTTTTTGCCGTTTCAGCCATATACTTAATCATTGGGGATTATGGAGAGGCCTTGTTTATGTTTTTGGCGATCGTTGCAGTTTCCGCTATATCTTTTTAT
>JAEUVR010000318.1 GCA_016786785.1 Chitinophagaceae bacterium
ATCGAATGGAAATAATGTATTTCTCATTGCCTGGATCTGTCGCTGCTGCGTTTCGAATTTTCTTTTTTCAGCCCTGAGCAGTTTTTTCTCCAGCTCCTGTAAGGGCTTGATGGCCCTGGCCTGCAGGGCGGAAATATGATCCGTCAGGGATGCGTCTACCTGCGCGGCTATGCGTTTTAGTTGTTCATAGTATAATGAAGCATTCTGGATCTCTGTGATCAGCGACAATTGATGCGATGATTCTCTTTTCACCAGTTCATTGATCAGCGTTTGTTCATCTTTAAACAGGCCGGGAACGCCGAAGCCCAACGCTTCCATTTTTGTCAGCCATTGTTCTTCCATTACCAGGAAAGAATTCCTGAGGATGAGGACCGGATAAGACGTTTGGTAATGATCAAAAAGCTCCTTCAACTCCAGCCAGTAGGCCAGCTCTCCTCCTCCTCCGACAAAACCGATATTGGGAAGGATTTTTTCCTGGAACAGTCCCCGGAGAATGACGTTGGGACTAAACCGTTCGGGGTGTTCTTCCAGTTCCTGCCGGAGAGCGGCTTCAGTAAAAACGATATCCGTTCCCGCCACGGTCCAGGTTTCGCCTTGTTTCTCGATCCGCGCCCTGATCTGGTCGTCGAGATAAAAAAGGTTGATCGCGCGCGGATGGGCCTGTACCTTATATTTTTTCGAGAACCGTTCAATCGTTTGGGCTACGATGCCCGAAGAGGTTTCTTCAAATAGTTCTTTCTCAAATACCGGGATCAGGGTCTTTTTTAAAGCGGCGTTGTCGGGAATCAGTACCAGCAACCCGTATTCCTCAAATAACCGGTTAACCAGCTTGAGGGTGGCGATCTGGATATTCGGGCTGTTATCGTAACAATCTTTCAGCAGGCTGATCAATGCAGGTCCGAACGGTTGTACGGAGAGCTCGCCGTTGATGCGCTCAATGAGCTTTTCCAGTCCTTTTGGTTGCATGCGGCCCACCGCGCCCGTCTGGGAAGTCTCCCAGGTAAGCTTCTCCCCGTTCAATACGATATTGCCCAGTTCGTCGAGGTCCGCGTCTTCGCAGCCCATGTAAAAAACCGGCACAAAATCATATTGGGGAAAGGATTCGCGGAAACGGGCGCAAAGTTTTATAACGTGTAATATCTTGTAAATAAAAAAAAGATTGCCGGTAAAGATCGCCGGCTGATGCGCCGTGCATACCGTAAATACATTTTCGTTCAGGAGTAAGCGGATATTATCGCCGACCTTATCGGAATGAGGTATCCCTTCATATTGTTTCGTTAGTTCTTTAACCAGAAGAGCCCTGTCGACAGGGCTCTTCTTTCTATCTTCAATAGCTTTGGCAATACCGTCGAGCGAAACGGGATGGCGATAAAAAGAGCGCAGATCGCCGGCCTGGGTTACATAATCAATCGTTACCTGGGAGAAATAGCCCGTATCCCCGTAAGCTAAATTAGTAGAGGTACAATCCATATAGCGGTAAAAATAAATACTCTTTATTTATTATTTCAGTTCATAAGCTACTACGCTGTTCTTCCAGAAAGTAGGCACGTAGACGATCCTGTTTTTGGGGTCGTAGCCGATATCGGCTGAATTGATCTTCTGGTCGCGGGTATCGAGTAGTTTCTCCTTGCTGCCGTCGGCCTTCACATAGTAGATCACGCCTCCCCAGCAGGAAACAATAAATTCATCTTTCTGCACAGGTTCTATGCCGTCCGTGCCGCCTTCCATGCCCTCGGCTAGTTTAACGCGGTTCTTGGCGGCGTCGACCTTCAGCAAGGCGCCGTTGTCCAGCACATACAAGACATTGTTATGCGCCAGCAGTCCATTGGGGCCTTCCAGGTTATCTAAAAACAGGTTAGCCTTGCCGTTGGCTATCGCGTGTACTTTCTTTTCGCGCGAATCGGAAACATATACCACGCCCTTCTTATCGATGGTAATATCATTCAGGAATTTCGCGCCGTCAACTTTTACGCGTTGCGTAATGATTCCGGTTTTGATATCAATAGCCGCTACTTCGTCCAGGTCGGCCACCCATAACGTATTGTTGTAAACGCCCATTCCCTTGGGAGCGTTTAATCCCGTTACCCATTCTACATTGATGATCTTGCCGTCCAGTCCTATTTTGGCGATAGATCCCCGCCCGTCTTTTTCATCAGGTTTGCCGTCGATATTCGAGGCGTACAATACCTGGTTCTTTTTATCATAAAAAACAGATTCAGGCACTTTGAGGGTCGAATCGGTTTCCCATTTTTTGACGAGCTGCCGTTGCGCGGAAGACAGCAGGCAGGGAAAGACCAATATGGCTAAAAGCGAGTAGGTTTTTACTGATCGTTTCATGTGTGGCGTTTTTATGATTTTATGCAAAATAAATACCGGTATTACCGGGTGGAAAATTTATAAATGGTGGTCTGGCGATATTTTTCTCCCGGTCTCAGCAGGGTGCTGGGAAATGAGGGGTGATTGGGCGAATCGGGAAAATGCTGCGTTTCCAGGCATATCCCGCTATGCTTGACATATTTTCTGCCGTATTTGCCCGTGAGGCTGCCATCCAGAAAATTCCCCGTATACACCTGTATGCCCGGTTCCGTAG
This sequence comes from Chitinophagaceae bacterium, assembly GCA_016786785.1. GTDB lineage: Bacteria > Bacteroidota > Bacteroidia > Chitinophagales > Chitinophagaceae > Flavitalea. The sequence goes on from JAEUVR010000318.1 coordinate 2,591, forward strand.
TGAATACTTCCAGGCGCCTGCCGGTTCCCTGGTGGTATAAGGTCGCCGCCAGCTCCGGCTCTCCCGGCGTTGATTTGCGCAGCGCCCAGTTGTGGTCGTACCCACCGGGAACCTTATCGATATTGGTTTTTATGGCGAGGGGCTGATTAAAATCCATCGGCGTTCCCTTAACGGAATCCAAGGCTCCCGTAGGTATCTGTTTATCGTTTACTACCGTGAAATGGTCGGCGTTTACCGTCAACGTGTGTCCCAGCACGGTAGAATCCTTGCCGGCCGATAAATTAAAATATGCGTGATTCGTTAAATTAACAGGGGTTCCTTTATCCGTGGTCGCGAGGTATTCGATCTTCAATTCATTAACGTTGGTAACGGTATAGACTACCTGAACGTTCAGGCTGCCGGGATAGCCCTCTTCCCCATCCTTGCTGTGGTAGTTCAATTGTACGCTATTGGTTTCGGGTAACGGTTTGGCGGTCCATACAACCCTGCTGAAGCCTTTTTGTCCTCCATGCAGGGAGTTGCCGTTGTTGTTTAACGGCAGTTGATAAACTTTTCCGTTAACGGTAAACTTTCCGTTGGCGATACGGTTGGCGTATCTTCCTACCAGGCAGCCGATATAAGGATTTTCTTTTTGCAGGTAACCCTGCAGAGAATCAAATCCCAGCAGGACGTCTCCCCAGCGGCCGGCGGAATCAGGAACCATGATACTGGTCAGGGTTCCTCCGTAATTAATGATCTTCACTTCCATGCCGGCGGGGTTGGAAAGCGTGTACTGGATGATGTCCTGCCCGTCGACCGAGCCGAACTTTTCTTGTTTTATATGAGGCGTATCGTGATGTTTCATGGTCTGATCAGTCGGTGTTTGGGGAGTAGACGATACCTGGTCGCCGCAACTGCTTAGCGCCAATGCAAGCGGCAACAGTAAAACAAAAATTTTGGACAAAAGTTTGAGCATTTGGCTTCGTTAATAATGGATCTGTGAATATATGCTATGATCAGGGTATTACCACGGCTTCGAGATCGTAATCATAAGCTTTGACGACCCTTGCCTGTACAAAATCGCCTATCGACAGCGGTCCATCGCTGTCAAGGATCACTTCATTATCCACTTCCACGCTATCATATTCGGTCCGGCCCAGGTAACGGCCGGCTTCTTTTTTATCCACAAGGACCTTAAATGTTTTCCCGATCTTATCCTGGTTTTTTTCAAAGGATATCTGCTGCTGTACATCCATTATCTCCTGCGCTCTTTCCTCTTTTTCCTCCTGCGGGATATTGTCTTCCAGCGCATAGGCGGCGGTATTTTCCTCATGGCTGTAGGAAAAGACGCCCACCCTGTCGAACCGGTGTTCCTCTAAAAACATTTTTAATTCTTCCACGTCCTCCCGCGTTTCGCCGGGGAAACCGGCAATCAGCGTAGTGCGGAGGCAAATATTGGGAACCGTTTCCCGTATGGCCAGGATCAGCTCATTCATTTCCGACCGGGTGATCTGTCTGCGCATGGCCTGTAACATCCGGTCGCTCGCATGCTGCAGGGGCATGTCAAGGTAATTACAGATATTCTCCCGCTGGCGCATGGTATCCAGTATTTCCAGGGGAAACTTGGAGGGATAGGCATAATGCAGCCGGATCCATTCAAGTCCCGGTATATCGGCCAACCTGTTCAGCAGGTCGGGCAGCATTCTTTTTTTATAGATGTCCAGCCCGTAATAAGTCAGCTCCTGGGCAATCAGCATGACCTCTTTTACGCCCATTCTGACCAGGCCTTCCGCTTCTTTTACGATATCTTCGATGGTCTTGCTGACATGTTTACCCCTCATCAGCGGGATGGCGCAAAAGGCGCAGGTGCGGTTGCAGCCTTCAGCAATTTTCAGATAGGCATAATGTTTAGGGGTAGACAATAACCGTTCGCCCACCAATTCGGATCTGTAATCTGCGTTCAGTTGCTTCAGGAGGCGCGGCAGTTCCATTGTGCCGAAATAGGCGTCCACTTCGGGGATCTCCTGTTCCAGGTTGTTTTTATACCGTTCGCTGAGGCAGCCGGTCACATAAACCTTATCCAGCCTACCCCTTCTTTTCAGTTCTACCTGTGCCAGGATAGTATTGATAGATTCTTCCTTGGCCTTGTCAATAAAACCGCAGGTATTCACCACCACGATATTATGATCGAGCTGCTGGCTTTCATGGGCCACGTCGATATGATTGGCCGCCAGCTGTCCGCCCAGCATTTCACTATCCACCATATTCTTGCTGCAGCCAAGGGTGATGATGTTTACCTTATCTCTCTTTAATGTTCTTGTTTTCATCCGTTTACTTTGTCGTCTACTTCGCGCATAAGGTATTTTTTATTGACTTCAGCGAATGCTTCGCATTTCAATGGTCGGCCGGCGTCGCCAAAGGCTTTGCCGGCGGCGCGATGGAATTCCGCATACGCTTCTATGGCAGCTATATTACTTATGCTACCTTTCATAACAAAGCTGCAAAGGTACGTATCCCTGTACCATTTGCAGCTTTGAATGAATTATTAATACGCTTAATAGTTAAAATGCATACCTGAAGCCGAGGCCAAAGCGGGCGCCCTCAAACTCAGAGCCGTCGTTGAAAGCAAGCCAGGGTCTCCAGTCGAATGTGAAATTGAGCGGCACATTATTGATCTTGTAGTCTATCCCTGCCGTAGGACGGATCAGGAAAGAGGATGAACGTTTGGCAAGGGCAACTCCTGGTCCTACGCCGACAAACCACCTTAAACCCGCGGCCCCTTCGAACTGGTCATGGTATTCGTAGAATGCCTGGATAAAAGTGTAATGATCGCCAAACAGGAGTTCGGCTTTACCTACATTGTGCTCAGAGAAAAAGTGTTTTCCCGAAAACCCTGCCAGGGTAAGGCCGTCTCCAAAGTCAATGCCCAGGCCGATAGCATTCTGGTAACTGCTTCCCTTACCCTTAGACTGCGCTGATGCTTCTGAAAGACCTGCAAAAAGAAAAAATGTAAATAGTAACGAAATTGATACGAGTTTGTTCTTCATATAGTGGTGTTTGAGTAAGCGCTATAAATTTCATACCAAATATGGCTGACAGTCAGTTGTTTATTAAAATTTTTATTATTTTTCCCGGTTAAACAGGCTGCTGACGAATTCGTGTTTATTAAATACCAGCAAATCTGTCATTTTTTCGCCAACGCCTATGAACTTGACAGGTATTTTGAATTGGTTGGCGATGGCCAGCACCACGCCTCCTTTTGCCGTACCGTCTAATTTGGTAACGGTGATGGCCGTCACTTCGGTAGCCGCCGTAAACTGCTTGGCCTGCTCCAGCGCATTTTGACCCGTAGATCCGTCCAGTACCAATAATACTTCATGAGGCGCGTCGGGGATTATTTTGCTCATCACGCGTTTTATTTTAGACAGTTCATCCATCAGGTGGGCTTTGTTGTGAAGGCGGCCTGCCGTATCGATGATTACCACATCCGCGCCTTTTGCCGCGCCGCTCTGAACGGCGTCGAATGCTACGGAGGCAGGATCGGAGCCCATCGGTTGTTTTACTATAGGAACTCCTACGCGTTCGCTCCAGATGGTCAGCTGGTCGACTGCCGCCGCCCTGAAAGTGTCTGCCGCGCCCAGTAGAACAGATTTTCCGGCCAGTTTGAAATTATAGGCCAGCTTCCCGATGGTGGTGGTTTTGCCGGCGCCGTTAACGCCTACGACGAGGATCACATAAGGCTTGGTAGGGAGATCGCTGGTGAAGGTATAAGCGCCAGCGGGGGGATCGGTAAGCGTGAGTTCGATTTCTTCCTGAAGTATCTTGTTTAATTCATTTATGTTCAGATACTTATCTTTCGCAACACGCTTCTCTATACGATCTATTATCTGAACGGTTGTATCGATGCCCACATCTGCTCCTACCAGGGCCGATTCGAGATCATCCAGCACTTCTTCGTCGATAACGGTCTTGCCGATAACTGCCTTGCTGATCTTAGATAAGAAACCTTCTTTGGTTTTCTGGAGTCCCTGGTCGAGGCTTTCCTTTTCTTTTTTCCCAAATAGCTTATCAAAGAATCCCATAGCTGTGTTTTATCATTAAAATACAAAAGCCGTTCTTTTCGGAACAGCTTTTATACATGTACTTACATATCCAATTATTTTTGACTCAGGAACTGCTTTACTTTATCCTTGTGTAAGATCGTTTCCTTGAAAGTGTAGGCGCCTGTTTTAGGGCTTCGAACTGCGCGGATCACCTTTGTCCAGTTCTTAGCTTCAGCGGCAGCTTTCTGGTCTTTAGTCTTAATCGCGGTTTTCGCTTGCTTTGCCATATAAATGTTTTGAAAATGTTTTAATCATTTGCCGGAGCGTACAGAGATGATAGGATCTCCCTCCCGGCCGCTTATTTAATTTCTTTATGAACGGTATACTTCTTCAGGATGGGATTGTATTTTTTCAATTCCAGCCTTTCGGGAGTGTTTTTTTTATTCTTAACGCTGATATAGCGGCTTGTGCCCGGCTGTCCGCTTGTTTTATGCTCGGTACATTCCAAGATTACCTGTACCCTGCTGCCTTTCTTTGCCATTGTTTAAAATTTAAATGTAATTGTCCGTACGGTTTTAGATTTTATGCCCCTTTGCTCTGAGCTCTTTTACTACCGTATATAAACCGTTCTTATTGATTGTACGGATACCTTCTGTTGATAATTTTAGCGTGATCCATTTATCCTCTTCAGCCAGAAAAAAACGTTTTGTCTGCAAATTGGGCAGAAAACGGCGTTTTGACTTAATATTAGAATGGGAAACGGTATTTCCGGATATGGGCGCTTTACCTGTGATCTGACATACTCTGGACATGACTTCAAAAAATTTTGGATGGCAAAGTTCGTAAATCTAATTGAAAAACCAAAATACAATTTATACCTGGGCGACTTATTTTAAAATTTTTATATCATTCCTTATCAATTTATTAATTTGAAATTAATCTGCCCTTCCCCATCTTTGGCCAATATTTTATTAATATATCAATTCATCGGTCAATATGAAGCGGAAGACCATTCCCAGGGATATCAGCTGGCTATCATTCAACGACAGGGTATTGCAGGAAGCTTCCGACCCTGCCAACCCCCTCAGGGAAAGGGTAAAATTCCTGGGTATATTTTCCAATAATAACGACGAGTTTTTCAGGGTAAGGGTAGCCACCCTTAAACGAATGGCCGAATTTGGCGCCAAGCTCAAAAATATGCACCTCGAGCAATCGCCCGGCAAGATCTTAGACAGGATACAACAGATTGTCCTTCAGCAGACAGAGGAGTTCGACAGGGTATGGGAGCAGATCCGGAAGGAAATGGAAAAGGAAAAGATCTTTTTGCTCGACGAGAAACAACTTAATAAGGAACAACAACAGTTTGTAAGGGTCTTTTTTGAAGATGACGTACGTTCTAATATCATTCCTCTGATGATTGAAAGTATCCCGCATATCCCTTACCTGCGAGAAAAATCGATTTATCTCAGCGTGGTCCTTTCCCGCAAAGACGGTAAGCGCAAACGGAAATATGCCATTATTGAAGTGCCTTCCAAGGTAACAGGACGGTTTATTCAGCTCCCCTCTTCTCCCGGCGAGCGTCATATCATTCTGCTGGAAGACGTCATCCGGTACAACCTCAGGAGCATATTTTCCTATTTTGGATACAATCATTATGAGTCCTGGGTGTTTAAGGTGACCAAGGATGCAGAGATGGATATCGATAATGATGTATCTACTTCGGTCATTCAGAAAATAGAAAAAGGCCTGAAAAACCGCCGCAAGGGCAAAGCCGTTCGGTTTATTTATGATAAGGAGATGGATCCGGGACTGCTGGATTTTCTCATGCGCAAGCTGAACCTTTCCAGCAAGGACAGCATCATTCCCGGGGGAAGGATCCATAATTTTAAACATTTTATGGATTTCCCGGATATTTTCCAGCAAAAAGGACAACGGAAAAAACCCTTTCCCCATCCCTTGTTCCGGAATACCGCAAGGGTTACCGATACCCTGCTAAAGCAGGATATCATGCTGCATTTCCCCTATCATTCGTTCAATACCGTGATCGACCTGTTAAGGGAGGCGGCCATAGATCCTGATGTTACCGCCATAAAAATTACGGCCTACCGCCTTGCTGCCTATTCCAAGATCGTCAATGCGCTGATCAATGCCGTACGCAACGGCAAGCAGGTAACGGTGATGCTTGAGTTAAGGGCGCGTTTTGACGAGGAAGCCAACCTTGAATGGAAAGAGCGCCTGGAGGAAGAGGGCGTAAAAGTGCTGGTCAGCATTCCTAACCTGAAGACCCACGCTAAGCTATGCCTGATCAAAAAAAAGAAGAACAACCGTTCCATTCATTATGGTTTTGTGAGCACCGGCAATCTTAATGAAAAGACCGCCACGGTATATGGCGACCATTGCCTGCTGACGGCCAATCAGCGGATCATGGCGGATATCAACAGGGTCTTTAACTATCTCGAAAAATGGAAAAGCGGCATGGCGCTCCTGAAGAACTGCAGCGCGCTGATCCCCTGCCCTACCAGCTTGCGCAGCGAAATGCACAAACTGATCAACAAGGAAATAAAAAATGCGAAAAGCGGGAAGGCGGCGGGCATCGCTCTAAAAATGAATTCGCTGTCGGACGAAGAGCTGATAGAAAAATTATACGAAGCGGCCAAGGCCGGCGTACGCATTAAAATGATCATCCGGGGAATCTGCTGCATGTTTACGGAGAACAAGAAATTTGTTTATCCCATTAAGGCGCTCAGCATCGTGGACGAATACCTCGAGCATGCGCGACTGTTTATTTTTTATAACGGGGGCGCCGAAAAAGCGTATATTTCCTCCGCAGACTGGATGGTCCGCAACCTGGATCATCG
>JAEUVR010000326.1 GCA_016786785.1 Chitinophagaceae bacterium
TGCAGATATATAAACTGACCAAGTTCATCAAAACCAACCAGGAGACCTGCATCAACCATAGCCCCGCGGTGAAAAAAGGCCAAAGGGTGAAAAAAGGCGATTTCCTTACGGAAGGATACGCCGTTCAGCATGGCGAAATTGCGCTCGGGCGCAACCTGCAGGTGGCATTTATGCCCTGGAAAGGATACAACTTCGAGGATGCTATCGTGATCAACGAAAGAGTGGTGCGCGAAGACCTGTTTACCTCCGTTCATATTTCCGAATATGAACTGGAAGTGCGCGATACCAAACTTGGAGAAGAAGAACTGACCCCGGATATCCCCAACGTTTCGGAAGAAGCAACAAAGGACCTTGATGAAAATGGCATTATCCGCCTCGGCGCCGCCATCAAGGAAGGCGATATCCTTATCGGCAAGATCACGCCTAAGGGAGAAAGCGATCCCACACCTGAAGAAAAACTCTTAAGAGCCATCTTCGGAGACAAGGCGGGCGACGCAAAAGACGCTTCTTTGAAAGCGCCCAATGGCGTGGAAGGCGTGGTGATCGGTAAAAAACTTTTCCAGCGCGCTAAAAAGGACAAGAACGGAAAGATCCGCGAAAAAGCTTCTTTGGAAAAACTGGAAAAAATACATGAAAAAAATGTTGAAGAACTGAGGGAATTGTTGTTGAACAAACTCCTGACGCTGATGAAGGACAAACCATCGGCAGGCGTTACCAATAATTTCGGGGAAATGCAGATCGGTAAAGGCGCAAAGTTCAATGTGAAGAATCTCTCTACCATCGATTTCCAGAACGTTAACCCGCTCGGATGGACAGGAGACGAAAAGATCGACAGCCAGATCAATACCCTGCTGCACAACTTCAACATTAAGTATAACGAAGAACTGGGCCGTTATAAAAGGGAAAAGTTCAATATCTCTATCGGGGATGAATTACCCGCCGGCGTATTGAAACTGGCAAAAGTGTATATCGCCGTGAAAAGGAAACTGAAAGTGGGCGATAAGATGGCGGGGCGTCACGGCAACAAGGGTATTGTAGCCAAGATCGTTCGCGCAGAAGATATGCCCTTCCTCGAAGACGGCACCCCGGTGGATATCGTGCTGAACCCCTTGGGCGTTCCCAGCCGTATGAACCTGGGCCAGATCTATGAAACGGTGCTTGGTTGGGCCGGCCTGAAGCTGGGTATGAGATTCGCTACCCCCATCTTTGACGGCGCTACCGTGGAAGAAATAGCCGATTATATCGGTACTGCCAAACTTCCCACATTCGGTCATACTTACCTGTATGATGGGGAAACAGGAGAAAAATTCCACCAGAAAGCAACCGTAGGCGTGATCTATATGATCAAGCTGCACCATATGGTCGACGATAAGATGCACGCCAGGAGTATCGGCCCCTACAGCCTTATCACCCAGCAACCTCTCGGCGGTAAAGCCCAGTTCGGTGGACAGCGCTTCGGAGAAATGGAAGTGTGGGCGCTGGAAGCTTACGGAGCGTCTAATATCCTGCAGGAATTGCTGACGCTGAAATCGGACGATATTATCGGGCGCGCCAAGACCTATGAGTCGATCGTTAAAGGCGATAATATCCCCAGGGCAGGCATCCCCGAATCGTTCAATGTATTGGTGCATGAACTGAGAGGATTGGGATTGGATCTGAAGTTTGAATAATGGTTACGCTGATACCGGGTCGATCAGGCGCCGACGCATCAGCAGACGATCAGCAAACAATGACCGGATCCCGGGATCTATAAAAAATTAATAAAAAAAATCACATTCGAAATATGGCAGTCAAAAAGGAAAACCGTCCAAGAGCCACATTTTCCCAGATAACCATCGGATTGGCCTCTCCGGATTCTATACTGGAACGCAGTTATGGAGAAGTGCTGAAACCAGAAACCATCAATTACCGCACCTATAAACCTGAAAGAGACGGGTTGTTCTGCGAGCGTATATTCGGTCCCGTTAAGGATTATGAATGCGCCTGCGGAAAATACAAACGTATCCGTTATAAGGGCATCGTGTGCGATCGTTGCGGAGTTGAAGTAACCGAAAAGAAAGTGCGCCGCGAGCGCATGGGGCATATCAAGCTGGTAGTGCCCATCGTGCATATCTGGTATTTTAAAAGCCTGCCCAACAAGATCGGCTACCTGTTGGGGATGAGCTCTAAAAAAATGGAGAGCATCGTGTATTATGAAAGATATGTGGTGATCCAGCCGGGTATCCGCGAAGATAAAAACCTGAAGAAGGGCGACCTGCTGACCGAAGAAGAGTACCTGGAAATATTAGAGAACCTTCCGAAAGACAACCAATACCTTCCCGACGAAGACCCGCAGAAATTCATCGCCAAAATGGGCGCCGAATCCGTGCACGACCTGTTGGCAAGAATTGACCTCGACCAGCTGTCTTTCGACCTGCGCAATGCCGCGGCGACCGAGACCTCTCAACAGCGTAAGGCCGACGCTTTAAAACGGCTCAGCATCGTGGAATCTTTCCGCGAAGCCAACTCGCGTATCACGAACCGTCCCGAGTGGATGGTGATGCAATATATTCCGGTTATTCCCCCGGAACTTCGCCCGCTTGTTCCCCTGGATGGCGGCCGTTTTGCGTCTTCCGACCTTAATGATCTCTATCGCAGGGTGATCATCCGCAATAACCGCCTCAAACGTTTATTGGAGATCAAGGCTCCCGAAGTGATCCTGCGGAACGAAAAACGCATGCTCCAGGAAGCGGTGGATTCCTTATTCGACAATTCCAGGAAGTCCAATGCCGTTAAGGCCGAAGGCGGACGCGCGCTGAAATCGCTGTCCGACGTGCTGAAAGGCAAGCAGGGACGGTTCCGTCAGAACCTGCTGGGTAAACGCGTAGACTATTCCGGTCGTTCCGTGATCGTGGTAGGGCCCGAAATGAAACTCCATGAATGCGGACTGCCCAAGGATATGGCCGCCGAACTGTTCAAGCCGTTTATCATCCGTAAACTGATTGAAAGAGGAATCGTTAAGACCGTTAAGAGCGCCCGCAAGCTGGTGGATAAGAAAGAAGCCATCGTATGGGATATCCTCGAAAATATTTTAAAAGGGCATCCTATATTGCTGAACCGCGCCCCGACGTTGCACCGGTTGTCTATCCAGGCATTCCAGCCCAAGCTGATCGAAGGAAAAGCCATCCAACTGCACCCGCTCGTGTGTTCTGCGTTCAACGCCGACTTCGACGGCGACCAGATGGCGGTGCATGTTCCCTTAAGCAATGCAGCCGTGCTGGAAGCCCAACTGTTAATGCTCAGCAGCCATAACATCCTGAACCCCCAGAATGGTTCTCCGATCACGCTGCCTTCGCAGGACATGGTATTGGGACTTTACTATATTACCAAAGGCAAGAGAAAT
>JAEUVR010000327.1 GCA_016786785.1 Chitinophagaceae bacterium
GCTTCCGGAACAAATACCAGGGTAAACCGAAAACCTGTATAAAAGAGTAGGTAAACATTAAACCATTAAAACGTTTATTATGAAAAAACTCATTATGGCGGCAACCATTATGCTAGCCATTACCGGCGCCTTCTTAAATGAGTCCGGGTCTCAGGCCGCCGAAATGCGGGATGACGAACCTGTTATCCTGTTCGACCCTGCCGACTGCCAAACTTATATGTGCAGTTCCCCGGCCTTACCCATCACCTGCGTAAACCTGAAAGTATGGACCTGCATTGGAACCTATTATATAGGAACTTTAAAACGCTTTCCTTAGTCTGCAGAAGAGGGCGCGGCAATCCCAACGCGCCCTCTTCCCGTAAAAAATGACGGCCAAAACATCCTGATCAATTCCTGGTTGCTATACCGGAGCTCAAACCGTTTCGCGAATAGGTTATGAAAAAGCGCAAACATATTCTTTTGCTTATATGCTTCTCGTCTGGAATAGGCATTGTATTGGCGCTTTATTATATGGAAACAAAGCGGATGCAAACGCCCAATGGCTTTACAAGGCGTATGAGCCAGTCGCCGTCCAAAATAAAAACAATTGATTTAAAATATCCCCATTACTATATTGCCGGCTTCGATTCATCACATCTCTACCTGGGGAGTTATTCGGCCCCGGCATTGATCAATAAGCTGGGGCTAAAGGATCTTGCCCTTACCCGGGAAAGAATTGAACAGGCAGAAACGCTTCCGATAAACTGGCGTCAGTCATCGCTGGTCATCCAGCCTCCTTTTATTTACCTGATGGACGGAGGAACGCCCAATATACTCCGGGGCAGGCTGTCTATGCAACCCATACCTGTAAACGAATGGAGGCATGGCTTTTACCAGGCCATCCCTCTCGCCGAGGCCTCTTTTATCATCTGCGATTACGACAGCCTGCTTCAAACAAGAACGCTTCATAATATAAGAGAAGGGATAAAGCAGGAGACAGCCAAACCGATCCTACAAAAGCAACACGACGGGATTTTCTGCACAGATGGAAGGCTATACGCCAATGAAAACGCCAAAGACATCATCTACCTGTACTATTACAGAAACCAGTTCATCTGCCTGGATAGTAACCTGGAGATAAAATATACCGGAAACACGATTGACACCAACAGTATAGCTAAGATCAAGCTGGAAGAATCTCGGAATGGAACGGCAACAACCTTTGGCGCTCCCCCGAGGATCGTTAATAAAGGCGGATTTGTCGCAGCAAACATCTTTTATGTTCTTTCCAATTTGCAGGCAGACAATGAAACTAAGGATGAGTTTCAAAGAAACTGCGTCATAGACAGGTATGACCTGAAAACAAGCCGGTATCTTTCAAGCTTCTATCTGCCCAGGATCAACAATAAATGCCTTAACAGTCTTATCATTTCAGGCAATCTGCTCATCGCCTTATATGAACGGCATCTGCAGGTATTCCGATTAGGCATGGAAGACGAGCGGCATCATTAATAGCTTCCGGAAGGCATCATTGTGTGCAACCTGATTAAAAATATGGAAGACGAAAAGTATCGTTAATATCCGGCATTCTGGGTAAATCCCCGATTGTTATCAAGTTGTTTTTGCGGGATGGGGAAAAGCGTATCGGTAACCATCCAATCATTTTTTATCGCCTTCAGTTGGAAGGTTTCTCCCCTTCTTTTAAGATCAAACCAACGATGACCCGATTCGACAAATAATTCCGCCCTTCTTTCCCTGGCTATCGCCTCAAGCAAATGATCCTTCGAGCCGGCGCGGGAATCCTCAAGACCTGCCCGGAGCCGAATAATATTCAGATCATTCGTTGCAGAGTCCAATTTATTAAGCTGCGTCCTTGCTTCGGCGCGAATAAGCAGCAGCTCTGACAATCGGAAGACGGACAAATATTCCTTCAGGGTCTCGCTCTGCCCAACCTTATATTTATAGGGAGAATAATAGCTGGTTCCGCCCACCTCGGATATATGAACCCATCGTTGTTTTCGTTTATCTCCATTCTCAAAAGTCGTATGATAAAAAAGATTCGATAGAGAAGCCAGTCTAAGCGTATTTCTTTTTGTAAAATAAAACGCCTCATTGGTATTCCGCATAGGACGCACAGGCTGAAGCTGCCATATCGCCTCTGCGCTTACAGATAAAAAAACGGTATCCAGACTGGCCTCAAGCTTAATTAAACCGTCGGAGCGATCTATTACTTTCGATGCGCTGGCCTCGGCTTTCTCCCATTGCCTTATATAAAGATAAACGCGCGACAACAACGATGAGGCAGCCAAGGCGGTCGGCCTTGTCCTTGCTCCGCCGGTAACTATATCCGGCAACAACTTTTCCGCAATGGACAGATCGTCGATAATCCTTGCATATACGGAATCCACGGAAAGCCTCCTGCTATTGGCATTATCCCTGTAAGCTGTCGATGTAATATAAGGAGCCGGTCCAAAAAGGTTGACCGCATAAAAATGAAGAAAGGCTCTTATAAACCTGGCTTCTCCTTGGAGTTGTCGTTTCATCCCCTCTGAAAGTCCGCCTGATAAGGGAACCTGCTCCAAAATAAGATTGGCCGCATATATATTCTTATATATTTCCGTCCACCATTGAAGCAACACATTATTAGAAGCCGTCAGGTTATTGTTATAAAATTCCTGATAATCGGGAAAGGGCGAATGAATTTGTAATTCATCGGAAGTCCATCCGCAGAATAAGCTAAGTCCGCCTGCAATCATTCCGGTTTCCCTGCCAGACAAATCAATATAAATACCCATGATCGCCGCCGTTGCCGCAGCATCGCTGGCAAAAACTTCGGAATTGTTGAGCTGCATTTCCGGCGAACCGACGCTGACCAGCTTTCGGCAACCGCCCGAAACAACAATGCCGATCCATAAAAATGTATGTGTCACGAACAATATTAATGTCCTGCAGCGCGGATAAGAGAAGCCTGGTTTATCGTTTACGCTCATAAGCTGATTTGAATTCCTGCAACCATTGTTTTTAAAGGCGGCAGCCGATGCGCGCCGTTATTCTCCGGATCATCGCCCATATATTTTGTAATAGTGAAGATGTTCTGGCATTGAATGTACAGCCGGCAGAGAGACAGGCCTGCTTTTTTGATCCATGTATCCGGCGTCTGGTAGCTCAGCGAAATATTTTTTATCCTGGCAAAGGAAGCGTCCGTTGCCAGGAGATCGCTGCTGGTCCTGCCCGCGCTATATGCCTGGCCCACGCCATCATGGTAGTGGGTCGTAAACCGCTGCACGGCGCTTATATCGCCGGGTTGGCGCCAGCGGGACAAAACCAGCGCAGGCTGATTGGAGAAAGTTCCGGGCGCTTCAAAACCGCTGAGATAACCGACGCCTTTTTGTTTTACTATCTGAACAAAAATACCCAGGCTTAGGTTCCCCTTCCGGATATTTGTCTCCCATCCGCCAAACCATCGCTGAGCAATCTCAGCATTTACAAAAAGATCGCCAGGAAAGTCGAGCATGCCATTAGCATCATTATCCATAAACCGATAAATACCGGTCATAGGATCAACGCCCGTATATTGAAAAGCTTTTTGAACATATAGGGAATAGCCGACTTCATAAACATTCGCATAGGGTGATCTTTCAATATCAGGGAATGCTATAAGCTTATTCCGGGGAATGGTTAGATTAAAGTTTGACGACCATTGAAACCGATTGGTCTTGACGAGCATAGCGCTGGATTCTATTTCAATGCCTGTATTCTGAACAGTAGCCGGAAAATTATCCTGAACGCTGGCGAACCCGGTGGTAGGAGGAAGAAAATAACCTATCAGCTGGCGCGTGGATCGATTTCGGAAATGCGCAATGGAAAAGAACACCCGGTTATTCCAGAAAGCCGTTTCTACCGCCGCCTCCCATTTTTTATTGATCTCCCATTGAAAATCCGGGTTAGCCAGGCGGGAGGGTATGGCTCCCTGTACGCCATCATAGGAATAAGGCGAGATCAGAAACATATTCTGGTATTGATAATCTCCTATCTGATCGTTACCGGAATTACCATAGGAAACCCTTATTTTTCCAAATGATAATACAGGGACCAGTTCCCTGACCGTTTTGGTTTCGCTGAAAATCCATGCGGCGCCGATAGCGCCGAAATTCCCAAACTGTTTACCCGGCGCAAACCTGCTCGAGCCGTCTCTTCTTCCCGTCAGATGAACCAGGTACCGGCCCCTGGCATTATAATGCAACCTGGCAAAAACGCCTGCATACCTGTAATGAATCTTTTCAAAATGCAACAGGTTAAGCTCAGCCGCGGCTTGTTTGTCGCGCAATGCCGCATCATTGGCATATCCTGTTCCTAGCAGCGCATTCGTTTTGCGCATAGATCGCTCGAATGCCGATCCTAAAAGCGCCTCAAATGTTCCGCTTGAAAATGCACGGCGGTATATTAACTGAGGTTCCGCAATAAACGAATACAGGCTACCCTTATTAAATACGCTGAATCCTGAATTTATCCCGTGAAAAGGCCTGAATGAAGCGGCAGGACTTATTGCAGATTCTGTCAGGGTCATTATAGCATATCCCATGCTGGTCTTATATTCAAGGAAGGGAGCCGGCGAATAACTTACAACAAGATTATTGATAAGGTTGTTGGTAGACGATCTGTATTCTTTATATAGTTCGGCAAAAGGATTGTCCCAACCGTCATTTTCCCAATTGAGTTTTCCTTCTTTCGTATAGATATCAGGAGCATTAGGCGCAAGCGTATGGGCAAAATGCAAGAGGTCGAATTGGGGAAGTTTGTTTTGATCATTACCCGCGATCGTTTTCCATGTTACCCGAAATTTTTTATCGGAGCTAAGATGCGAGAAATGAAAAAGCGCCGTCAGCCGCTGATCGCCGGATCTTCCCGGGAAAACGGTCGTTTCCCGGTTATATGCAGCCCTTAACAAAAAACGAGTTTGTTCACGCCCCCCTTCCAGCGAAGTTTGCAGGCTGCTTATAGCGGCGGTATTGCCTGTCAATACCTTTTGCCAATCGGTATATTTATCGACTGGCCAGGCGCCGTTCACATCATTGTCAGCCGCGCCAGGGCTTAACCCGTCGTTGGCAAAAGCTTCCCTCCTCATTTCAATATATTGTTCCGTTTTGAGAAGAGGAAGCATATGCGTGATCTTACCGCCTCCCGTGAAATAATTAACGCCTAAAACCGTTTTCCCGCTTCTTGCTTTTTGGGTAGCGATCAGCACAACGCCATTGGAGCCGCGTGAACCATAGATCGCCGTAGCGTCGGCATCTTTCAATACTTCAATACTTTCTATATCCGTCGGATTGATCAGGTGAAGCGGATTGCCCGTTTGGGTGATCGATCCCGATGCAAAAACAGAGCTCAGCGTGGTAGGCGTAAAAGGAACGCCGTCGATGATATATAACGGAAAATTCCCTTCTTCCCTGATGCTGCTTTTTCCACGTATCCGTATACTGAAATTTCCCCCGGGCACGCCGGTCATCTGGCTGATATATACGCCGCTGATTCTACCCGCTATTGCGGCAAGCGGATTCAATACAGGCTGCGCGGCAATGTCTTGCTGGGAGACCTTGCTGATAGCGCCTGTGTTCATCCGTTTGGTGGTATTTCCATATCCTATCACGAACGCCTGGTCAAGTTCGTTGACGACGGGAGTCAATAGGATATTTAGCGGCGCGGCGGTATTGATCTTTCTTTCAACGGTTTCATATCCTACGGCGCTAAATTCCAATATCGCATTTTGAGGGATATCAAATACCCGGAAAACGCCCGCTTCATCAGTCAGAGCGCCTTTACCGGATCTTTTTAGCCTCACGGATACGCCTGCCAGAGGCCCCGAATGGTCGCTTACCAATCCTGCAAGCTCAGGAAAATTTTTAGTCGTCGGAGAAGAACGTAAAGACCGTATCTCCATTACCGTTACCGTATGGTTGACTATCCGGTATGACAGGGGCTGTCCTTCAAAACATGCCGCCAATGCCTCGCTTAAAGAAACATGGTCGATATTTATATTCAGGGGCTTTGATATTTGCAGCAGCCTTTCCGTATATAAAAAGGATATTCCACTCTGACGCTGTATCTCATCGAACGCCTGTTGTATGGGAGCATTGATAAGATGAAGGGAAATCTCCTGACCGCTGGCGACAGGATGAATATGAAGAATGGCGGCAAACAATAAAACCGGTAACCATTTCATAAATATCGGTTTGAGAGCCGGATAAAAGATG
>JAEUVR010000359.1 GCA_016786785.1 Chitinophagaceae bacterium
CGGCCGCTATTAAACCCGATCTGCACAATACTATTGAGATCTGCCGCTGGCTCGGCAACCCGCAGGCTGCATTCAGGACCATTCATGTCGCAGGCACCAATGGCAAGGGCTCTGTGAGTCATATGCTCGCGGCCATATTGCAAGCTTCAGGATATAAGACAGGACTATACACCTCTCCCCACCTGAAAGATTTCAGGGAAAGGATAAAAGTGAACGGGAAGATGATCGAGGAAGATTTCATCGTGCAGTTCACCGAACAGGTAAACCCGTTAATAGCGTCCCTGCAACCTTCTTTTTTCGAGATCACCGTAGGCATGGCTTTTGCCTATTTCGCCAAAGAGCAGGTAGACATTGCCGTTATTGAAACAGGATTGGGCGGAAGGCTAGACAGCACCAATGTCATCCTCCCCGAACTGTCCGTCGTCACCAATATCGGCATGGACCATACCAATCTCCTGGGAAACACGCTGCCGCAGATCGCTTCAGAGAAAGCGGGCATCATCAAAAAAGAAGTTCCCGCAGTCATCGGCGAATCCTCGCCCGAAACAGACCCGGTTTTTATAGAAACGGCGCGGCAAAAAAATGCGCCGATCAGTTTTGCCGATAAGATAAGGTATGCGGCAGACTGGCGCCATGCCGGCAACCTGCTGGAAGCGGATATCAGCGAATATCATAACCCGGAACAACGCGTTCGCTACCGCCTCGATCTTCAGGGCGACTACCAACTAAAGAACCTTGCGACCGCGCTGGAAGCTCTCAGCCAGCTCCGGCGCAAAGGATGGGAGCTACCGCCTGAAAAAATACATGCCGCGCTGCAACAGGTAAAAAAAATGACCGGTCTACATGGAAGATGGGAGCTGGTTAAACAAGATCCCGATATCGTATTGGACGTAGCGCATAATGAAGACGGCATGCGGCAGGTTGTCGCCCAGTTAGCGCGCTGCGAATACCGGTCCTTGCATATCGTGATGGGCATGGTAAAAGACAAGGATATCGACAAGGTATTGGGTCTTCTGCCAAAAGATGCCCGGTATTATTTTACCCGCGCCCAGATCCCCAGGGCGCTGCCCGAAGAAACGCTGTGCCATAAAGCGCTGGAAGCCGGCCTCAAAGGCAATCATTACCCCGAGGTTAACATTGCCCTGCAGGCTGCTATCGGGCATGCGGAAAAAAAAGATATGATCCTGGTATGCGGCAGCGTCTTTATCGTCGGCGAAGTAAATTTATAGCGTTTCACCGGCATCCGTTGCATACTCCGCTATGGGGCGGCCTGTTTACCGCGTTAGCCCTAAATATATAACGTTACCATTAGTTGTTTATGATACTGATACGGACGTCTATCAGCATTCAAGGAGATATATAACGGTATCCATTACTCGTTATTTACCTTAACGGTAGGCCCGATAATATTCCCGAAAAATACAGCGTTCATGAACAGCTTGCTCGTGCCAAACCAGAAAGCCCTGAAGTTGGGGTTATCGGAAAAAGCGATCACCTGCCCGGCGCCATAGTTATTGCAGATCACTGATGCAGATCCCTTCAACAGGTCTTCATTGTTTTTAGAGATATATCCCGCCAGCAAAGGCTTATCGGTATAGGTCGCCGGCGCCGAAAAAGGATTGGAAGGCTTTTCAAACATACGCGTTCCCTCTCTGAATACCGGGATCATAGACCCTTTGATGCCATAACCGATCGGGTGGGTCCGGTCGAGCCGCGTCTGGAAAATAGCGCCCGGAATATACTGCGCGCCCGTAACCTCCTGTCGCGTATCATAGTTCCTGAATGCCGCCGGATCCTTATAGGTATTTTTTTTCAGCGTAATATCATTGAATCCCTGGGCAGTCGTCCAGGCGTTGGCGTCGCCCTGCGCGATCAATACGCCGCCATTGCGAGCCCATCGCTTCAGTTCTGTTTTACCCGCATCGTTGATGCCTGCATAACTGCCCTCCGCCATGATGATGACATTGTATTTGTCCAGGTTGACGCGGTTTACGGAAGACTGCTCCAGCAACACGGGAGGCATGTCAAAACGCTGATCGAGCAAATGCCATACTTCCCCGGCGTCATGATAGCTGACGCCGGCGCCGGTAATCAGCGCAGTCTCCGGTTTTTTCACGGTTTTAAAATTATTGCTGCCAAGGTTAACGCCGTCCGTCAGTCCCGTGTTTAAGGCATAGACCATGATGCCGTTTTCTTCGGCCCATGCAGATAGTTGAGCGAACAATTTATCGGAATCGACAGATTGCCGGCCCATCGGTATCAATATGGATCCGTAATCGAATGATTTGGTCTCGCTTCCGATCTTTGCAGAAAAAGGTTTTTGAGCAACCTTGGCCAGCGCTCCCGCCGCCAACAGTTTGTTTAACAAACGGGGCGCATAAAACTCATTCCATTCAAACGCGTAAGCATAACCGCTTTTTCCGCCTGCAACGCCGCCTTTGGGAAAAACAGCATCTGTTACCTTTCCGCCCAGCAGCTTGGCTGTAGAAGCCAGTTCGGCAAAAGGCAGGTTAAAAGCCAATGGAAGGGTCCAGGCAGAGATATCATAAAAAAGGCTGTCGCGGAACGCGGTAGGCTGCGAAAAAATGGTTTTAATGGTCAGGTATTGCGGCTGGTCGAGCGGAACCACGTAGGAACCGTTCTTTTCAAACCGGTTGGCGCCCGCTGTATGATCCGCTGCCAGCGAATAAACCTGTACCTGGTGGCGCCGAAGGATATCGAGCAAAAGATAAGTAGTGGTCTTATTGTCGGAATTGCCGAACACATATCCTTTTACCGGATCGGCCTTGGCTTTATTCAATACGTTCCTGTAAAACTCCCGCTGGTATTCCAGCAGCTCCACGCGCATTTCCTGCGCGGCTTTTAAGGTAGAGAAAGAAGTGGTTACCTGGTTCCTGATCGTGAAAGGAAATTCGAGCAATCCATTGGCGCTTTCCTGCGCATGCCCCCTCGAACTACTTTGCTCGAATAAGATCCCGATGCTTCCGTTCAGGTCGGGGTAGGTAGATCCCTTACCGGCATAAAAATCATCATAATTCTCCTGGGTAAAATAAAGAGAGCCGATCTTATCCAATGCGGCGGCATGATAGGTCGCAATTTTACGCGTGAGCTCCTGGTTTTTTTCCGGCGTTAAGGGATTGGTGCGCGAAGGTATTCCCGGCTGAAAAAAATAGGTGGCATCCGTGCCCTGCTCATGAAAATCGGTTAACATCAGGGGTTTCCATTCATGGAATTTCCGCATCCTTCCTTTGGACTCGTTATGCTGCAGCGGCAGCCAGTCGCGGTTCAGGTCAAACCAATAATGATTGACCCTCGAATTAGGCCAGGGCTCGGAAAACTCCCTGGCATTCCGGTCGGCTACCAGCGTAGCGCTCCTGTTGGCGTTCGCCCAGGAGGCGAAACGCTGAATGCCATCGGGGTTAAAAGCGGGATCGATTAAAATGATCGTATGCTTCAGCAGTTGATCCACTTCCTCTCCCTGCGCCGCCGCCAGGAAATAAGAGACCATCATATTGGCATTGGCGCCGCTTGGCTCATTGCCATGAATGCTATATCCCATCCACACTACAGAAGGCATGTTGTTAATATTGACCGAGCCGGATACAGAAGGATCGCTCAGTTTTAAATGCTCCTGACGGATATTTTCGAGGTTGGCCTGGTTATCGGGAGCAGTGATGGCCAGCAACAGGCAGGGCCTGTTCTCGTAGGTACGCGCATATTCCTCCAGGCGGATGCGGTTAGAGGTCCGCGCCAGTTCCTTCATATAGGCCACGATCTGGTCGTGGCTTACATGCTGTTGCCCGATCTGGAATCCCAGGTA
>JAEUVR010000284.1 GCA_016786785.1 Chitinophagaceae bacterium
TCCCGGGTGACGCCGCTGGCATCGTCGACGATTGCCTTACGCTTTTCGAGCAGACGATTAAAAAATGTGCTTTTCCCAACATTCGGCCTGCCTACTATAGCTACTGTAAATCCAGACATAATATTTTTACCTGTAAAGAAAGAATTCCCGACTCTTTACCTTTTTATGCGTTTAAAATAAATTAAAAGGATATCCGCCAACCCGTTCCCGGCACAATGCCGGGCCGATGCGCAACGCCGCTAATGATACCCGTATTCTTTCAACATCAGCTCATTGTCGCGCCATTTCGGGCGCACTTTGACAAACAGTTCCAGGAAAACCTTTTGTTCAAGAAATGCTTCAATATCTTTTCGCGCATCCGTGCCCAATTGGCGGATCATCTTGCCCCCCTCGCCCAACAATATTCCCTTCTGCGTTTCTCTTTGCACAATGATCTCGGCGCGGATCTTTATCAGGGTTGATTTTTGTTTAAACTCGTTGACGATAACCGTTGTATGATAAGGTATCTCATCCTGGTAAAGCAGGAATATTTTTTCCCGGATCATCTCGGCGACAAAAAACCGGGTGGGCAGGTCGGACAGCTCATCCCCGTTAAAAAAAGCTTCCCCTTCGGGGAGATAATGTTTGATCGCCTGCAATAACGCCGCTATTCCCTCCCCGGTTAAGGCAGAGACCTGTATGATCTCCGACGCGTATTTTTTATCGCTGAAAAACCGGGTAACTTCTTCTTTCCTGGCGGCGTCGGCCTTATCTATTTTATTCATCACCAGGATAGCGGGAACCTTCAGGTCTAATGAAGCAAAGATCTCATCCGCCTCTGCCAGGTCTTCATGAACATCGATCTGCAACAAAGCCAGGTCGGCGTCTGCAACGGCGCTTTTCACGGCCTGCATCATTTTTTCATGCAGCTTGTACTTGGGTTCAATGATGCCGGGGGTATCGGAAAAAATGATCTGGCAGTCTTTTTCCGTGATGATCCCCTTGATGCGGTGCCGGGTGGTCTGCACTTTTGGAGAAACGATGGCGAGCTTCTCGCCCATGAGCTTATTCAGCAAGGCGCTTTTGCCAGCGTTAGGACGTCCGAAAATGCTTACAAAACCAGCCTTCATGCCTGAATGAATTTTTGCAAAATTACTTAATTATCGTTGCCTCAGCGAGGTATTTTCAAAGGAGCGACGCTATTTTACTCCTGAGGCGGCGCGGCAGGGAACTTAAAATAAATAGAGGCTTTCAAACAGCGACCCGTTTCAGCGCATCTCCGCAGGATGGATTGCCAGGCGGATCCCGTGTTTTTCAAAGGAAGCGCCCCGTTTAAGATTTAACGTTTTACGCGCCCGCGCATAAAAATTTAAAATGAGGCGCCATATTTTCAAATACTATTTGGCGCGAAGCCGGAATAAAGCTACCTTTGCTCTTCAAATCGCGAAGTAGAGCAGCGGTAGCTCGTCGGGCTCATAACCCGAAGGTCGGAGGTTCGAACCCTCCCTTCGCAACAGACAAAAAATAAAAGTTGTAAGGGCCTGATGTTCAGGCCTTTTCGCTTTTTAGGAAATAACATGGACAAAATCCAGACGCGCAACTAAGTAGTAACGGATCAGACCAAATTTATCTTCCTCTAAAATAATTTCTGCAAACAGGCAGAGGCGTCGGATCAGTTCCTTGGCGCGTGGACAAACGCTTCTAATTGCAATGGGAAAATAATCTGACAGCTAACTGATACCCTTAAGCATTCCGTAAACAAAATGCATTCATTTTGTTATACCTCAACCGTCGCCGGCGATTCTTTGGAAGAAATGAAAAAAATCCGTTTATCTTTGCGGCTCTTTCCATTGAAAAGGAAAGAAGCTTCAGATTCCCGGGGCGCTTTCTGCTAATGCAGAAGGCTGAGATGAAACCCGTTGAACCTGCTCAGGGTAATGCCTGCGGAGGGAAGGTAGTCAGTCTATTCGTTCTACGCTTCACGTACGCATTCATTGTTCTGTTTAATCATTTTTTAATCGGCTTACGCCGGCATTAAAATTAACAGGAAATGAAACAAACCATTTGGGCCATGCTATGCCTATGCTTTTCTTTAAGCGTCGGCGCACAGCGGGCTAATGACAAATCAAACAACGCCCTCTACGATGCCGCGGGCGTCATTACAGACCAGACAGACGGCGCCGCCATCATCGCCGCCACTATTGAAGTCGGCCATACGGCCGCAACAACCACGGATGAATCGGGCCGGTTCCTGCTGAAAAAAATGCGTGCCGGCATTTATCCCGTAAGGGTTTCCGCCGTCGGATACCATCCTTATTCCGGAACCCTTTCGCTGCCGGGAGACCCCCTGACCGTATCGCTGCAGCGATACGATCTCTTCATGGAGCCGGTAGAAGTAAAAGCCGTGAGGGCCGCGGCAAATGCGCCTTTCGCCAAGACCGAGATCTCGAAAAAAGAGATCCAGAAATCCAATCTTGGCCAGGACCTGCCCTTCCTGCTGAACCAGACCCCTTCCGTGGTGGTTAACTCGGACGCGGGCAATGGCATCGGGTATACAGGGATAAGGATCCGCGGATCAGACGCGACCCGCATCAACATGACCATTAACGGCATTCCGTACAACGACGCCGAATCGCAAGGGCTGTTTTTCGTAAACCTCCCCGACCTGGCGTCTTCGGTAGACCATATACAGGTGCAGCGCGGCATCGGCGCATCGGCGCAGGGCGCGGGCGCTTTCGGGGCCACGATCAACTTCAGCTCCAACGAAGTGAACGCTTCCCCATACGCCGAGATCAACAATAGCGGCGGATCGTTCAATACCTGGAAACATACGGTAAAAGCCGGAACAGGATTAATGAATGATCATTTCACCCTCGACGCGCGGCTATCGAAGATATCCAGCGATGGCTTTATCGATCGCGCATCCACCCGCCTGTCCTCTTTTTACGTTTCAGGCGCCTATCTCGCGGAAAATACTTCCCTGCGGCTGAATATCCTTTCGGGCAAGGAGAAAACCTACCAGGCCTGGAACGGCATTACGGCCGACGACCTGGAGAACAACCGCACGGTCAACTATTCGGGAACAGAAAAGCCTGGAGAGCCCTATGCCAATGAAACGGATAATTACCAGCAGGATCATTACCAGTTGTTTTTTAATCATCGGTTCAATAAAGGCCTGGAGTTCAACACCGCATTTTTTCTTACCCGGAGCAGGGGCTATTATGAACAATACAAGGCCGGCGAATCCTTTGCAGATTACGGGCTCGACGACGTTGTCGCGGGGAACGAAACCATCACGGAAACCGACCTGGTGCGCCAGTTATGGCTGGACAACCATTTTTATGGCCAGGTCATTTCGCTGCAATACAAGCGAGACAAGGGTTTGCTGACCATCGGAGGCGGATGGAACCGGTACGACGGCAAACATTACGGCTTTGTTACCTGGGGCGAAACAGGGATCCCCGTCGGATATAAATGGTATGACCTGAAAGCCGATAAAACAGACGTTAACGCCTATGCGAAATACAACCGCAACCTGTCAGAGGCGCTGGAGGTATTTGCGGATATACAGTACCGTAATATATCATATAATCTTTACGGGTTCAGGAAAAACCCTTCGTTGACGGTCCTGGAAAACTATCATTTCGTTAATCCCAAAGCGGGCTTTTCCTACTCCGCAGGCGATACGCGCATATACGCATCGTATGCCTACGCGGCTAAGGAGCCTAACCGCGACGATTTCGAAGCGGGGGCTACAGAACAACCCAGGCCCGAAAAGATGCACGATTTCGAGTTGGGCGCCCAAAGGGGAAATACACGCTGGGGCTGGACGGCAAATATTTTTTACATGTTGTACAAAGACCAGTTGGTTCCTACCGGCAAAATAAACGACGTAGGCGCCGCTACCCGGACCAATATCCCTGACAGCTACCGCGCAGGCATCGAGCTGCAGGCCAGGACAAGGATAACCGCCTGGATGGATGCGCTGGCCAATGCCGCATTCAGCGCTAATAA
>JAEUVR010000428.1 GCA_016786785.1 Chitinophagaceae bacterium
GCGCTCTTGAACTTCTTGATCTGGGTGGCCTGGTTGAGTTTTTCCACTGCGTAACGGGCATCGCCTTTGCGCGCTTTTACATTGGCGCGGCCGATAGCGTTAAACACTTCCACATCCTTGCCCTTGGTAAGGTTAATGGCAGTTTCAAAGCGCTGGCGGGCATCGTTAAGTTTTCCCTCCATCAGCTCAATCTGTCCCATTCCCACCAATAATAAGGGAGAATTGCCATTGGCGGCAAGCGATTTCTGATAAAGATCTTTAGCGGCGATAGAATCCTTGCCAGCCAGCAATACCTGTCCCAGCCAATAGGCGGCTTCATCATTATCAGGTTTGGCGGCCAATACTTTTTCAAGCGTTTCCTTAGCGCTCTTGTAGCGTTCATAATACAAAAACTTCTTGCCATCCTCAACACTCTGAGCAAACAACATATTGCCGCCGAGAACCATTATCACCAAAAGACTGAATATTCGTTTCGTCATGATCCTAACCAATTTTATTTGTTTGTTAATAAGCGTATATAATAGTTAATCTATTAAATAACTTTCTGGTATTAAGACGGCAATATTCATATCCGGTTTAATAACCATAATATCAATACTGATTTTTAACCGGGCTGACTTCCTTATTCAGCAATTCTTGCCTCTCTTACCTCGAACTGCATTCTTGCAGGCAATAAATATGCCCGTTGGAATACCAGCTGTCCTTTTTCATAGATGAGAAAATTAGCGAACCCGCTGCCAAGTCCCTTAAAATTCTCTTTCAGGATATAAAATAGCGGTCTGATCATTGGATATCTTCCTGTTGCGATATTGGCCTGGTAAGGTTTTACATAAGTTCCGCTACACCCCCTGCATTCAATAGCCGCAATTTTAACTTTTTCTAAAAAACTCAATACCGAGGGATCTGCTTTATTTCCTACCCAACTTACGCCTATCAGCCCGATCGCATCCGTATTTTTCGAAACATAATCAATCACTTCTTCGCTGTTCTTAGCCCCCACAATATTAGCCGTTAGCGGCTCGCCCCTTAACAGGGAATCTATCACAAACCTGACCGTACTGGTCGCCGAAGAGCCGTCGAGCAGCAGCTTATATTTATATCCGCTTGTGCCCATCGCCATGGAACGAATATCCTGCATGGTAAACAGGCTGTCTTTTGATTGCTGGTTGGTTATTACCGCGATCGCATCAAAAGCTACCGGACCATATGCAGGCTTAAAGCTTAGCGATTTTTTTAAATGGTCGTCTTCGGTTCTGCTCAATCCCCTGGTAACAATAACCATGCGGACGCTGTCGTTATCAAGGTCTTTCAAACATTCAGCTTCCGGTTTATAATCTACCAGGATATGGGCTTTAGGATACAAAGATTCAAAAACCTGTATCTGTGAATCGATAACAGGCTTAAAGGATTCGTCTGCGCTGACATGGATGGTTCCGCTTGTCAAGGTGTCCCGGTCATCCGGAGCGGAAGGACCTCCGCAACTGGTTACCAGCAGCGCCCCGGCAATCAGCATAAACCATACAATATTGCAATGTCTCAAATTTAAAATTTGTTTTATTACCCTAATAATATTATTGAATTAAATTTTACGCCAGAAATTTTAATCCGGGGCTGATCAGTCGAAATAATTCTTTTTCAGCCCTCTATATATTCTAAATCCTCCATAGAATATGCATAATCCGCCGAATATATATGAGAATGGTTTTGGCGGAAATTCCATAGATATCCCGAAAAATTCTGAAAGCATAAAATAGCCGCCTAAGGCCACATATATAAGCCCCATCCCCAAATCCATGAGGGCTCTCCTGTTCGCATAGGCTTTTCTTCTTTTTTCTTCCTGTTCGCTCATCTTTTTTATTAAGGCCGGAAGGTAAGAAATATGCGTTAAAAATCAAGACCGGCGCCAGTTATTGGCGGCGGCCATGTTGAATTTTACTTTGAGAACGCCTGCAAAACTGCCAATACAAACCCTTGCTGGCAGCAACCATATTAAATTTTTATCCGCCGCCCCGTAAAGCGTTGAGTCTGAAACTGAGCCGCTATGCCCCAGTTCATTACCTTTGCCCATTCAAAGACGCTTATATGGCCAAACCAACGCTGCCGCAGGGAACCAGGGATTTCGGACCGGAAACCGTACAAAAAAGGAATTATATCCTGAATACCATCCGTAAAGTTTTCGAATTATATGGTTTTCAGCCTCTTGAGACTCCGGCCATGGAAAACCTCGAAACCCTGATGGGCAAATACGGGGAAGAGGGCGATAAGCTGATCTTCAGGATATTGAATAACGGGCTGGACAATCCCGCTAAACGCCAGCAGGTGAGAGAGGATTTTGAGCTGGTGCTGGAGGGCAAAAATACCAGGGGCATCACGGAAAGGGCCTTGAAATACGATCTGACCATCCCCTTTGCCCGGTATGTGGCCATAAATCATCAACAACTGGCCCTGCCCTTTAAAAGATACCAGATCCAGCCGGTATGGAGAGCCGACAGGCCCCAAAAAGGCCGGTACCGCGAATTTTACCAGTGCGACGCCGATGTGGCGGGCAGCGCAGCTTCCCTGAACGAAATAGAGTTTATCTGTATCTACCACCAGGTCTTTACCCGCCTGGGCATGAAGGACTATACCCTAAAAATAAATTCAAGGAAAATACTGGCTGCGCTGGCGGAAAAGCTGGGCGACGCGGACAAATTAACGGATATCGCCGTCGCCATCGACAAGCTGGACAAGATAGGACTGGCGAAAGTAAGAGAGGAATTGACTGATAAAGGACTGGCAGACAGCCAAGTAGAGGATATCGCCGGGTATTTGTCCATCGAAGGAACAAACGAGGAAAAACTCTCCCAACTGGAACTCCTGCTGGGGGAACCCGGCAAAGAAGGGGTAGCCGGACTGCGCCTGATCCTCGAGAAGATCGGCCTCGCTCAACCGGAAGCCGCTGTTCAGATTGACCTTACCCTGGCGCGCGGACTGAATTATTATACGGGGATCATTTTTGAAGCCAAGGCCCCCGAATCGGTAAAAATAGGCAGCATCGGCGGAGGAGGCCGCTATGATGATCTTACCGGGCTATTCGGCGTCCCGGGGATCCCGGGCGCAGGCATTTCCTTTGGGGTAGACCGGATCTACGATGTGATGGAAGAACTGCAGCTTTTCCCCCCTACGGTGAATGTCTCCACACAGGTGTTATTTTTTAACCTCGGGGAAGAAGAAAGCGCCGCCGCATTTGCCTGTATGCAACAACTCCGTGAAAAAGGCATACGGTCTGAGTTGTTCCATGAACCCCAGAAATTTGACAAACAGTTTAAATACGCGGAGAAAAAACATATACCCTATATCGTCATCATCGGAAAGGATGAGCTGGACCAACAAAACTGTAAATTAAAAGACCTTCGTAACGGCAACCAACAAACGTTGTCCTGGAGCAAGCTCATCGATTTTGACTTTGCGTAACTCTCTGCCAACCTGAGCAGGCGTCCTTACTGAGAGCATGCATTATCCTGAACGAGCTGGAGAATTTTGATTTTGCGTAACCTGTTTTCAGACGTTTGAATGTTTCCAATAAAACACCGGCTTCAACGGCAGCCAATGTAGCCCCTTTCTGTTACTGCCTCTGTCAGCAATGCGGCTGTTTTGCCTAAGAAAAACAATCGCCTTTTACTTCAAGATTATTAGCGCCTGATCATCCGGCGTTCCTTAACAATATCTCCTGTCAACCCAGGTTTTCATAGACAATAGCGGCCCCCTGCCCCAGGCCCGCGCACATGCAGGCCAGCCCATACCGGGCGCCGCGCCTTTTCATTTCGTGCAGCAGGGTCGCGGAAATGCGTACGCCGCTGCATCCCATCGGATGGCCGATCGCAATGGAACCTCCATTGACATTGATGATCGAAGGATCTGCCCCCAGTTCCCGGATACAGGCGATGGATTGCGCGGCAAAAGATTCATTCAGCTCAATAATGTCCATATCTTTTAAGGAAAGATGCGCGCGCGATAGCGCCTTAACCGCAGCGGGAACAGCGCCCATGCCCATCACCGCCGGATCCACGCCGGCTACCCCCATAGCCACAATCCTGGCCATAGGCCGGAGATTGTATCGACTGATCATTTCCTCGTCTGCAAGCAGCATGGCCGCAGCCCCGTCATTGAGCCCGGAAGCATTGCCCGCCGTCACTGTGCCATTGGCTTTAAACGCCGGCTTCAACAAAGACAATGTTTTTAAAGACGTTCGGCGCGGGTGTTCGTCCGTCGTAAAAACAGGCCTGGTCGCGTCGATATCCACAGGCGCTATCTCGTCCGCCCATATTCCCTTGTCCAGGGCGGAGAAAAATTTAGCATGAGAATGAAAAGCGTATTCATCCTGTTCCTCCCTGGAGATATGCCATTGCTCCGCCACATTTTCAGCGGTTTCTCCCATGGAATACGGATAATACAACCGGGCCAGCTTTTGATTCGTAAACCGCCAGCCGATCGTCGTATCATAGATCTCCGCGTCGGGGACCAGCTGCACAGGGTCGCGGCGCGCCGGCGATCCGTTTTGCAGCGTTTCCCCTCCTCCAAGAATACGCGCCTCGCTTTCCTCTCCATGCGTATTCCCGGCCAGGTTAATATCCGGGGGCGCGGCGTAGGGATTCTCTGCCGCGCTTTCAGGACGGCTTTGCCTATTGGTATTGCCCGGAGTTCCCGGATCAGGACTGCCGGGTGCCAGGCTCCCCTTCTCGCTTCCGGGTCTATTGCCGAGGGTTTCCAGGCCTGCATCGCCAGACGCCAGTCCCTTCTCGCTTCCAGGCCTGTTGCCCTGTTTTCTTTTGGGAAGAACGGACGAGCGCGGCGCCACAAAGGGAGCGCGGCTCATGCTTTCTACTCCAGCGGCAATATAAAGAGAGCCCTCCCCGCAGGAAATGGCCCTGCCGCAATCCATGATGGCCTGTAAGCCTGAGGCGCAGAGCCTGTTCACGGTATTGCCGGCGACGGTTACCGGCAGACCTGCAAGCAAGGCAGCCATCCTCGCCACATTCCGGGTATCTTCGCCGGCCTGGTTGGCATCGCCGGCGATCACATCCTCTACCTCGCGCATATCGATCGTTGGATTCCGGAGGATCAGGGCTTTTATGATATGCGCCAGCAGATCGTCGGGACGGATGCCGCTCAGGGCGCCCCCGTATTTGCCTACCGGCGTTCGCGCCACATCAATAATATAGGCAGCTTTCATGCCGCCAAATGTAAGGGAGAAGGAGCAGATAGATTACCTTTGCCTATGCTTTCTATTGCAAAAAAGAATATCCGCCACCTGGAACCGGGCGACCTGGAAGCGTATTTTGATACGTTGAATGAAAAGAAATTCCGGGCCAGGCAAGTGTATGAATGGATATGGCAGAAACAGGCGCGTTCTTTTGATGAGATGACCAACCTCAGCAAAGAACTGCGCACAAAACTCTCTGAACATTTTAAGCTTCCCGCGCTTACGGTCGACGCCGTGCAACATTCCGGCGATGGCACGATCAAAAGCCGTTTTAAAACCGCCGACGGACACCTGGTCGAAGGCGTGCTTATTCCTACCGAGTCGCGCCAGACCGCCTGCGTATCGTCGCAGGTCGGATGCAGCCTGAGCTGTAAATTCTGCGCCACAGGGTATATGGACAGAAAACGGAACCTCGACTACGACGAGATCTACGACGAGGTTTCCCTGCTGAATCAACAATCCGAAAAAACA
>JAEUVR010000435.1 GCA_016786785.1 Chitinophagaceae bacterium
GCCCATTCGTCGTAGTCGCCGATACGGGGAAATATCTCATTTTCCGTCAGGCCGTCTTCGGGCTGCGCCACATAATTAAACCGCGCGTAGTCCATGATGGAAGCCGTATGGCCATGAGCTTCCAGCCATTTTTTATCCCGCAGTTTTTCCACCGGGGTAGCGGAGGACGCGCCCATATTATGAGGAAGCCCGAGGGTATGGCCTACTTCATGAGAAGAAACAAAACGGATCAGCTGTCCCATCAGTTCGTCGTCGAATTCCGGTTTGCGCGCTGCGGGATCAATAGCCCCGGCCTGTATCATGTACCAGTTGCGCAGCAGGCTCATCACATTATGATACCAGTTGATATGCGATTCCAGGATCTCGCCGCTGCGCGGATCGTGGACATGAGGGCCGCTGGCGTTGGCGATCTCGGAAGGTTTGTACACGATGGCCGAGAAACGGGCGTCTTCAAGGCTCCAGGTAGAATCCTCCCCGGGGTCGGGGGCCCTTCTTGCATAGATGGCATTTTTAAATCCCGCTTTTTCAAAGGCTTTCTGCCAGTCGTTCACTCCCTGGATAAGGTAGGGGACCCATTTTTCGGGGGTTGCGGGATCTATATAAAAGACGATGGGCTTTGCGGGCTCCACCAGTTCGCCCCCGTCGAATTTTTCCCTATCGCCGGGTTTGGGCTCCAGCCGCCAGCGGGTGATGATGCTGATGTCTTTCACTCCCTGGGGAT
Organism: Chitinophagaceae bacterium; assembly: GCA_016786785.1. GTDB lineage: Bacteria > Bacteroidota > Bacteroidia > Chitinophagales > Chitinophagaceae > Flavitalea. Next base: position 722 of record JAEUVR010000435.1, read on the forward strand.
TTGCGTCAAAATCGGTATACTCAGTAGTAAAGTACGCCACCCGCTCATCGAAATAGCGGGGCGTCATCAGCGTTTCGGGAAGAAGCACCATGGATGTGTTCAGCTCATAGGTGGCATATCCCGGGGGCATGGGAGGAGGCGCGCCGGAAGCCAGGGAAGAAGAGGGAGAGGAGGCGCGGGAATAGGTTTTTACGGTCCTGATCTCCATATTGATAGGATAGGCGCGTACGCTCACTACATACGATTTGTCCTTCTGCCCCGAGCCGAGGCGCAGGGCGGATTTTAAAGAAGGCGCAAAAAACAGGAGATCGTTATCAGAAGCGATAAAATCGGTCAGATCGATCACGCTGCCGGCGCTATCGGGCGAATAGGCTTTAATGTCAAATACGGAGGCAATGGGCTGGATATTTGAGTTCATCACCGAGCGGTACATAGGCCGGGTGGAGTCGCCGGAGTAAACGGAGTAGGAGATATCGCGGAGGAATATTTTATGGTTGGGGCCTTTCTCAAAGCGGATCACATGCTTATTGATCTCGTCGCCCGCATATCCAAAAGAGCCCGCCCGTATATTGGCCGGGGCTTTGGCGATCCGGTTCACGATCAGTATATCCTTCCCAAGCAGGGAGTCGCCCAGCTCCAGGAACCATTTATCGTCCTGGTTATGAATATTGAATAATCCTTTCTGGGTTACGGTTTTAGCGGTGATCACTTCCCTATAGGGTTTGGGAGCCGGTTTCTGGTCCGGTTTTGACAGGGCAGGGGACGACTTAGCGGCATCCGAGCTGTCATTTTTTTTAACCTGCGCGATGCCCGTATAAAAAAAACAGGTTAGTAAAAAGAAAAATAGGGGCGTTTTATAAAAGAAAGGTGTGGCTGACATTAATTATGTATTAAGAATTAAGCGCTAAGAAACAGCGACGAAGATAGGAAAATGGCTCCAGGCCATGAAGCGGGCCGTCCTGCTTCAGTTGCAGGACGGCCTGATACAATAATATATAAGCGTTATTTTATTTTTTTAAGAAGTGCAATCAGGTATGGTTTTTATTAACTGAAAAGGCATACTTTTATCGTTGTACGTCTGTTTATTCATTATATTGTGGCCCTTTGAAAACCAAGACGAAGAAAAACCATAATTTTTTTTTCTGTAGCATTTTAAGGCTATATATTTATCAACCTATTTTGATTAAAATTTCAAACAACTAAAAACAAACAATTATGGCAGAGACAAGACCAGCTGCATCCGCTGTTTCAAAGAGTAGCACATCTGTTCAACCGGTCAGAAAAAGTAATTCGATATCATGGATAGCGCCTGTATTGTGTATCATCGGAGGTTTTGTGATTTGGCGTTTTGTTTTAGGCAACCCCAGCAATTTTACCAACCCTGACCCAGCGGGCGGATTCTGGCCTAAGCATCAGGGACCAAAAGGCGGACTGGTGAGAATGTATGAAGGAGGTATTATCGTACCTATTCTTATTGCAACTTTTCTTACTGCCGTGGTATTTGTTATCGAACGTTTTTTAACGGTTAGCAAAGCGAGCGGAGCTGGAAATATTGCCGAGTTTATCCGCAAAGTGCAGTATCATCTGGCCAATAAAAATGTAGACCAGGCGATTACAGAATGCGACAAACAAAAAGGCAGCGTTGGCAATGTGATGAAAGCAGGATTACGCAAGTACAAAGAAATGATCGGCGCCGGGGAACTTTCTACGGAACAAAAAGTGCTGAGCATTCAAAAAGAAGTAGAAGAAGCAACTGCGCTTGAGCTCCCCATGTTAGAGAAAAACCTGGTTTTCCTTTCCACTATCGCTACGGTAGCTACCCTGTTGGGGCTTCTCGGAACGGTATTAGGGATGATCACCGCGTTTGCGGCGCTTGGCGAAGAAGGCGGCGGAAATGCGGCGGCTGAACTCTCCAGAGGTATTGCCGAAGCCTTGTATAACACCGCTTTAGGTATCGGTACTTCTGCTATTGCCGTGATCATGTATAATGTCTTTACCACTAAGATCGACTCTATCACTTACGGTATTGACGAGTCAGGATTTACTTTGACGCAGAGTTTCGCTTCTTTATATAAATAATAAAGAAAAATAACGCCAGGCGTTATGGAATCTGCTTAAAAAGCACTCTTCTACTAATAGAAAAAGAAATTTGTAAATCATGGCAAGAGCGAAATTACCAAGGAAAAGCACGACCGTAGATATGACGGCGATGTGTGACGTGGCTTTTCTTTTGTTAACCTTTTTTATATTGACCACTAAGTTTAAGCCAGATGAAGCGTTAACAGTGACCACTCCCAAATCGGT
>JAEUVR010000292.1 GCA_016786785.1 Chitinophagaceae bacterium
ATCATGCTCCAGGGGAAGATGGATCCTTTTGATCATCAATCCCAGGTCCTGCGCCGTGGTATCCCAGAGCTTGCCATTCTTGCCTCCCCGCATCATCAGCTCTGCCGTGGTCATGATGAGCTCGCCTTTTGCTTTTTTCTCATTGTGACAGGAAATACATTTTTGTTTGATGATGGGCAGCGCCATATGCGTAAACACCACCGCTTCATCAAAAGGCACGTTGACAGGATCAACTTCTTTGGGAAGAATAGGCCCCAATAAAAAATTTTCGCCATGCGTAATATTCCCTCCCTGGTGGCCGGTAAAACTGATCAGCGCAATGCTTAGCGCCGCTACTGTATTATTTAATACCGGTCGGCGGCGTATATTTTTTCGCCAATGATACCAGGCCATCAATAAAAAGCTGACCGCTGCGCCTCCCCATTTATGCAACGCTATCACTTCCGGGTCATACCCCGGTTCATTGGCCAGGAACAGCCCCATCAAGGCCGTGAGCGCAATGGTTATCGCGCCCGACAACAGGAGCGCATCTTTCAGGTCCGTAGCCTGATCCTGCATCTTTCGCAGCGGGAAGAACAGTTCGATGATGGCGTAGAGCAGCAACAGCCCGATAGGGATATGCAGTAATAAGGGATGCATCCTGCCAAATACCTGCAGCCAGGCAGGAATAGAAAGCCCCGATTCAAATACCAGTAAAAAAGCAAGCAGGCTGTTAAGGGCAAAAACAATATTAAAGGCGATAGTCTTCCACATGAATGATCAATAAGTTATGCCAGTATGCTCTTTACAATCTTTCCTTCCACATCAGTCAGGCGATAACGTCTTCCCAGGTGCCTGAAAGTAAGCTGTTCATGATTTAGTCCTAACAGGTGCAGTATGGTGGCATGAAAATCGTGCACATGCACCGGGTCCTTAATGATGTTGTATCCAAATTCGTCGGTATCTCCATATACGAACCCCGGCTTCACGCCGCCGCCGGCCATCCAAACGGTAAAGCAGCGGGGATGATGGTCGCGGCCATAGTTGTCCTTGGTCAGTTCGCCCTGGCAGTAGTTGGTTCTTCCGAATTCGCCTCCCCATATCACCAGGGTTTCATCGAGCAAGCCTCTTTGTTTAAGGTCTGTCACCAATGCGGCGCTGGCTTTATCTACATCAAGGCACTGGCCGCTGGTTTCCCTGGGCAGGTTGCCATGGCTATCCCATCCCTGGTGATAGAGCTGCACAAACCTTACGCCGTTTTCGCTTAGCTTCCGCGCCAGCAGGCAATTGGCCGCATACGTGCCGGGGACCAACGCATCGGGGCCATACATTTTGATAATGGATTCCGGTTCTTTCGACAGGTCGGTTACGTCGGGAACAGCGGTTTGCATGCGGTAGGCCAGCTCATACTGCTGCACCTTTGAAGCAATTTCGCGATCATTGAATTCATCGTAAGCCATATTGTTCAGCTCCGCCAGTTTATCCAGCATTTTTCTCCTGTCGTTCAGGTCGATGCTTTCATGATTCTTTAAGTACAGCACAGGGTTTTCCCCGCTGCTGAACTGCACGCCCTGGTGAACAGAATCCAGGAAGCCGTTGGTCCATAGTTTTGAATAAACGCCCTGCCCGTTGCCCTTACCTTTAGACAGCAATACGCAAAATGCAGGGAGGTTTTTATTTTCCGTTCCCAACCCATAACTCAGCCAGGCGCCCATGCTGGGGCGGTTGCCCACCTGCGCGCCTGTTTGAAAAAAGGTCAGGGCGGGATCATGGTTGATAGCTTCCGTATGCAACGACTTAATGATGCAAAGATCGTCCACAATAGCGGCGGTATGGGGCAGCAATTCGCTTATCCATGCGCGTGATTCGCCGTATTGATCGAAGGAGAAAACGGACCCTGCCAGCGGAAACCTTGCCTGCTGGGAGGTCATCCCGGTCAGGCGCTGTCCTTTCCGGATGGAGTCGGGAAGATCTTCGCCGTGCATTTTGTTCAGCAGGGGCTTATAATCGAACAGGTCTAATTGCGAGGGCGCGCCATTCTGAAAAAGATAGATCACCCTTTTTGCCTTGGGCGCAAAATGCGGGAGGCCGGTCATACTGCTTTCCAGCTCGCTGCCGCCGATGCCATTGAAGAGGTCGGGCAATAGCAGCGATCCCAGGGCTACGCTGCCCACGCCCAGGCTAAGCCGCGATAAGAACCGGCGCCGGTTGATGTTCAATCCTGCTTCAAGAATTTCTTTTTCCATATTACATCAAGACTTTGACAGCGTCTCCTCCAGGTTGTATAGTAATGAGATCGTTTTCATCATAGCCGCGGCGGCTTTACCGTCGATACCGGGTATATGCGCATACTCGCCCGCCTGCAGGGTTTTTTTATCGTCAAGCTTACCCGCGGTAAACAGCGCCAGTTGATCATTATAATAGTCCATGATCTTGTCCGTCTCCTCTTTCTTAGGCTTTCGAAGCGCGATCAGGCGAAAAGCTTTTTCCACGTTAGCGCGGGCATTGCCATTTTCCTTCACCAGCTTTTCCGCCAGCACGCGGGCCGCTTCCATCACCGTCGGATCGTTCATCATGATCAGCGCTTGCAGCGGGGTATTGGTCTTAAGTCTTTTTACCTCGCACTGGTCGCGGTTGCTGGCGTCGAACATGATCATGGAAGGAGGGGGCAGGGTTAGTTTGATAAAAGTATATAAACCTCTCCGGTAGAGCGCTTCGTCATGATCCTGGATATAGTTGGCCAATACGCCTCTCCCGGAAGTGGAAGCTTCCCATAAGCCCGAAGGCTGATAGGGCTTAACGCTTGGTCCCCCGATCTTTTTTACCAGCAGGCCGCTGCTGGACAGTACGAGGTCTCGCACAAACTCCGCTTTTAGCCGGTTGCGGGGAGCGCGGCTATAGTAAACATTATCCGGGTCGCGTTCGAATTTTTCCTTGTCTACAATGGCCGACTGGCGGTAGACGGCGGAGGTAACGATCTTCTTCAGGATATATTTGATATCCCATTGGCGATCCATGAAGTCCACCGCCAGCCAGTCTAACAATTCCGGATGGGTGGGCAACTCGCCCTGCATGCCAAAATCGCCGGAGGTCTTTAATATGCCGACCCCGAATATCTCCTGCCAGAGCTGGTTTACAAAGACCCGTGCCGTCAGCGGGTTATTCCGGTTAACCGTCCATTCGGCCAGGCCCCGCCGGTTTCTTTTATATTGGGTAGTATCGAAGGACATCACGGCATTCAGCGCCGTAGCCTGTACTTCTTTTCCCGGCGATGTGTACAAGCCCCTGTTCAGCACATAGGTTTTCCGGAGCGTATCCCTTTCTCCCATGACCGACACCGTTAGCTTGGCCGTATCTGAGTAGTTGATATAAGAATAAAGATTGTCTATTTCCTGTTTGCTCAGGGAAAGCCGGGGCGTTTTAGCGGGAGTGGATTCGGATACGTCCCCCTCGTATCCCAGTTCATAGGTATTATTAAAAAACGCATACAGTTTAAAATAGTCTTCCTGCGAAAAGGGGTCGTATTTATGATCGTGGCATTGCGCGCATTCGATGGTAAGCCCCAGCACTCCCTTGCCATAGGTTTTTGTTTTATCCACCAGGTATTCTACCCGGTATTCTTCGTCTATAACGCCTCCTTCTTCGGTGTACTTATGGTTGCGGAGAAAGGCGGTGGCGAGGATATTCTCTTTGCTGGCATCGGGCAGCATATCGCCGGCAAGCTGCAGGGTGATGAACCGATCGTAAGGGATATTTTCATTAAAAGCATGGATCACCCAGTCGCGGTATGGCCATTGCGTACGGATATTATCGTCCTGGTAACCGTAGGAGTCGGCATAACGCGCAATATCCAGCCAATGCACGGCCATCTTCTCTCCATACGCCTTATCATTGAGCAGTTCATCCACTATTTTTTCATAGGCGCCGGCAGAATTGTCGGCCAGGAACCTGTCCATCATCTCCAGGCTGGGCGGCAGGCCGGTCAGGTCGAGCGCTACGCGTTTGAGCAAACGTTCTTTATCGGCCTCCGGGTTGGGAGCGAAGTTTTTCGATTCCATCTTTTTCAGGATGAAATAATCTATTTCATTCCTGGGCCAGTCTTTTTGTTTAACAGCGGGCAGCGGCATTTTAGCAGGGGGAATAAATGCCCAGTGTTTTTCATACTTAGCTCCCTGTTTGATCCATTTCCGGAACAAGGCTATCTCATGATCGTTCAATAAGGAAAGATGCGATTCGGGGGTAGGCATCTGGTAAGCGGGGTCCTTCGAGCTGATCCGTTTTATCAGTTCAGACTGATCGGGTTTTCCCGGAACAATGGCAAAAGCGCCCTTTGTTTCATGCAGCGGCGCGTAGGCCGAATCAGGGATATCCAGTCGCAGCCCTGCTTTCTGCATCGCCACGTCGGGGCCGTGGCAGGCAAAACATTTGTCGGAAAGGATAGGTCGAATATGAAAATTATAGCTGACAAGCTCGGGTATTTCCTGCCCGTCCGCCGTTGAATGTTCATTCATACAAGCCGCCGCCAATCCGATCAAGGCCATAATGATCACGGTAGTAACAAACAATCGCATTGCTATATGGCTTTCTGAAACAATTGATAAAAATACAGACTCACCAAATTTACTTCTTTTACGCGACTAAAGCCATAACTATAAACAAGGGGAGCATAAGCCATGCCGAAGCCGGGTACGCGGATTGTCTGAACAAGCGGTCAACCGTCAAATTGATAAATGAGACCGGGGATTAGGGGCTATCAGCGAGCCTGAACAGGAACGCTATCCCATAGCAAACCTTAGCGCAGACAGCGACCCGATCCCGCAAGGAAAGACGCCGGTTCATGTTAAACCTTAATTCCGGGCCGCGTAACCGGGATGGGTCCATCTCCGTATTTTTGCAGGATGGAAAAAGAAGTAGGGCCATTCGGGGAGATCCTGGCGCGTTTAAAAATTGAAGCGCTGAACAAGATGCAGTTAGCCGCTTTGGAAGCCAATAAGCAGGATAAGGATATCGTCCTGATCTCGGCCACAGGTTCCGGAAAGACGCTTGCCTTCCTGCTTCCCTTATTGGAATTGATGGATGCGGACAGCCGGGCAACGCAGGCGATGGCGATCGTTCCATCGCGCGAGCTGGCGTTGCAGATCGAACAGGTATTCCGGTCCATGCGCACTGGGTTTACGGTAGCCTGCTGTTATGGCGGGCGCCTGCGCGAAACAGAGGAAAACAACCTGCTGCAGGCGCCTGCGCTGATCATTGGCACGCCCGGCAGGCTGGCCGATCATCTTCGCAGGGGTAATATAAGGGGAGAGAGCATCAGGACCCTTGTGCTGGATGAATTCGACAAATCCCTCGAACAGGGCTATGAAGAAGAGCTTTCTTTTATCATCGGCTCGCTGAGCGGCTTGCAAAAACGCATCCTGACCTCGGCCACCAGGATAGCGGATATCCCCGCCTATGTGGGGTTAAAGGAATCACTGCTGCTGGATCATTCCTCCGAAACAAAAACCGAAGCGCTGGCCATACAATGGATACGAAGCGAGGAGAAGGACAAGCTGGGAACGCTGTACGAACTGCTCTGCCTCGCTGCGGGCCGGTCGACCATTGTATTTTGCAATCACCGCGAATCGGTAGAACGCATAAGCGATTGGTTATCGGACAAGGGGGTACTGAACGTGTATTATCATGGCTCGATGGAGCAGCGCGACCGGGAGATGGCTTTATTCAAGTTCCGGAACGGAACATCAACCGTTTTGGTTACCACTGACCTCGCTGCCCGCGGCTTAGACATCCCCTATATACGATACATCATTCATTACCACCTGCCTTTAACGGCAGAGATCTTCACGCACCGGAACGGAAGGACGGCGAGGATGGAAGCCAGCGGCACGGCCATCCTGATCCTGGGGCCTGAGGAAGACATCCCTGCTTATGTGAAAGAAGAGGCGCTGCCGGTAACATTGCCCCCGGCGCTGACGCCGCCCGATAAACCCAAATGGTCTACGCTATTCATCGCCGCAGGCAAAAAAGACAAGATCAATAAAGTTGATATTGTAGGTTTCCTTACCAATAAAGGCCAGCTTAAAAAAGAGGACCTGGGCCTGATCGAAGTAAAAGATTTTATGTCGTTCGCCGCAGTAAGAAAATCTAAAATCGGGTTTATGCTGGAGAAGATCAAGAACGAAAAAATAAAAAATAAAAAGGTGAAGATGGGAATAGCCAAATAGGTTTTCGGTAAATTGTCGCTTCAAAAACCGATTCTCTTTTTTCAATGTACAAAACCAGGTCTATGCGCAAGTTGAATGTTTCTTTGTTTTTGGCGATTGCTTTCTCTGCCCTCTGCATCCCTTCTTTTGGACAATCAAATTCCTTAAGAACCAAAGTCGCGCAGGAAGTAAGCAAGGTGGAAGCCAAGGTAATCGCCTGGAGACGCGATTTTCATGAGCATCCCGAACTCGGCAACAGGGAAACGCGCACGGCCGGTATTGTTGCGGATCATCTCCGATCGTTAGGTTTGGAAGTACAGACAGGAGTGGCGGTAACCGGGGTGGTAGGCATATTAAAAGGCGGCAAACCCGGACCGGTAGTCGCGCTTCGGGCAGACATGGACGCGCTTCCTGTAACAGAAAGAACGCCGGTACCTTTTGCTTCCAAGGTAAAGACCACCTACAACGGCCAGGAAGTAGGCGTCATGCACGCCTGCGGTCATGATACCCATACCGCTATGTTAATGGGCGTTGCGGAAGTATTTGCAGGCATGAAAAAAGATATCAGGGGAACCATAAAATTTATTTTTCAACCTGCTGAGGAAGGCGCTCCCGTCGGAGAAGAAGGAGGCGCGGAACTTATGGTCAAACAAGGAGTGTTAGAAAATCCAAAAGTCGACGCGGTATTCGGATTGCATTGCGATGCACAGCGGGAAGTTGGAAGAGTGGGCTATCGCCCGGGAGGAGTGATGGCCGCCGTTAACGATATCCGCATTGTGATACATGGCAAACAGTCGCATGGCGCTTATCCCTGGTCGTCCATCGATCCTATCGTAACCGCTTCGCAGATAGTAACAAACCTGCAGACCATCGTCAGCCGGAATGTTAACCTTACCAATAACCCGGCCGTCGTGACCATTGCCGCCGTAAACGGAGGCAACCGGTCAAACATCATCCCCGAGAGAGTGGAAATGCTGGGCACGATGAGAACGCTTGACAAGGCGGATGAAAAATTCATCATTGAAAGAATTAAACAGATCGTTACCAAAACGGCCGAAGCCAATGGCGCCACAGCAGAGGTGCAGATCCCTTACACTACTGCTTACCCGCTG
>JAEUVR010000006.1 GCA_016786785.1 Chitinophagaceae bacterium
GGATACAGTCGCCATGACGGCCATTCATATTCCTGCATCAGAACGGCTGCCATAACGTGATTCTCTCTATCTTAGAAGATATTTTTAACTCAAACAACAGGCAATGATCCCATTAGTCAACCAGGCCATGCGGTTCCCCGACGCCATCGGAATCATTTCGGGCGAGCGTTCGTATCGCATCTCGGAAGTATTTGATTGTTCGGTAAGAATGGCTTCTTTTTTATTGAATGGCAGGTCCGATCTGCAGGAAGACCGGGTAGCGTTCATGGTCGACCCCGGGTTTGACTATGTAAAAACGCAGTGGGGAATCTGGCTTGCCGGCGGCATCGCAACGCCGCTTTGTATATCTTATCCTACAGCCTCATTGAAGTATATAATAGAAGACGCCGGAGCTAAAATAATTGTTGCCTCTCCACAATATGCCCGACAATTAGCAGGTCTATCCGACGAATATGGCATCCGGCTGATAACGATCGGGGAGGAGGCGGATGCTGCTATTATTCCGTTGCTCGAGCTTTCTTCCGACAGGAATGCCATGATCTTGTATACCAGCGGAACTACAAATATGCCCAAGGGAGTCGTGAGCAGCCATGAAAATATAAAAGCGCAGGTATCTACTTTATGCTCGGCCTGGGCCTGGCGTTCGCAGGATCATATACTCTGCGTACTTCCCTTGCATCATATACACGGGATCATTAATGTAGTAAGCTGCGCCCTGTGGAGCGGGGCGGTTTGCGAATTTCTTCCGAAGTTTTCGGAAAAGGATGCGTTTGAGCAGTTTCGTAAGGGGCGGATAAATGTTTTTATGGCCGTTCCTACCATCTATTATAAGCTGATAGCATATTGGGAAACGCTGCCGGCAGAAGAACAGGTTGAACTGACGCAGCGCATGAAACAATTTCGCCTGATGGTTTCCGGTTCTGCGGCCCTTCCGGTACGGACAATGGCCAGATGGCAGGAGATCAGCGGCCATACCTTGCTCGAACGTTATGGGATGACCGAAATCGGTATGGCCATAAGTAATCCGTATAATGGAAAAAGACGACCTGGATATGTAGGCCTGCCCTTACCGGGCGTACAGGTTCGGCTCGTGGATGAGCAATATAACGATGCGCCGCCCGGCGAACCAGGAGAGATCCTGGTAAAGGGTAAGAATGTGTTTAGTCAATATTGGAATCGCCAGGAATCCACAGCGCTTGCTTTTACGCCGGACGGCTGGTTCAAAACAGGCGATATTGCCGTGGTGGAAAGCGATTATTACCGTATTATTGGCCGAAATTCGGTAGATATTCTAAAATCCGGAGGGTATAAAATTTCTGCGCTGGAGATCGAGGAAGTCCTGAGAGATCATGAACATATAAGCGATTGCGCGGTGGTTGGCATTGAGGATGAGGAATGGGGCGAATTGGTCGCTGCAGCCCTGGTATTGAATGGTTCGGATATAGACCTTGCCTCTTTGAAAGAATGGCTCCTGACCCGGCTGGCTAATTATAAGATTCCAAGGAAGTATTTGGCGTTGAAGGAACTCCCGCGCAACGCTATGGGAAAGGTGACCAAGAAATCGGTTAAGGAACTGTTCGCATTAGAGCAGAAATAAGTTTTATCACGCAGTTTGAGTCTTTGCAAATGCTTTTACTAATAAATACACGCAGATGAAAATATACGGCGTAGCTATTTTAGCCGGTTGTTACCTGGTCGGTCAATTCATTGGAGAGATGCTTGGCAACGCAGTCGGCATCGGAGGTAATGTGGGCGGCGTTGGGTTTGCCATGCTCCTGTTGCTGATCGTAAATGAGTGGATGAAAAAGAGGTCCCCCCTAACCGGCGATACGAATAAAGGCATATTATTTTGGAGTTCCATGTATATTCCTGTGGTCATTGCCATGTCGGCGACCCAGAATATTAAATCGGCCTTATCCGGCGGCCATGTGGCTGTAGTCGCGGGAGTGGCGGCTACCCTTGCTTGCGTCTTTTTGGTTCCTGTTGTTTCAAAGATCGGAAAGCCCAAATCCAACCAGCATTCCTAACAATATGGAGATATTCAAACAAATATTAGAAAAGAACGGGTTTGTATTTTCTTTTTTTCTGGTCGGCCTGATCATGTATATCTCATTCTGGCTGTCCAGGATATTAACGAAGAACAGGATTCCTGGCGTAGCGATTGCTATTATGCTTGGACTGGCATTGGCTTTTTTCGGCGAAAAGAATGGCATAGCAGATATTCCTGTCTTCGCCGGGATGGCGTTCGTGGGCGGTACGATGTTTCGCGATTTCTCTATTGTTGCCACTGCCTCCGGAGCAGACCTCAGCGAGATCAGGCGGGCAGGGCCCGCCGGCATTCTATCCTTGTTTATAGGGCTTATTGTCGCCTTCCTTACCGGCGGTTGTATAGCTTATGCTATGGGCTATACCGATGCGAAGAGCATTACGACGATCGGGGCGGGGGCGTGTACCTTTATTGTAGGTCCTGTTACCGGCACAGCCATCGGCGCCGACCCTGAGGTCATTACCATCAGCATTGCTATTGGCGTTATTAAATCTATTGTCACTACGATCATCACTCCTTTTGCCGCAAAGCGGATCGGGTTGAACAATCCGCATTCGGCGATGGTATTCGGCGGATTGATTGGAACCAGTAGCGGCGTAGCTGCCGGATTGGCGGCCACGGATGTTAAATTGGTTCCATATGGATCATTCACCGCTACCTTTTATACCGGCCTCGGCTGCCTGTTATGCCCATCCGTATTTTATCTGGCCACGGCATTTTTAATGCAATGAACGAAATGATTTTTAGTTAAGATCAGAACAAAGAAAGAATAGATTCATTCGTACGGGTTGAGTATCTCTTAACGCGAGAAAGACAATTTCAGGCGATTGAACAGGGAAGTTCCGAAATCAACATCGTAGATTAGTATAACGAATAATATTGAAGCTGGAAATAAAAGATGGAACCGAGAATTGAAATTTCAAACGAAAAGAAACTGGTTGGTAAACGGCTAACGATGAGTTTTGCTGATTACAAAATAGGCGAACTCTGGAGAAGTTTTATGCCAAGAAGAAAGGAAGTCGCCAACAGCCTGACGAATGATTTGATTTCCGCGGCTATTTATAAGCCGGGACATTTCACAAACTTCAGGCCTACTGGCGAATTTGAAAGATGGGCGGCGGTTGAAGTGGCAAATTTTGACAGGGTTCCCGAAGAAATGGAAATATTTGTCTTGCCAGGCGGACTATACGCCGTTTTTAACTACAAAGGATTGAATACCGACAATTCGATCTTCCGGTATATCCTGGAAAAATGGCTGCCGGATTCAGGTTATATTTTGGATAGCCGGCCGCACTTTGAAGTGTTGGGCGATAAATACAAAAGCAATGATCCCGCTTCGGAAGAGGAAATTTGGATACCGATAAAGCTAAAGCATGACTAAGCGCATTTTCTGAGACCCGCGGGCGCGATTGGAAAAGATGCGTTTCTGTTCGCTTATTTCATTTATTTTGCATGGCGTCAAAGTTTTATTATAGATTGTCCTTCTAACCTGGAACTGGCGTATTTATTGGTCGGGTTATAAGGATCCGACTGTTTTGCTTATTTACTGATCGTTATATAAAAAATTAAATGATGAATTTTTTAAGACCCGTGGCATTTTTCCGTTTGTTTGGCCTTCTTCTGCTTTTTTCTGCTTGTGCGCAGCCTGAATCTGAATATTATGCGCTGGAAGATTTTGAGGGATTAAAAAAGATCGATGCGCATGTGCATCTCAGAAAGGATGCGGATACGGTTTTTATACAGCAGGCGATAGCGGATAATTTCTATCTGCTCACCATAGGCATTGATCCGGGAGGATCGGCGGGTATTGAAGAACAGGAGGACTTCGCGCTCCGGATGATGGAGCGTTTCCCGGGACGGCTGACCTTCGCCTCTGCATTTACGGTAAGCAACTGGAATGAAGAGAACTGGCAGGAAGAAACCCTTCGCCATCTGCAACAGTCGATCGATAAAGGCGCATTAGGCATTAAAGTGTGGAAAAACATAGGAATGACGCTGAAGGACAAAGATGATAAATTTGTACTGATAGATCATCCTAAGTTTGATACAGTATTGGATTTTCTGGCAAAAAAACACATACCGATTATTGCCCATCTCGGCGAGCATAGGAATTCCTGGCTGCCCCTTGAAGAAATGACGGTTAAAGGAAACAGGGATTATGCCCGGGATCATCCGCAATATCATATGTATTTACATCCCGAATATCCTTCTTATTGGAGGCATATTGAGGCAAAATCCCAGATGCTTAAGAAACACCCTGACCTGGTATTTATCGGCGCTCATTTAGCCCAGTTGGAATGGAGCGTCGACGAGCTGGCCAAGCGGCTGGATAGCTTCCCTAATATGGCGGTAGATCTGGCGGAGCGCATTTCTCATCTGCAATACCAGACGCTTACCCAGCGGGATAAGGTGCGGGATTTTTTTATCAAATACCAGGACAGGCTCATATATGCCACCGACCTGAGGGCCTCTGCTTCAGATATCGTTCAGGCGAACCTAACAACGCCTGAAGAGGTAAAGAATCACACGCATAACGTATGGTTTCGACATTGGAAGTTTTTGGTAACGGATGAAACCATGCAAGTTCCCAAGGTGAGCGGCGAATTCCAGGGATTAAAGCTGCCTCGCAAAGTGGTTGATAAAATATACTGGGACAACGCCCGAAAATGGATCCCCGGCATTGTCAAAGAGTAAAGCAATTTACGGCGCAGATAATTCGCGATAATAGTTACGGGGCGATATGATTCTGATAAAAATGCAATAATCATTAGCCTTAATGGACCGGCGTTGGATTTTATAGGCATGCGGCGCTGAAAATTATTTCATTGTTGCTATGGTCGATTCCAGGTATCCGAAATCAGAAAAGGAAATTTGGATGCCGATAAGATCGAAAAATACTACTCATAGATTCTGATTTTGGTCGCTTCGGTTCTTTGGAAAAGATCAATCCAATCGGCAAGAAGTATTAAAAAGCAAAAAATATGACAAACGGATTTAAAATAATCGGCATCGAAACCCGAACAACAAACCAAGGCAATCAATCCCAACAAGACCTGGGAAAGCTTTGGGCGCAATTTTATGCGGATAATATCTTTGACAAAATCCCGAACAAAGTTTCCGGAAATGTTCTTTCAATCTATACCGATTATAAGAGCGACTATACCGAGGATTACACAACAATAATAGGCGTTCCTGTATCAACATTGAACGATGTGCCTGATGGACTTATCGGGCGAGAATTTAAGCCAGATAATTTTAAGAAATTTGTAGCGAAAGGAGAGATGCCGAAGGCCATTGTTGACGTCTGGTTGGACATTTGGAAAAACGACAGAGAATTAAATCGAAAATACACTTACGATTTTGAGGTTTATGGAGAAAAATCGCAAAATAGATTGAACTCGGAAGTCGAAATTTATGTGGCAATAAAGTAGATAAAAGTAAAGAACATGACCAGTTCCAACACACATCGTCAGCGTATTGCAAGAATAAGTTTTGCTTCGGTCTATCCCATGTATCTCGCTAAAGTAGAAAAGAAAGGCAGAACCAGGGAAGAATTGCATCAGGTCATCAAATGGCTAACAGGCTTTGATGACAAGAAACTGCAGGAGTTAATAGATGAAAAAGCAACTTTTGAAACGTTCTTCCAACGCGCTTCGCTACATCCCAATGCGCGCCTCATTACCGGACTGATCTGCGGGTATCGCGTGGAAGATATTGAGGATCCCTTAACGCAACAAGCCAGGTATTTGGATAAGTTAGTGGATGAGCTGGCAAAGGGCAGGAAGATGGAAAAGATTTTGCGCGGCTCGTAAGCGTACCGCGATATTTTGTTTACCGTAAAGGACCTGTCTTGCGCTTCCTGCTAAGTATGAAGAATCATTTGTATAAAAACTAAACTATAGGCTATGCGCAATTTACACCGGAGGTTGCAACGGTCGGTAACGGCAAGCCGCAAATAATTAATGGTACGCCCGTAACTATCTGTTATCATACCATTGCCTTCTTTATGGAGCGCTGTTAACTATAATTTTCAAGGTATTTAATAATCTCCTCAGTTTAACGCATATTAACCGTCCTGCATCGGACGCATTTAAAATTTTCTCAGGATTGCTAAATTTTAACAAGATACTTTAAGGTCAACGCCTGTTTCCAGCGTTGGCAACTTTAGGCCGAAGTAAAAATTGAAATGCGCTCATATGTGGAAATAAAAGATAAAAATGGAACTTTGTTCCCATGATTGATGATCTTGATTTGGAATCGCTCAGAAAGCTACGCCGCGTTGGATATTATTTTCGCTATCCCCTGCATCGTAGTGATTTTCATAGTCTCCGGATCGGAGACCGGGTTTATGGCCATTATGCGGCAAAACCGCTGTATGGTAAGCTTACGCCGGAGGGCCGCGTTGATAAATCGACCGGCTTCAATGGCGATATAGCGGCGCTTTTTGTACCTTTAGCAGCCAGGGGTCCTGATGAGGCGGAATTGTTCATTGCTCATGCAACGCCAGAAGACCTGGTGTTGCGTACGGGAAAGCGAAACTGGAAAAGGATCAATGAAACAGCGGCTGAATTTATCATAAAACGATTGGCAGAAAACGATTTGTATTAAAAATACATCCGAAAAAATGGCGAATATTCCCGTCTCTCCTCAAAACGTACTGGATTATCACGGCAATAATACCATATTCATGGTATGGAATTTTAAAGATAGCGTGGATGTGAAAGATGTATTTAAGAGAATATGCGCATTGGTTATTAATTTGAATCATTCTGCGGGTATTCGTTTTCAGGATGACAGTGAAAGTTGTGTGATGGGCATTGGACATGATGCCTGGCTCCGGCTTCAGCTTCCAGCGCCGCTTCCGAAAGAACTGGAAAATTTTGCGCCGATTGCCGGAAAAAAGCATATGGCTGTGGCTACCAAAGGCGACCTGCACTTTCATCTGCGGTCGTTTAATAACAGGGGTATCTGCTATGATATGGCTGCGGCCATATCCGGCGTCCTAGATCCTGCGGCTGTGTGTGTTGAAGAAGTGCATGGTTTCAGGTATTGGGATGGGCGCTCCATTTTGGGATTTGTAGATGGCACCGAAAATCCGCAGGGAGAAAAGTTGCGGGCATATTTTGGCCTGATTGGAGACGACGACCCGGCTTATAAAGGAGGCAGCTATCTTTTTGTTCAGAAATATATTCATGACCTAAAAGCATTCAATGCATTATCAGTTCCCGAACAGGAAGCGGTATTTGGCAGGCATAAAGCAAGCGATGTAGAAATGCCGGACGATGTGAAACCTAAAAATTCTCATAGCGCCGTCGCCAATATTGGAGATGATTTTAAAATCATCCGCGATAATATGCCCTTTGGAAATATGGCTGCCAATGAAATGGGAACCTATTTTATTGCTTATGCCAGCGCTTTCAGCACCGTAAAAAAAATGTTGAATAAAATGTTCATTGGAGAACCCGAAGGGAATTATGACAGGCTGTTGGACTTTAGCGTCGCAAAAACGGGAACCCTGTTTTTTGTGCCAACGTTGGATATGCTGGATGATTTTTCATCGGATTAGCGTTTTGTGCAAGTTGAATTGGCGAAATAGCAATAAGCTCTTTTTTTGTAAATCCGGCAGCGGTTCGGGTAGACGGAATGCTATTGCCTAATCCACGCGAAATCCTGATCCGTTGTGCGATATGACAACCTTGCTTCAACTTTAAATCTTTTTTAATTTTTTATGCAAAATTTATGAGACAATTTTTTTCCATATTTTCAATAGCCTGTTTAATAACAGCCTGCGACGCTACAAAAAAGGCGCCTTCAAACGATGTTAATTCCAATCCGCTCGCCGGCGTCAAATGGAGGCTCACGGAACTTTATGGCAAGCCCGTTGCGGAAAAAATAAATGGCAAAGTGCCATTTTTAGAACTTCAGGAAGTTGATAAACGATACGCCGCTTCAGGCGGTTGTAACGGTATTGGCGGACAATTTACGCTCTCAAAAAATGGAAGAATAAAGTTTTCACAGGGCATGTCCACTATGATGGCTTGTGAAAACATGGAGGTAGAAACCCGGCTAAGGGATGCGTTGATAGCAACAGATAATTATACCATTAATGGCAACACATTGTCGTTGAATAAGGCAAGAATGGCGCCGCTCGCCCGCTTTCAGGCCGTTGACCCACCTGTGGCTGATAACGATCTGAACGGCGCATGGGAAGTGGATTATGTATCCGGAATAAGAATCGCTTTTGATGGGCTGTACCCTGACAAAAAGCCCGTCATAACATTTAATATCGCCGATAATAAAGCATCCGGAAACAGCAGTTGCAATAATTTTAGCGCTACTTTCACCATTGACGGGAGCAATATCGCGTTCAATGACCCGATGGCTACGAAAATGGCCTGTCCGGGCGAAGGCGAAGCTGTTTTTTTTAAAACATTAAAGACTGTTACCAGATACAGCGTTGAGGGAAATACGCTTAATCTTATTATGGGCGATATTGCTGTAATGCGTTTGCAAAGAAAATAAATTATCACAGTGAAAAGCAGCGTATCAATCCTAACCATTACGGCGCTTCTGCTTCCTGCCTTTTCCTGCAAAAAAGACGATAGCATTGCCCCTGGTAATTATAACCGGGGGAATCTTATAGAAGCAGCAGAGAAAGGGACGATCAGTAAATCAGAGGTAACGGAACGCCATTTCTGCACATAAATACATACAGGAAAACCATGCCGCTGATTTTACGGTAGCGGCAAGTTCGGGTCTTGCCGGCCCTACAACTTCAAACGTTTTGCCGCAAGTTTCCTGGAACGCAAAAATGAAGAAATAGATGCTTTGCCTATTTTCTCATGGGGTTTATATTCCCTGAATAAGTTTTCAGATCTGAAACGGTCTACCGACCAATTATATGCCTATCCCGTATACGACCAGTTTTCATCCATTCTTATTCCTTCAAAAAAACCTGTGCAGGTATTTAGCGAATACTTTTTGAGCAAATGGGCGGACGGTTCAGATGTCGCGTTTATCAGATTTTGGAGGCCAACTCATTTGATAAAGGCTGGAAACCTGATGGAAAAGTGTTTTGCATCATGGAGAAGATGATAATTTAGCTCCTTTATTCAATACCGAAGATGCTTATAATGGTCTTACCGTCAATGAGCTGAAAAGCGTCATCTTACTGGATGCGGATATGAAAAAAAAATGGAGCATAGGAGTATCGCATGACCGTTCATCTTTGGTATCTGATAATAATTTTGATTTTGTTTTGCGATTTAGGAGATAAATGATGAAAAATCTTGCTTTATCCAATCGTTAGCGGCAGGTATAACAGACTGCTCTACGACAGAAATTCCAACTGCAAAAAAATAGGAGTTAAGGACTTCCCTTTTTCAGTTAAATAGTATTCTATGTGCAACGGCTTTTGCTTAATGATAACTTTTTCCAACAAACCGACTTCTTCCAGCTCTCTTAATGCGACAGACAGCGATTGCTTATTTGAACCATGAATTTGACGTAACAAACTGTTAAAACGCAAAGGGCGCTCAGCGGCCAAACGGAAAATTTCGGGTTTCCATTTGCCTGATAACAACTTTAAAAGTCCTTGTGCAGGGCAGGTCTTTGTTTCGTCTGTCATCTTTTTTGTAGTCATAAAATTCTGACTTATTGCAAGAGTGTTTTATATGAAGCAACTTTGTACAAAAATAATCATTATTATGGTTCAGGA
Source organism: Chitinophagaceae bacterium (assembly GCA_016786785.1). Lineage (GTDB taxonomy): Bacteria > Bacteroidota > Bacteroidia > Chitinophagales > Chitinophagaceae > Flavitalea. Next base: position 9,765 of record JAEUVR010000006.1, read on the forward strand.
AACAAAGCAAGCGCTTAATGTAGTGCAGGAAATGCTGGCAGCATTTGGGAAAGGCGATTTAGAAACGCTGAAACAAACTTTATCCGAAGATACTGTTTGGGTTTATTACGGTGTGGACGGCATTCCATACAACGGAACTTACGAGGGAAAAGATGGCGTGATTCGTTTTATCGCAAATATTATAAGCAATGTGGATATTTTGGATTTCCAGGTTTCAAAAATCGTAGCAGATCAAAATACGGTTATTGTTTTAGGAAGTGAAAAACAAAGGATAAAAAGCAACAATGAAGTGTTGGAACAAAAATGGGTACAGGTTTATACAGTAGAAAACAATCTGATTACCCGGTTAGATGAATTTGCCAATACTGCATTTGCATTGCGGCTATTTCAAAAATAAAAACAATTAATCGGCTTTTGCTAACAATAATTTTGCCTGGTAAAATTGGCTGGCAGGCTCCAATAAATAAAGAATGACAGAAAACAACAATCCGCTTTTATGCGACCCTGTTGAGGGAATTTGCGGGATACCCGACAGTTCAAGCAACACAAAAATTGCTAATCAAAAGACAGAAAAGCCTGTAAAGGTCATCTATTTTACCGACCCGATTTGTTCGTCTTGCTGGGGCATTGAACCGCAACTTAGAAAACTGAAATTAGAATATGGCGACAGCCTGGAAATTGAATACCGTATGGGAGGCTTGCTACCCGATTGGAATTACAATAGCGGAGGCATCAGCAAGCCGTCCGACGTGGCGCGCCATTGGGATGAAGTAAGCGTTTACTACGATATGCCTATAGACGGGGACATTTGGTTAGAAGACCCTTTACATTCTTCTTATCCGCCTTCTATTGCGTTTAAAGCCGCACAAATGCAGGACAATGAAAAATCGATATTGTTTTTGAGAAAAATGAGAGAAATGGTTTTCTTGCAGAAAAGAAACATTGCCAAATGGGAAAACATTGCCGCTGCGGCGAAGAACGTTGGTTTGAATGTCGAGCAGCTAAAAGCCGACTTTGAGGAAAAAGCAAATGCACTTTTTGAAGAAGATTTAAAATTGGCAAAGCAGTTTGGCGTAAGGGGTTTTCCGACATTATTTTTTACGAATAATTCGGGCAAAAAAGAAATTGTTTACGGCTCAAAACCATATTCGTTTTACGAAACGGCCGTTTTAAAACTCGACCCTTCTGTAACCAGGATGGAATACGGAAAAAATTGGGAAACGCTTTTCGCAAAATATCATTCGCTTACGGCAAAGGAGTTTTCGGAACTTTCGGGCGCATTTAGAAACGAAAGCGAGAAGCTGTTGAGCCAGCTTTCCGACAAAGGAACATTAGAAAAGCTGTCGACAAAGAACGGAGCGCTTTGGAAGCGAAAAGCCCCGAACCGTTGACGGTTAGAGGTTTCTTTTATCTTCCTAATTCATTTTCCAGCTTCTTTATTTCCTGCTGCAGACGGTGCATCCGGTTCAGTAAATGCGTTATGGCTTCAATACCTTCAAGGTTGATCTCCATGTCGTAATGCATTCGTATAAATTTTTCAAGATCGGACAATTGTTCATAAGTAATAAAAGCCTTCTTGCCAGACCGCTTCAGTTCAATAAGCCCGTGTTCATCTAATTGTTGCATAAACGAGGTTTCAATCTGGTAATAGATGCAGCATTGCTCTACAGATATTTTTTTGGCTTTTTCCATACCTGTTTTTATTTAACGTTCTTTAGAAAGTTGTTCAAATAGTTCCTTTTCCTTTGCTGTAAGATGCGTGGGTATCTGCACCTGCCATGTTATATACAGGTCGCCGAAATCGCCCTCCTTTTTATATACCGGAAATCCTTTTCCTTTTAGTCGCGCCTTGGCGCCGTTCTGCGTTTCAGGGGAAATTTTCATTTTTATCTTTCCGCTCAATGTATCTATGGTTACATCTCCGCCAAGTATTGCTGTATAAAGGTTAAGCGGAACATTGATATACAGATCGTTTCCTTTACGCGTAAAAGCGGTATCGTTCTTTATTTCAAAAGTTATGTACAGGTCGCCGGCAGGACCGCCATTTACCCCGGCTGCGCCATAGCCGGCAAGTTTTATTTCCTGGCCATTCTCGACGCCCGCAGGAACGGAAATACGGATATTTTTACCGTTTATCGTAAATGCCTGCTTGTGTGTGCGATATATCTCTGAAAGTTTTAGCTCCAGGGTTGCTCTTACATCCTGGCCCTTGAATTTGCCTTGTCTGCCGCCGCCGCTACGGTTACCAAACATGGAAGCGAAGAAATCGGAATAATCGCCATCATCTCCGCCGCTATAGGAATACTGCCCGCCTCCAAAAGGATTTCCTCCGCCCTCAAAGGGGTTGCCGCCTGCGTAGCTGCCGGATGCTTGCTGCTGTTTCCGCGCCTGTTCAAATTGTTCGGCATGTTTCCAGTCCTTCCCGTATTGGTCATATTTTTTCCTGTTTTCCGGGTCGCTCAATACTTCGTTCGCTTCATTGATTTGCTGAAACAACTTTCCCGCTTCGGGGTTGTTGGGATTCAGGTCAGGATGATGCTGCCGGGCCAACTTGCGGTATGCTTTTTTTATTTCTTCTGCGGTAGCGTTCTTTGGGATGCCTAAAATTTTATAATAATCTATATAATCCATTCTTTTTAGTTAATTAGCTATTAGTTTATAATTAATATGGGTCGTAAATTTAATCATAAAGCGGATGTCGTCTCTTATACAAAATCCATACATAACGCCTAAATAAAAATAAAGTAAATTAGTATTCAAATTTAGAGAATGTCAACCGCCGTCATTTTATCAATTATTGCTGAGTAGCGCTTATAAGTAAAATTCGACATTATACGGGTAATTATTGACATGAATTAGCGCTCCTCTTTAACCCTATACCGCCTATCATATTATTAAATAATATTAATTTTGAAATTATCTCATTTTTTGGACTAATTGTAGAAACGATTAAAATCTTAATTTATGGGAAAGATAATCGGTATAGACTTAGGAACTACCAATAGTTGCGTTGCTGTAATGGAAGGCAACGAGCCGCTGGTAATTGCCAATGATGAAGGTCGTCGTACTACGCCTTCCGTGGTGGCATTTTTAAAAAGCGGAGAACGAAAAGTAGGCGATCCGGCTAAAAGACAGGCCGTAACCAATTCTCAGAATACGATCTCGTCGGTAAAACGCTTTATGGGGCGCAAGTTTGATGAAGTACAAAACGAAATCTCGCATATCAGCTATAAGGTAGTTCGCGGAGATAATGACACTGTTCGTATTGATATTGACGGACGCCTGTATACCCCGCAGGAAATATCTGCTATGGTATTACAGAAGATGAAAAAGGTTGCTGAAGATTACCTGGGGCAGCCTGTAAATGAAGCGGTAATTACCGTGCCTGCCTATTTTAACGATGCTCAGCGCCAGGCTACTAAGGAAGCCGGGGAAATTGCGGGCTTAAAAGTGAGCCGCATTGTAAATGAGCCTACTGCGGCAGCGTTGGCTTACGGATTAGAAAAAAGCGACAAGAGTCATAAGATAGCTGTATTTGATCTGGGCGGCGGCACTTTTGATATTTCGACGCTTGAATTGGGGGATGGCGTGTTTGAAGTTAAATCAACCAACGGCGATACACATCTGGGCGGAGATGATTTTGACAAGGCAATTGTGGATTGGCTTGCAGATGAATATAAAAAGGACGAGGGGGTTGATATTCGCAAGGACCCAATGGCGTTACAAAGACTACGGGAAGCCGCTGAAAAGGCAAAGGTAGAGTTATCGTCTGCTTCCGAAACGGAAATTAACCTTCCATATATTACTGCTGTCGACGGCGTGCCGAAGCACCTTGTAAAAAAATTAACCCGGGCAAAATTTGATCAGCTTTGCGATCCCTTGTTCGAACGTTGCCTGAAGCCCTGCGAAGCGGCATTAAAGGATGCCGGTCTTACCACGAAAGATATTGACGAAGTGATACTGGTGGGCGGCAGTACCCGTATTCCTAAAGTGCAGGAAATCGTAGAGAAATTCTTTGGCCGGAAGCCCAACAAGGGCGTCAATCCTGATGAAGTGGTTGCCATCGGCGCCGCTATACAGGGAGCGATACTATCCGGCGATGTTAAGGATGTTGTACTGCTGGATGTTACGCCGCTTTCCCTGGGTATTGAAACAATGGGCGGCGTAATGACAACGCTTATTCCGGCAAATACCACTATTCCTGCAAAAAAATCGGAAGTATTTTCAACGGCAAGCGATAATCAGCCAGGCGTCCAGGTGCAGGTGCTGCAGGGCGACCGGTCTATGGCGAAAGACAATAAGAGCCTGGGGATCTTTAATCTTGACGGCATACCGCCGGCTCCGAGAGGCATGCCTCAAATTGAAGTAACGTTTGATATTGATGCCAATGGTATTTTAAATGTAAGCGCAAAAGATAAAGGAACCGGTAAGGAGCAGAAAATACGTATAGAAGCGGGCAGCGGCTTAAGCAAAGAAGAGGTGGAAAAAATGAAAGCTGATGCAAAAGCAAATGAGGCGGCAGATAAATCGGCAAGGGAAAAAGTGGAGAAATTAAACCATGCGGACAGCCTTCTCTTCCAAACGGGAAAACAACTGAAAGAATATGGCGATAAAATCCCCGCCGATAAAAAATCAATGATCGAATCGGCGCTATCAGCGTTAAAATATGCGCATGAGCAGCAGGATATACCGGGCATTGACAGGGCGTCGGCCGACCTGAACACGGCATGGACGGCTGCCAGCGAGGATATGTACAAAACCGATCAGCAGGATCCAACGGCCGGGACGCAGTCTGGTAACGGGCAGCCCCCAAGCGAAGCAGGAAGCGGGGAAGAAGAGGTAACCGATGTGCCTTTTGAAGATGTTAAATGAGTTTAAATAGTTATTATGATCATTGACGCGCACGTTCAGTTCTGGAAATATAAAAAGGAAGCATATCCCTGGATTACCAGTGATATGGATATACTTAAAGAAAATTTTCTTCCGCAAAATTTTTCTTTAACGGCAAAGAGGAATGAAGTTGATGGAGTGGTCGCAGTTAACGCGCACGCGGCGGAAGTAGAGACGCGTTTTTTGGTTGAGCTGTCGAAGACGCATCCGATCATTAACGGCGTAGTAGGTTGGATTGATCTGGCAAATGAAGACGTGAATGAAAAATTGGCATTTTTTTCTCAATATCCCATTATAAAAGGCTGGTATATTGATCTTCAGAGCAATCCTGATCTTTTGGCGGACGTTAATTTTCAGCGGGGTATCAGCGGAGCGCAGGCCCTCAAACAAACCTGTGATCTGCAGGTTAATCATGATCAGCTACCGGCGATAGTAGATTTTTTTTCGAGATTTCCCCAACAGGAATGTGTGATAACCCATTGCGCCAAACCTGATATCAGGCATGGAGCAATAGATGAATGGAAGTTTCTGATCAGGGAAATTGCAAAGCATCCGAACGTATATTGTAAAGTTTCCGGGTTATTTACGCAAACCTCATGGAAGCAGTGGAGCGTCGGAGATTTTTATCCTTATTTAGATGTGGTATTTGACTCTTTTGGAACAGACCGTTTGTTGTATGCCAGCGACTGGCCTGAGATGTTATTATCCGGAATATATGTTCAATGGAAAAGCCTGTTGGAAAACTATATGAAAGACTTTGCAGAAGAAGAAAAAGAAAAGGTGTTCGGACTGAATGCGATGCGCTTTTATAATCTTAATGCCTGATTATTTCAATAAAACATACATATATAATAACACAGGCAAATAAATTATTGCAATTTGAATAAGCCCGGAAAACATACTATTTATACAATAGGACATTCCACTCATAGCATGGATGATTTTATTTGTATGTTGCAGTCATTTGGCATTAGCGCGCTGGTTGATATACGACGATTTCCCGGCTCACGAAAATATCCTCAGTTCAACAAAGACAGTTTAAAAATCGCGTTGAATAATAATGGAATAGCATATATCCACCTGGAGAAGCTGGGCGGTAGGAGAAAAGCGTCGATAGGCTCAAAGAACAACCGTTGGCGTAATGCCTCTTTCAGGGGCTATGCCGATTATATGGAAACCAAAGATTTTGAAGAGGCAATAGCGGAATTGGAGGCTATTGCCCTGGAGCGGCCTACGGCTTATATGTGTTCCGAAGCGGTATGGTGGCGGTGTCACCGTTCTATGGTATCTGATTATTTAAAAGCGAAGGGTTGGGCTGTATGGAATATAATGGCTGTGAATAAAGCAGAAGAGCATCCTTATACATCGCCTGCGCGGGTATATGGGGATCATTTATCTTATTCTGATGGAGGTTTTTTTACGCAATAAAAATCTGAACGATGGCGACAAAATTTAAAATTGGCGACAGAGTGAGCTGGAACTCTGAAGCGGGAATAGTTTCGGGTACAATAATCAAGGCGCATACAACAGATTTCAATTATAAAGGCTATACGCATCATGCCTCTGATGATGATCCTCAGTATGAGATTAAAAGCGATAAATCAGATCATATTGCAGCGCACAAAGGATCGGCGCTTACCAAACTTTGAAAAAAGAATTTAAAGAGGAGAGAAAACAAAGTTTACCGTCCGGTCCAACCCAAGGAATATCCTTATCCCGATTATCGAGGAAACGCAGGCTATTATAGATCGATACCATTTACCCTAACGATTTCGCTGCTTCAATAATCAGTTCTGCAATTACATCTGGTTTTGATGCTAATGAAACGTGTCCGGATTCAATTCTTAACTTGGCGTCTAAATAAATCTTTTCTGTCATTTTTCTGCCAAACTCCTGCCAGTACGTATCGCGGTCATAAAGCTTTTGCAGATCGTTTTTATGCAATAATAAAATTTCCGTATCCTCCATTGCCTGAATATTCAGGTTTGATTTTTTATTGCAGAGTATGCTCCCGTAATCAGAAAAGAAATAATCGTTAAAGTGGAACATAAAGCTAATTTCGGCGCCTGTTTCACTATTATAAAAACTTCTCAAAAGCCCCCTTTTTTACAAAGCCAAGATGTTGGCAGTATTGGCCTTCATTCAAAAAATAGTGAGACTCGGCAAGCCGTACTTCTTTTACATAAGAATAAAATTCAGTAAAATATACCAGGTCAATTTGAAAAAGCGCTTCGAATTTGCCAAATATTTCGTTCATTTTTCTTGACAATGGATTAATGAATGTTACAGAGTTTTTTTACGGAATTGCCTGTATATTCAATTAATACTTCTTTACCCTGGAGGCGTCTAAATCATTCAAATGCGGAAACTTACCGTGTCCGTATTCATAACGAAGTCTTTTGATATCATCTTCTGTATCGGCGATAAACGGACCGTAAGAAACGATACTTTCTTCCTGTGGTTCGCCGGCATATAAAATGAAACGTGCGGAACTTTCTCCCGTAGTAAAGGAAATATGGCTCTCTTCCTCATCAGAGGATTTATCCAGCCAGGCCACCTCGCCTTTTTTTACGGTTTTATCTCCTACAGCAACCTTTCCATCCAATACAACAAAAAAACTGGTATAAGAAGATGGTAAATCATGATTTATAGTACTATTTGCTACCATTTCCGCATCTACCAAGATCAAAGGTGTTTGATTTTGTATTGGCGATGTAATACCGTTGCTGCTGCCGCTATATACTCGTATAGAGGAGGCGCCGATTGCTTTTGTCGGTACGGTTTGCAGGCCGATATCCTGATGTAAGGGTTCTGCCGACCTGTTTTTCTTAGGCAAAACCAGCCACAACTGCAGTATCTGCATATCCACAGGTTCATAAGTGGTTTCCGTATGGATGACACCGCTGCCTGCCGTAAGTAATTCAAATGTCCCGGTTTTATTTTCGCCGCTCAGGTTGTTATACACCGTTAAAGTAGCGGTCTCAAAACCAGCATGGGGATGTGCTCCGCCTACAGGCTCGCCGCCGGAAACTTTGATAGTATCTTCCATCAATAAGATAAAAGGATTGGTCTGCTTGTAGTTCATTGGTTCCAGCAAACCTCGTGCGGTATGTCCGGGGCCTAAAAACCCCTGTTTTAGTGTAGGTAAGTAAACTGAAGTTATTTTTCTATTGATCATTAATTCAAGTATAAAATTATTATCTAAAAAATACAGGTAAAGTACAATGCCATTTTTTATCAGACCTGCAGCTTAAATGTTACATACGAAAACTTTTACAGTTTTTTTGCCGATAAAGCGATAGATTGCCTTTCGTAACGGTTGGAGTCTTTTATTAAATCAGCTACAAATTTCCCTACCGCCTTTCTGCTGATGTGATAGCTGCCTGTTCTTTCGCCTATTATTTCAATGTCAACATCTTCATCTTTCATTGCGCTTATGAGATCCGAAACCTGCGTAGCATTTCCTATAATGGTTCTCTCTTTATCATAAATTTTGTTCGGATTTCTCATCAATAAAACTTGTTCAGTTCCTTTTTTTTGATCCAAAAATATTGATGCATATTTTGCGATTGGCTATGAAGCTCCGAGAATAAGCGCTTTTTTGTTCATTTTACAAATTTTTAATGGCTAGCATTGTTGAAACTTTTTAATTCAAAGTAGATTTGTCGAACAATGTTATGAATAGGCTAACAGAAGATATTAGTTTGACGCGTTTTCAGCAATCAGTTGATAGAGATCCGGAGCGCCGCCATTGAAACGCTCGCCGTTAATGAAAAAAGTCGGAGTTCCGTTTACGCCGCTGGTAGCGCCGGTTTCAAAATCGTGTTCAATTTTTTTGCGGATGCCTTCACTTTCGGTATCTTGGGTAAATTGAGGAATGTTTAAACCCAGTTCTTTAGCTGCTTCAAGGAGCATTTCATTACTCAATGAAGACTGGTTATCATAGATCAAATCGTGCATTTCCCAGTATTTGCCCTGCAAACCTGCCGCTTCTGCCGCAGCCGCAGCTCCGAATGCCATCGGGTGCATATCTGACAAAGGAAAATTCCTAAAGGTTACAGACAGGGCACTTCCGAAATCGTTAAGTAGCTTCTCAACAATTGGTTCCGCCTGTCCGCAGTAAGAACATTGGAAATCTCCATATTCTACGATTTGAACCTGTGACTCTTTTGAACCTCTGGTGTGGTCTTTTGCAGATATTGCTTCTTTTAAATGTGCCATAATATTATAATTTTAAGCTGTTTTGATTTTTGTTTTATTACACGCTGAAAACGGGGCCAAAATTTCCTGTTTCATTGACGTTGATGAGTTTTTTGTTGACAAATTCGTGAAGACCATCACCAGAGAGTTCCCGTCCGTAACCACTTCTTTTGATGCCGCCAAATGGAAGTTCGGGAGCTGAAATCGTGGGTGTATTGATGAAAACCATCCCGGCTTCTATTTTGGATGCTACCTGTTTTGCCCGTTCAATATTGGAAGAAAAAACTGCTCCGCCTAAGCCGTAATGCGAATTATTAGCGATTTTAATTGCTTCGTCATCGTTTTCTGCTATATAATAAACCACGATTGGCCCAAACATTTCTTCATAGAACAATGGGTTTTCCGGTGTTATTCCTGTGAGTACCGCCGGTTCCATAAAAAATCCGTCTGTTTCTATCTTTTTTCCACCCTGCACCAACGTCGCGCCATTGTCCACCGCTCTTTTTACCTGATCCAGCAGTGTTTCCAAAGCATTTTCCGTATTGACAGGTGCAAGGGAAGTTTCTTTTTCCAGTGGATTTCCGGGCTTCAGCAAACTCAGCTTCTCATTCAACCTGGTCATAAATCCATCGGCAATATTTTTGTGGAGAATAATCCTCTTAGAAGAAATACAAACCTGCCCGGCGTTGCTCATTCTCGCTACCATTGCCAGATCCACAGCTTTATCCAGATCCACTTCATCCAATACGATCAGGGCATCGCTTCCACCCAGTTCCATTACCGATTTTTTCAGGTTTTTCGCCGCAACAGAAGCGACCACAGCACCGGCTTTTTCACTTCCGGTAAGGGAAACGCCCGCAATCCGATCGTTGTTCAGCAAGTCAGAAGTTTTGGATCCGCTCAGGATAATGGTATTATAAACGCCATTCGGAACGTCCGCATCGTCAAATAATTTTTGAAAAAACAGGGCACAACCGGTTACATTGGAGGCCTGTTTCATAATTACGGTATTTCCACAAGCAATATTAGGCGCAGCCATTCTTACTATCTGGTAAAACGGAAAATTCCAGGGCTCTATACCTAAAATCACGCCAATTGGTCTGTATTGAACGGTAGCTTTTCCGATAGGACTTTCGACTTCCTGATCTTGCAGGAAATGTTCAGAATGTTCCGCATAATATCTCAGGATGCTGATGGTAAGCTTGATTTCGGCGCGGCTTTCTCCCAGCAGTTTTCCCATTTCGTTGGTAATTATCTCGCTGGCTTCTTCGGATCGTGTTTCCAGCAGATCGGCTACTTTGGCAAGATATCCGGCTCTGACCGATACGGGTTCATGCTGCCATTTTTGAAAAGCATCGTTTGCACGCCGGATGATTTGTTCCAGTTCCTGCGGTGTGTTTTCTGTATATTCAGCTATGGTTTCACCATTATACGGATTGATGGATGTAATCGCCATTTTTTTAGTTTTTAAGATTTATTGATGTTGTCCAATGCTTCCAGAATGCCGTCTGCACCCGGATTTTCGGAGTCCGGAGAAAGATAGCTCCATACAATAGTTCTGCTTTTATCGATGACAAAAAGTGAGCGACTGGCGTGGCCTTCCTCGTGATTATAAACACCATATTCCTGAGCGATACGTCCTTTAGGTTCAAAATCTGCAAGCAGTGACACTGTTAATTTTCTGTTTTTTGCAAATGCGGCGTGACAAAATATACTGTCTACAGATATACCTAAAACTACAGCGTCTCTTTGCTCAAACAAACTGTGCATCTCGTTGTACAGCGTAATCTGATCACTGCATACAGGACTCCAGTCAAACGGATAAAAAGCTAAAACAATATTTTTTTTGTTTTCGTAATCACTTAGATGTACCTCTTTCCCATTCTGATCTTTTAAGGTGAAATCTGGCGCTTTTGTTGATGGTTGTAAGATCATAAAATTTTTTTTAATAAATTTTCCATTAGCTAAAAAAGTCGGCAGCCTTTCACTAATTAAATTGGAGGGGCTGCCGACAAAATGCATGTTTTTTACGTAAAGAACCTTATCTCTGTGATTTCAGCGAATAATTTATCGGCAAATTTATTTTTAAAATAAAGTGGTCTTTAGATTATTTAATACTTTCCACTAAAGCTTTAGCGCCTATTTTCCCAAATTCGTTGGCGGCCAACGGACTGTCTCCGGTAATGAGTTTACGGTCGGTATGGCAAGCGCCACTCACGTCTTTGTTTAAAATTTCGATGCCTAATTTCTCCAGTCTTTCTCCATAAAACCAGGGCATTTCACCCGGCTGGTAACCACTTTCGGGAAGGGTAACATCAATATTATCCGGGAAGGAGTTGATTTTATATCCTTTGAATGGAAAATCCTCTGCCGGACCCGCTGCAAGCAATGCAGCCGGACCGTGACAAAGCGCCATTACAAATTTATCCCTGTTTACTGCCCAATTAAGCGCTTTTTTCAAATCTTCACTTTCCGGCAAACCAAGCATTGCACCGTGTCCGCCCGGGATGAAAACCGCAACATATTCTGTATCGGATTTCATATCAGCTGCTACAAAGTCTTTCAGGCTTTTAGGGTTAACCAACTGGTCATCATATTTTTCGATAATGTTGCTTACTGCTACATCCAGCAATGGCAATGCCCATAATTCCAGCTTAACCGAGCCTCCTGTTGCTGTGAAAAAATCGACTTCAAAACCTGCATTTTCATAATGCAGTATCGGTACAAAAGTTTCTAATGGGTGATTACCGGTTGCAAATTTTTTCCCGTTGGCCATTGGCATATACTTTTCTTCTGTACACACGACCAATATCTTCTTTTTCCTGTCTTTGTTGAACGGCTCAAAATCCGTGAAATCATAACTAGATTTTGCAGCTACGGCCTGCGTGCGTGAATAGAAAGATGGTTCATATCCGATACCGTCGAAAATGGGTGCTTTGCTTAATTCCTGTGACATAATTTTTTATTTGTGTATGATTAATAATCTGTTTCGTGACTTAATTGTTTGTTCTCTTCAATGGAAGTTGAAATTTCATTCATTTTTTTAGCCATCATCCTCAAAGCATCGGATCCCATATAAAACCGTACCGGTGGCTGTTCCATTTCTGCAAGCTTGATGAAAACCTCTGCTGCCTTTTTGGGATCACCCCCCTGGTTTTTGTTGAGTTCTTCAAACCTCTTGATTACATTTCTTACCAAAGCATAATCTGCAATTTCATTTTCAGGCGTAACCATCGATGATTTGTCTAAGAAATCGGTACGGAAACCGCCCGGACAAACGGCTACAACCTTTACGCCAAACTCTTCCGCTTCTTTTGCCAATGCTTCGGATAGTTGAATAACGGCTGCTTTGGCGGCGCTATAAATACCGGTTGCAGGAGCGGAAACCGATCCTGAAACAGAAGCTATATTAAGAATGCGACCGGACTTTTGCCTTCTGAAAATTGGCAGTACCGCTTTCAACACATTAAGCACGCCAAATATATTAACATCGAACACATTTCTGATTTCTTCGTCGGATAGCTCTTCGATGCCACCTAATAGCCCATAGCCGGCGTTATTTACTACAACATCCAATTTCCCAAAATGTTTGATGGCTTTATCGATGCCTTCCTTTACGTTTTCTTCATTCACAACTTCCATCGAAAGAGGCAAAAGATTATCGTCTTTAAGTGTGATTTTTGAAGCATCTCTGGAAGTTGCCGCAACACGGAAGCCTTTTTCCAGAAGATGTTTAACCAATTCAAGCCCTAATCCTTTTGATGCGCCGGTGACTAACCATACTTTATTATCATTCATTACGAAATCATTTATTTATGCATCGAAGTTAGGCTTGATCATATGTTTTTTACAAGGACACAGGTCACAAAAATGGTGTGATGTAGGTCACAGGCTCAAATGTGGCGGTAATATTTTTTAGGAATAGCATATTCAATTTCAGGCGTATGCATTTCTTTGTCACATATCAAAATTTCTTTCTGCAGTATTTTTTGAAAATCCTACCCAATTATTACTTTCCCTTAATTTTAGCCACGGTAAAGATGGCATCCAGCTTTACCACTGAAACGCCTTGTGACTGTGTTTCGATGGAATGTGCCATCGCTGTGGCGAGAACGTGCGTAGGCATCGGTTTGTATTTTTTGAACAGACCTAAAGCATTGGCGAATTTGATGATGTTTTCAAAAATTGTTTCACCCAGCCGGTTGCTGTTTTCGCGTTCCAATATTCCCGGCTGAAAGATAACTGTACGTTTAAAAGTGAGTTTTTTAACCGCATCTTCCAGTTCGCCTTTTAGTTTTGGATAAAACAACGATGAACGGGCATTCGCTCCATAGGCGGACACGAGCACATAATCCTTCACGCCGTTTTCGCTGGCTGCCTTGGCAAAATTATATTGGTAGTCGAAATCCACGATTCGTTGTGCTTCTTCACTTCCTGCCGCTTTCAGGCTGGTTCCCATACAAGAGTAGGCTACATCGCCCTGAATCAGGTTTTTCCAGTCTTCTGGATGATTAAAATCGACAATGTGTATCTTCAGCTTCGGATTACTTGATTTAAAAGCTTTTCGTACGAAAATATGCACCTCGCTGTATTGCTCATTCGCCAGCAACACTTCTACCAGATTTTTTCCCGTGGCGCCTGTTGCGCCGATAATTAATCCTTTCATGTATATTAACTCGTATTTATATTATAATAGAATAAATAAGACAATGTTATTGTGTTATTACAATTAACAAAACCGTTCTTCTATGAAATTATCTATCCCATATATTACGTTTTAACAGCTAAATCGAGGTTAAAATTTGGGTAATCTGGAAGATAGTTTTGTCCTATTAATGTACAACGGCCAAAAAGGCTTTTCAATCAAAACAGCGATCCAATCAGAGGCTATTTTCATTGTTTTTGGCTTTCCTTTTTGTTAAAGAAATCAGTCATTCTTATTGTTTTAATCAACCAGATTTTTAACCTTTTTTAAATTTAGAGAAAGAATTACGGATGAAATTCCGACAAAAATGAAGGAAAATGCGGTAAGTGTTACCAGTGATATTCCGGATAAAATCGGATCTGCCAATAATAGGAAAGAAAGGATAATTCCCAATATACTGGTAAAGGTTAGGCTTCCCCAGTTTGGAATCCCCGCATCCTTTAAGTCAAACGAAATACCCAATAAATAAAATGAACGAAACATAATGGTAAAGCCTACCACAAAAGGCAATATAGATATAGAGATACCGGGATACATTGTTAAATATATTCCCATTGCCAATGATAATATACCACTTACCAAATACCATCCCCAACCTTTCAATGTTTTTGAATTTTGTATGGAAAAGAAAATGTCAAATATTCCAGACGTAAGAAAGGATATGCTAAAGAGAATGGAAAGCGTGACGTACGTTTCTAACGGTACCGTAAAAATATAAATCCCGAATATAATTAAGATGATACCCAATATTAGCGGGATGTACCAATGTTTGACAGAACGGGCAACTGATTTTAAGAGATTAGTCATTTTGTTAAATTTAATTGCTAAAAAATAGAAAAATTAATATGAATCTGCATTTTGTCTTGCTTTGATAGCATCAATGATAGCTTGGTCTGCATCAGAAATAGCATCCATAGCAAAATATACACTCATCTCCGCATCATCTTCAGCCCATTCGGCTTTAGTTTCAGCCGTGGCAGCTTTTATATTATGTCTTGCTTGTCTAAAATCTTCCTTGACTTTTAAAATGCCATTATCGAAATTGGATTTTACGGTTTCCCAGTTAGATTTTAGTTCGTCTTCCAGCGTTTCTTTTTTAGCATCGAAAGCCGCTTTGTTTTTTGCTGCTTTTTGCTTAGCATTTTCTTCCCAATTTTGGATTTTGCCTTGGGTTTCTGTCTTTGCCTGTGCAAATATGTCTTCTAAATGTTTTGCTTTCTCTGATAACTGAGCCAGCAATACGGATAATTTCTGAGCCATAATATAATTTTTTAAGTTGCCTACTTTTTAAAACGGTGTTCGGCTATTCCGTTGTAAACTTTTTGTGAATTAATTCGCTGTTAGAAAGATTGAGTATATACACAATTCTTTCAAAGTATGTATCTATTTTAAATTCTTATTGATGCTGCTCTTCGTTGTTGATTAGCGCATACGTCATAATTTATGTTTCTTTATACACGAATTATATCATTTATAGTTTTTATTATTCTTTGTTTGTAATAGTATTAAAATATTGATTTTTCGCTAATCTACCTTTAAAATAATTTTTCCAATATGCCGGTTGCTTTCCATCAGTTGGTGTGCTTCGCTTGCTTCTCCTAACGAAAATACCTGATGAATAACTGGCACAAAATGCCCCTTAGCCAATAAAGGCAGCATTTTTACTTTTATTTCTTTAGTGAGTGCGGCCTTGAACGTCTTATCACGGCTGCGCAACGTGCTGCCCATAATACTGATGCGTTTTTGCATCATCTGCATAATATTGAGGGTAACTAAGTTGCCGTTCATCGCATTGATGTACACCAACCGTCCTTCTTCATTGAGAATATCGATGTTTTTTTCAAAATAGGAACCCCCGATCATATCAAGGATAACGTCCGGTTTTTTGTCTTTCAGCACTACAGCGAAATCTTCTTTTTTGTAATTGACAAACTGGTCTGCACCCAGCTCCAGGCATTTCTCTCCTTTGTCGTCACTACCCACCGTTACGAAAACTGCTGCTCCGGCCGCTTTCGCCAATTGTATCGCCGTAATCCCGATACCGCTGCTGCCCCCGTGTACCAGGAAACGCTCTCCCTTTTGAAGTTTTGCCCGCTGGAATACATTGTGGTAAACGGTGTATAGTGTTTCTGCAAGTCCGGCTGCTTCCTCAAAACTAAAACTATCGGGAATGGGTAAAATCTGGCCTTCCGGAACTTTTACATACTCTGCATAACCGCCTCCGGCAAGCAAGGCAAAAACTTTTTCGCCAGGTTTAAAAGCGGTCACTTTTTCGCCTGTTTTTTCTACCACGCCTGCCACTTCCAGTCCCGGAATATCGGCCGGTATCCCTTCAGGAGCAGGATATTTGCCTTGCCGTTGGAACACGTCGGGACGATTCACACCGGCCGCTTTCACCCTGATCAATACTTCATCGGCTGATATTTCGGGTAGGGGACGTTCCTGTATTTTTAAAACTGCAGGTTCTCCGTATGCTGTAATTACGATTGCTTTCATTGCTATACTGCTTATATTTTTACAATCATTTTGCCGGTATTTCTGCCGGAAAACAATCCTAAAAATGCATTAGGAATTTGGTCAAAACCTTCTACAATGGTTTCGGTATATTTTAGTTTTCCTTCCAAAATCCATTGGGTTAATTTTTTACCTGCTTCGCCAAACTGGTGTGCAAACTGGGATGCCAGAAATCCACTTATGGTAGCCGTTTTTTTCAGCACAACAGGTAGGAAACGAGGTCCCATTTCCGGTTTGTCATCGTTATACTGTGATATTTGCCCGCAGATAAGGATGCGGGCGTTGGTATTAATGTTCTCAAAAACCGCATCTGTAATTTCTCCACCCACATTATCAAAATAAACATCAATGCCTTGCGGTAATTTTTCTGCCAGTTCTTGACTGATATTTTCCGAGGTTTTGTAGTTAATGGCTTCGTCAAAATCGTATTCATTAAGCAAAAGGTTGATTTTCTCATTCGTTCCCGCAATACCTAAAACATTGCAGCCATAGATTTTGGCGATTTGTCCGACCAGCAAACCAACAGCGCCTGCGGCGCCAGAAACGACAACGGTTTCACCGGGTTTGGGCTTGCCAAGTGTAGTAAGACCACAATATGCAGTGTAACCTACAAAACCCAACACATCCAGATAACGGTAAACAGGAACGCCAATTTTATCGTCAATTTTGGTTAGGGCATCAGTATGTGCAATCACATATTCAGCCCAGGGGAAAAGACCTTTTACCCAATCGCCTTTTTTCAAATGGGGACTGTTGCTTTCAACGACCTGAGCCAAACCCAATCCAGAAATCGGTTCGTCTAAATCATACGGTGCCGAATACGATTTGAAATCGCTTAACCGCCAGCGCATATAAGGGTCTACGCTCAGGTATTTTTGTGCCAGCAATATCTGTCCGTTACCTGGCTCCGGAAGAGAAACAGTTTCTATCCTAAAATTGGTATCATCAGGTACCCCTGTGGGACGGCTTGCTAAAACGATTTGTCTATTGTCCATGCTTATTCCTTCCGTTTAAGTTCTTTTTCTATATTGTTGATGCGTGCCGCAATGTTCTCTTCTTTGTCATAGCCCCGTGCAAGCAGGTAGTATTGTTCCTCCGGCGTTTTCAAAAATACGTGCGGAAATCCCGTTACCTGTAAAGCCTGTGTATAGTCGAAATCTTTCAGTACGTCTTCCGTAATCTCGGGCATTTTCATTTTTTGTAAAAATTCCTCTCCGGCAATACCAAAATGATCAGCCGTTTTCAGGTAAATCTCATCCTCGTTTGGATTGAGCCCTTCGTGGTACATATTGTATTGAAACTGCGTAATGAAATTAATTTCATTCCCTTTAAAATTGGGATACGTTTTGAAAGTGGAAAAAGCGCTTGCCGTAATTTCTGAATCGAGCCTGTACAGGTTTTTCTGCATGGTGAATACAAATTCCAAATGCTTTTCCGCGTTTTTTTCGATGGTTTTAAAAGCAGAAAATGCACGCGCCGGAATTTCGGAATTGACAATATAATTATCGCTGTCTACTGTTCCGGCAAGGTATTTTTCACTGATGTTTGCTCCGGTTATTTGCACTACCTGTCTGTAATCATCCCTGAACGTTTCGCCCAGTTTTTCTTTGATGCCGGGCATATCGCTACCGATATTCATACCACCACTGATAATCTTTAACCGAACCTCGTTATTCAATTCCTGCATAATCAGCAATAGCTGCGTATCAAAACCGTAACAATAAGAACATAATCCGTCAAAAACATAAATCAGCGTGGGTTTCTGTTCTTGTGGCGCGGGTATCACACAACCATCTGTACCACAAATATTTTCAGAATGATTTTGTGTATCGATAAGACGAGTATTTACGTTGATTTTTTTCAAAATGTTAAAAGACAGGATTTGCAAAATGCCACAGCAAATAAGTTTCCCTTAAAAATGGTAGTCTTAAAGACTTGTGCTCAGGCTTAATTTTTGCCATTCGGACATTTCTTTGCCCACTTTCTGCAACTTGTATTCTGCGCCGCCAAAACCGTCTCTACCCAGATAAATACGTTGCGGAGGATTACTGCTTTCTGCCAGTTTGATGAATGCTTCTGCTGCCTTTACCGGATCTCCGCCCTGGTTTTGGTTCAGCTCTTTGTATTGCTTCTCATATTGTCTCACCGATTGATATTCCTCCATTGGGTGTTGTGGAAACCTTGCCGAACGGCTCGCCAGAAAATTGGTTTTGAAACCTCCCGGACAAACGGCTGTCGCCCGGACGCCAAATTCGCGGCCTTCTTCATCAATAGCCTCTGTCATCAGGATAACAGCCGCTTTTGTGGCGCTATAAATAGCTTGTCCCGGAGCGGTAACCGTGCCGGAGATAGAGCCCATATTGAGGAAATAACCTGATTGTTGCTTGCGATAAACTTTCATTACCGCTCTGGTTACTTTCATTACTCCAAAAACATTGACATTGAAGTTTGCCAATATTTCTTCATCTGAAAGCTCTTCTATCGCACCAACCAAGATATAACCAGCGTTGTTGATGGTAACATCAATACGCCCGAAATGCTCAACGGCCTTTGCTACTCCTTTGTTCACGCTTTCCTGGTCTGTTACCTGCATTTCCAGCGGAAGAAAGTTTCCGGAATGGTCATTCACTTCTTTGGCTAAATCTTCCACGTTTCTTGAAGTGGCAGCAACCCTGTATCCATGTTTCAACAAGGTTTTTACGGCGGCAAGCCCAAATCCGCTGCTGGCGCCTGTTACCAACCAAACTTTTTTATTGTTCATGATTACATTCGTTAAATACAATAAAATTAAAGTTGGTTACATCTCTTTCACAAGGACCTAGATCACAAAATAAGTGTGATATAGGTCACTGCTGCAACCGGCTAATGGTTTCCCGACTTACCCCTAAATAGTTGGCAATCATTTGCTTGGGTACCCGTTGAACAATATTGGGATAAAAGTTGCAAAAGTTTTCGTAGCGTACCTTTGCTGAATTGGTCAGCATAGAAAGTATTCTTTTTTGGAGGGCCACATAGCCGAGGTTGGATTTTACACGGAAAAAATGTTCCATTTTAGGGAGTTCTCTGCAAAGCATCTCCATGTTTTCCCAAGTAAGGCTAAGCATTTCAGTGTCTTCGATGGCTTCTACTGCAACGATTGATTTTTCCTTTTTAAAAAAAGCGGCAAAGTCTGAAACCCACCAGTCTTCGCAGGCAAACTGTAAAATGTGCTCTTTGCCGATTTCGTCAATCAGACTGCTTTTCAATAAACCCTGTGTAACCAGGTACATCGTATCAACCGTTTGGTTTTCCTGTATCAGAAACTGCCGTTTACGGATGTTAATCGATTTAAAAAAACCGGAAACTATCTGATATTCCGCTTCACTTAAATCTACTAATTCGCTGATATGTCTTTTCAAAAATGCTGTCATCAAAAAATAAAAAATGTTAAAAACTCAATATAAGATTTAACTATACTTTTAAATGTGATCTCTCCATTTCGTCTTATCGTCCAAAAGCTTTTACCTAAGTCACTACAAACTTTTTAAACTTTTCGAGAACACAATATTCCTGTAAGCGATGTCATCAAAGTTTCAAATCAATTTTCAGATGCCCGTCAAATCCTTTTTCTACTATCTCCTTAAGCGTTTGCAGCTTGATATTATTACCATAATCAGTTTCTATTTTAGAAATATAGCTTCGTTTCTTTCCAACTTTTTGTGCTAGTTGGTCTTGTGTCAGCTGCCGATGTTCTCTGGCTTTTTTCAGCATATTTCCAATATGATTACCCGATATTTTCATTTTTATAAAAATGACTAAATGATACGCTTCATAGTTCTTACAAATGTAACTTAAAAGTTGCATTAATCAAATGTATAACGCTAAGAAATGAACAATAAATTTTCATCAACTTGATTGTACTTGGGAAATAAATTCGGTTGTATGTCATTTTTTTAGCGGGAACTCTACATGACTAAAAAACGGGATGAAGATTATAAACTTCATCCCGTTGAAATTATCGAGGTCGGTACTAGATATTTATTCAAAACAAATTATAATAATTTTATACAGAGATTTCGGTTGATGAAACCATATTAATTACGAAATGCATAAATTGTTCGATATTGTTTTTTAGACAATCACCACCAACCGTTTCCCGTCTGCAACTTCCATCTCCCACAATTTTTCAATGTCTTTCAAGTCTACTTTTATGGTGTCCGCTTTCAGCTTGTTTTCTGCTGCGAGTTGGAACATTTCCGGTAGTATTTCGGAAAACAGCAATTTCATTTCATCCCTTGTCCAGCTACCTAAACCGGAACCGGAAAGTTGAAGATCAACACTTCGTAAATTCTCAGCTGATAGTTGAATTTTGTCGCCTGTTACCGAGCCGATTGAAACAAATCTTGTTTTGTGTGTGAATGAGCCGTTCCCTTTTAAAGCAGCAAGCAGGAGTTCTGCCGTGTGTCCCCACAAATAATCAATGATGATATCAACAGGCGTATTGCTGTGTATATCTTTTATCTGCGCAATAAAATCTTCATCGCCTTGTGTGGTCAGAACGGTTTCATCAGCGCCCAGCGCTGACAGGGATTGTAAAGTTTGCTCATTTCTTCCTGTAACAATGATTTTCTTTGCCCCGTAATGTTTGGCAACCTGAACGGCAATCTTCCCTGTAAAACCTGTTGCCCCGTTTATCAATACGGTTTCACCCGCCTGCATTGCGGCTCTGAAACGAAGCGCCATTGCCGAACCTGCTACCGCATTTGGTAAGGCACAGGCCGAAGCATCATCAATCCCTTCGGGCAGTTTAATCATTCTTCTTTTGTCGACAATTGCTTTTTCGGCAATCATGCCGTCGCCTAATGCATATACCCTTGTGCCATCTGCAAGCAGACCCACGCCATCACCGCCTATCAGCGTAGCATTTTGCCTGCCGGCATCCGCGGAATAATGTGCGCCTTTTGCTCTGCCTTTGTCAAAATGCTTGATGGCTGCTGCTTTTACCGCGATTAAAAGTTCGTCATCATTTTTCACGGTTGGTTCCGGAACGTCTGTGTATTGTGGCATTTCGCCTTTTTGATATATTACTGCTGCTTTCATTGTTTACTATTTTTTAAATTGGAATAATTGATAAAACGCTTGCCGACCAATAGATTATTTTTCGAGATTTCATTTACCTTGTTGCTTACAATGCAAAACTACTATAGCGACAAGGTCATTGGCAATAACATTTGTTATCAAATTCAGGTATTATTTTTCTTTCGCCAACTTGCTTTTTATGCGGCTCAAATGAACCGTCGTAATCCCTAAATAAGAAGCTATATAATGCTGGGGAACACGCAGAACAATCTGCGGCTTTTCTTTTATGAGGTTGAGGTAGCGTTGCTGCGGTGTATCTTTAATGAACGAAATGAAATGCTTCATATAATCAAATGTACGTTCAAATATGCCATTGATAAACAAATCCAGCAACTTTGGTGTGCCTTTAATTTCTTCCAGGATGCTGTCGAGGTCTTTTTTATGTATCCACCACACAATACACGGCTCAATGGTTTCGATGGTAACCTTGCTTGGCGTATTCTTCCTGAAACTTTCAATCGAAGCTACCATATTGTTTTCAAAGAAGAATTGTGTGGTAACGTCCTTGCCGTTATTATTGAACCAAACACGGATG
>JAEUVR010000023.1 GCA_016786785.1 Chitinophagaceae bacterium
AGCGCCAAGGAGCTGACCGTATTTCCCGGCGCTTCCGTGACCATTAAAGACGGCGCAGCCTATGGCATGATCATGATGCAGGGGCATGGCAGGATGGGCGTATGGGATGTGGAAACGCCGGCATTGATCAGGTATGGCCAGTTGACGAATGATGAGTTTTTTGTCGCCGAGTCGGCGGCTAAGGAAGGAGTGACGATCGTAAACCCTTCCGCTACGGATCCCATTGTGATGCTCAAACATTTCGGCCCCGGCAATCCCGACCTGGCGTTAGGATAAGCGCCGTGGGCTTTATTAAGCAGGAGCCATGATGGCCCCGGCGGTTTAAAGATTATTTTTTAACAGGATGATTTCATCTTTCAATGTATAAGTTATGAGCGAGAATATTTATCCCAGATTACACAATGCTTCCTGGCCCGGCATCGTCGGAAAAGGTCCTGGCGCCGAGCCTCCTGTTTCTTTTGATACCATGCTGAAGCTTACCGCCGAGGCGGAGGTCGACGGAGTGAAGTTCGACGGTATTGATATCGGGTTGATGGACCCCGAAGTAATGGGCGCCGGCTCGGATGAAGACATAAAAAAGATTGCGGATAAGGTTGCCGGTTATAACCTGGAGATCGGCAGCCTGGTGGCGGCGATCTGGCCGCCTACGGGAGGGTCAGCCATGGGGACAAAGGAAGACAGGAAACGGTTTGTCGACGAAGTGCGGAAAGCCTGCCGCGTGGGGAAAAAGCTTCGCGAGATGGGTATTCGTCCGCATGGCGTTATACGCATCGACTCTGCTTCCAGCCCCGAAGCATGGTCGGCCGACCCCGCAGGCAATACCCGGTTGATCGCGCAGACCTTCCGCGAAGCCTGCGATGTCGCCGCCGACTACGGCGAAAAGCTGGCTGCCGAAGGCGAAATATGCTGGGGAGGCATGCATAGCTGGAAGACCATGATCGATACCCTCGAAGCGGTGGATCGGCCCAATATCGGTTTCCAGGCCGATATGTCGCATACCTTCCTGTACCTGCTGGGGTATAACCGGCCGGAAGACCGCATCCTCCCGGCGGATTTTAAATGGGAAGACAGGGCTGCGCTGGAAGAGGGATTGAAAACCCTGACAAGCGCCCTGCGCCCCTGGACCATCGATTTTCATGTGGCGCAAAACGACGGCACCGTGCACGGATCGGGCGCCCACGATAAAACCGGCAGGCACTGCCTTGCTACCGATCCGAACGGAAGACTGGATATCGCTCACGACGCCGGCTACTGGCTGCGCGACGAGCATGGAAAGCTTACAAAAACATTTAAGCATATCTGTTGGGATGGCTGCATGTTCTCCAACGAGGTTATGCTCCAACCTAAAACCTGGAATGATATTCTTGCCGTGATGATCCGCGTACGCGAACTGCACGGCTGGAAATAAGAGAACCGGGTCAGCGACGGCGATAACAGGAACAGGATATGAGCGGAAGGGGATCGGTTTTTTAAGAATGATCCGGGTCGATATTAACGCATTAGCCGCCGGGCAATAGCTGGAGTTTATTACGTAAACGATTAACCGAACTAAAATGAAAAATAAAAAAGAACTAAGAATAGGTTTAATAGGCGGAGGCCTCATGGGTCGCACGCATTCCAACGCATACAACCGCATCGCTAATTTTTTTCCTGAGCTGGAATACCGGCCGCTATTACAGACGGTATGTTCCAGGCGCGAAGACAAGGCGCGGGCTTTTGCAGCGCAATGGGGATACGCTTCTTTCGAAACCGATTGGAAAGCCGTCATTGACCGTAAGGATATTGATGCGGTGGATATCTGCGCGCCGAACGATACGCACGCAGAGATTGCCCTGGCCGCCGCTGCGGCGGGTAAAATGATACTCTGCGAAAAGCCCCTGGCCCGCACCCTGGCCGAAGCGCAAATGATGACAGACGCGGTGGAGAAAGCGGGCGTCGCCAATACGGTATGGTACAATTATCGCCGCATACCCGCCGTAACGCTGGCCAAACAAATTGTAGACTCCGGGAAGCTGGGCAGGATATTTCATTACCGCGCTAACTTCTTGCAGGACTGGACCATCAATGCCGACCTGCCGCAGGGAGGAGACGCTTTGTGGAGACTGGATCTCGCCGCCGCCGGTTCAGGCGTAACCGGCGACCTGTTGGCGCATTGCGTCGATACCGCGATGTGGATCAACGACGCTATCACAGACGTATCCGCCACTACCGAAACCTTTGTCACGGAACGCGTACACCAGGCCACCGGTAAAAAGCAGAAAGTAGGCATCGACGACGCCTGTATCTTCTCCTGCCATTTTAAAAACGGGTCGTTGGGGGTATTTGAAGCTACCCGTTATGCCCGCGGACATAAAGCCTTATACACTTTTGAGATCAACGGCGAACACGCGTCCATTCGCTGGGACCTGCACGATATGAACCGCCTTGAATATTTCGATCATGCCGACGATTCGCAGGTGCGCGGCTGGCGTTCCATTCATGTCACCGACGGAGATCAGCCCTATATGCACAGGTGGTGGATACCCGGCACCAGCATTGGCTATGAACATTCGTTTGTTCACCAGGCGGCGGATTTTCTAAAAAGCCTGGAAACAGGCGAACCCTGCGCGCCGACCTTCAGGGACGCCCTGCAAACGCAGAAAGTATGCGAGGCGGTGATCGCTTCCGCCAACAGCAGGAGCTGGCAGGACACCGGGGCGGAGCCGTTGACCGGTTCGCCCGGAGCGAGATAAACGGACTGGGAAAACTGTATTGGCAATAAGGCAGAGCCGGTAAGCGGCTCTTCGGGAGCGAGACAAACGCCGCTTTATATTCGCTAACCCAACGCCCTGTCATCAAACAGGTAAAGGCCAAAGAGTTTTGTTTGCTTATAGGGAAATGGTCTGTTGGCGGTCGGATAAGCGACGGATTTTTATCTACATTACCGGAAAACATCTCTGGGATTAATATAAACCAGGGCTAATAAAGCCGTTATTTTTCACTTATTAATGTATTGCATATGTTTTATCGTTTAAGATTGTTATGGATAGACGCCGTTGCATTTCTTTTTTGCTTATTGATTACGACGAGCGGTTGTAATACGCCCGGCGCCGGAAAAGAGCTTGAAGAAAATACAGTCGAAGCGGAAAATAGCCATGAACAAGGGTTTGATCCCCTGTTTGACGGTAAAACGCTTGAAGGTTGGGAGGGGGATCCCGCTTTTTGGCGGATGGAACAAGGTATCCTGGTTGGAGAGATCACGGCGTCTACTCCTATTAAAACCAATTCTTTTATTATCTGGCGGGGAGGAACAACCGCTGATTTTGAATTAAAGACCGATTTCAGGATCACTGCGGAAGGCAATAGCGGCATCAATTACCGGAGCGAAGAGGTTCCGGGCATACCCCTGGCGTTGAAAGGATATCAGGCGGATATAGACGGTAAAAATGTGTATACCGGTTTAAATTATGAAGAGCGCGGGCGTACATTTTTAGCGCGCCGCGGCGAAAAAGTGAAGATAGAAACGGGTATGAAACCTGAGCTTATTGAAAAAATAAGTTCGGAAGACAGCCTGTTTGCTAAAATCAGGAAGGGCGACTGGAACCAATACCACTTAATTGCCAAGGGCAATCATCTGCAGCATTATATCAATGGGGCGCTGATGAGCGAGGTAACAGATAACGATACCCTTAACCGAAAGTTATCGGGGCTACTGGGACTGCAGGTGCATGTGGGGCCGCCCATGAAAGTGGAATACCGCAACCTGCGGATTAAAAAGTAAGGTTAAAAATATAGCAGGGTTTTTATTTCATGAAGCGCATCCAACCTTAACCCTGTATTAAGAAATGCAATGCGTAACTATTTGATGGTAAATTAGTTAAAATAGGGAAAAACGACAATTGTTTTTTTCAGTCATTCTATTGCGACTTTGGGATAATATGTATTAATTTTATACTATTGATACGTTCCTGTTATCCTGAGAATACCATTGCTTATCTCATTATTCTTCGACTAAAACCGCATCATCCTTGATTGTATTTAAAATTCGTAATAGGTTCTGCCTAGTGGATCGATTTTGTTGACTGTATATGATGTTTGCCGATTAAATAAAGCTTGTTAAGGACGGCTTTAATCCTATCTTGTTATGATTAAAAGAATTGCGGTACTGGTCTTGTTCATTAACGCTGTGCTTTCCCTGAAGGCGCAGAATGTTTTTGATCCTGCTGATACGATCACCCGGTATGATGCGAGCCAGCCCTTGGGAAGCCCCCAGCATCCCGATCCCGAAATTCCCGGCCTGCAAAAATGGGTGAGTACGCCTACGATGGGCGTGAGCGTGGGAACAGATACTTACAACGCCTCTTCTTTTAAGCAGTATTTTCTCAATATCGGCGTGGGAAAGGTGGCTTTTCGTATCAAGTTCCCCAAATCTTATAATAACCCGGATAGCGTTAATAAAAAATACCCTGTCATGTTGTTCCTTCATGGCGGCGGCGAGGTAGGATGTCCTTCAAATGGCGGCGTTTATAACAATGAGAAGCAATTATGGCTTGGCGGAAGTTTATTCATGCAGTTTGTGGATCAGAATAAATTTGACGGGTTCTTATTATATCCCCAATTAGTGCTTACGGAAGGTTGTTTTGCCGGCTGGGGCACGGCGCCCTGGGGCAATTTTGAAGCGATAACGGCCATGGTTGATTCTATGGCTGCGCATGCCCGCGCGGACGTGGATCGTTTGGTGATCACCGGATTATCAGGAGGCGGTTACGGCGCATGGCGTATGGCGGACGCCTATCCCAAACGCGTTGCCAAGATCATGCCGTCGGCCGCTGCTGGCTCTACCTCAAACAGGACAAACTTTGTGCATATCCCCATCTGGTTCGCTACCGGGGGGTTGGATCCCGATCCCGATACGGCTGTAGCTAAATATGCCTATAACCGGATGAAGGAGATCGGCGCCGATATACGATACACTGTTTTCCCCGATCGCGGCCATTCCATGTGGTATCAACATTGGCGGGAGCCTGATTTTGTTCCGGCCCTGAATGATGTTCATAAAGCCAATCCGCTTATATTTTTTCAGCACAGCGATTTCTGTCCGGGAGAAGAGATCAATGCCAGGTTGGGGATCACCCCCGGGTTTTATGCTTATGAGTGGGAAAAGGACGGCTCGCTGATCGCTACCCGGCTTAATGGCGTGAACGCTATCCTGGATAATGAATCGGTGATCTCTTTTACGGGAAACGAGATAAATGTTAAGGCCTATGGCGACTATCGCGTCCGTTTTAAACGATCGGCTACCGCCGAATGGTCGGCATGGTCTCCCAAACCGGCCGTTATCAAAACGAAAGCGACTACGGAAACGCCTCCTATAACGATCAACGGCGCCCGAAGCAAAACGCTTCCTGCGCTGGACGGCAGCGCTACGACGCCCCTGATGCTGCCCGCAGGATTTCTTAAATACGAATGGTACGACGCCGTTAGCGGCGAGCTGTTGGATTCGTCGCAGGTGTTTAATGCTCCTGTCGGCGTTTACAAAGCCAAGTATTCTGAGCAGTTCGGCTGCGGAACCACATTCTCTCCCGAGTTTACAGTGGTGAACGCCAATGGGACGCCCAAGCCGGACCCTGCGAACACGCTTGTCGCTACGCCGCTTTCGGCTTCTTCTATCAGGCTGACCTGGAAGCAGGTAACCAACCCTGTTAGTAACGAAACCGGCTTTGAAATATACAGGGGAACCGAGGCCGGAGGCCCTTATAAGTTTGTCGCCATTACCAACAGCAACGTTGCCAGTTTTACGGATACCGGGCTGCTTGCCAACAAGCTTTATTATTACGTAGTACGGGCCGTCAACGCTACGGGCGCCTCCGCGGGTTCCAATGAGGCCCTGGCAAAAACGGTCGGCGATAATACGCCGCCAACGGCGCCGGCGAATCTGCAATATGCGGGAAGTACGCTGTCGACCGTTTCCTTAAAATGGAACGCGTCAACGGATAATGAAGGCGTTGACCACTACGATATTTATGCTAACGGAACAAAACTTTTTAGCGTAGCGGGAACTTCGTTTACCGTTGTCAATCTGGATAGCCTTACCAGCTATGCGTTTACGGTGAAGGCTGTTGATAAGGCTGGCAATACTTCGCCTCCAAGCGCCCAGGTAATAGCCCATACCCATCGCCAGGGATTAAATTATCAGTATTATAATGGCAACTGGACAAAACTTCCTGATTTTAACGCGCTAAGTCCTGATAAAACCGGGGTGATGGATACCGTTAGCATCAATACCGGGATCAAAACGCAGGCTACCCTATACGGGTTTCTCTGGCAGGCTTATATTTATATACCCGTTAAAGCGAATTATACCTTCGAAACGTATTCGGATGATGGCAGCAGGCTATATATAGACGATATTTATTCTGATAGCGCTACGGTTCTTGTAGACAATGACGGCATACATGGCGCCGTTTCCAAAACCGGAACAAAATTGCTTTCGGCCGGCTATCATCGCATAACCATCGCCTTTTTCCAAAGAACGGAAGGACAGGAAATGCAATTATTCTGGTCGAACGACGCAGGGATGAGCAGGCAAAGGATCCCCAAGAATTTCTTTGCTTATGAAAATGTCGCGTTTGCTCCTGCCCCGGCCATTCCGGGAGCGTTGACCGCAACAGGCGTCGCGCATAATAAGGTTGCCCTGGAATGGGCGGACAATAGTAATAATGAGACGGGCTTTGAGATCGTTCGTTCCGCTACCGTAAATGGAGCCTATCTTTCTGTAGGCGCCGTCGCCGTCAATGTTACTTCGTTTACCGATTCGGGACTGGCGGCGCAGACGACCTATTTTTATAAGATCAGGGCAATAGGAGCGGGCGGAGAATCTGATTTCACTGAGGCCGCATCTGCAACGACCTTGTCGGCGCCCCTGACGCCTGCTGCGCCTTCGCAGTTGCAGGCGACAGCTTCGGCGAATAACTCGGTTTCCCTGAGCTGGAATGATAATGCTTCGAATGAAACCAATTACAGGGTTTACCGTTCTACCGATAATGTCAATTTCACCCTGATCGCTACGCTTCAGGCTAATGTTAACGCTTATATTGACGCGTCGGCCTCGCCTTCTATCTTATATTACTACTATGTCGCAGGATCTAATGCCGCCGGAACAGGCGAACACAGCAATGTAGCGCAGGTCCGCGCGGGAAATACTGCGCCGGTTATCGCCGAGATCGGGGATATTTTAGTGAAAACAGCTGAAACCGTTAACCGCGATATAACCATAACGGACGATCCCGGCGATAGCTTAACGGTAACGATTGCAAACAAACCTTCCTTTGTAGCGCTGCAACGGATCAGCGCCGGAACATACCGGATTTCTGTCGCCCCTTCCGATGAACATACCGGTTCTTATGCCCTTACGCTTACGGCTTCCGACGACGAGGGGCAATCAACAAGCCGGCAGTTTACCATTGTTGTGAGCAATAAGTCTGTTCGTTCTGTATACGTGAACTTAGGCGGCGCGGGTAAATCGGCGGGGCTGCCCTGGAATAATTGGCTGGGATCAAAGAATCCCGGAGAGATGATCAATAACTTAAAGGACGACCGGCAAACGGTTACCCCGTTCTCGGTAACTATGGCGAACGGATGGTCTGGAATAACGGATATGGGACATATCACAGGCGACAATTCCGGCATATTTCCCGACGCTGTTTTACAGAGCGGGTTAAAGGATGATAGCCCGGAGGCAAGAGTCATTCTTATCGGGGGACTGAATCCCGCAAAGCAATACAATATTGTATTTGTAGGCAGTCAGAATGAGGGGATAATGGCCGAAACGGAGTATGCGGTCGCGGGTCGGCAATCTATCCTGAATGCGCGTTACAATACCAACCAGGCCGCCAACCTGAGTAACCTTATTCCTGATGCGGATGGTCAGTTGCAGATCAGCGTCGCCCGCAGACCGGGCTCCCCGACCAGCTATCTCAGCGCGATGGCGATTGAAGAATATGAGCAGTCGGTAAGGATGCTCAGTCCCGCTAATTTGTATGCAGAGGCTGAGGACCGCGCCAGCGTTCGGTTGACCTGGTCCGATAGAACCAGCCATGAAAACAGCGTTGGCGGGTATGAATTGCAAAGAGCGACGGATTCGATGTTTACCAAAGGCCTGTCGACGGTTTCCCTGGGAGCAAATACCACGAATTACAGGGATATTAACTTATCGCCTGGAACCAGGTACTGGTATCGTATAAGAACAAAAGAAGGAACCGCGTATTCGGGATATAGCAATAGGGCAAAAGCGACCACGCCGATGTCCATTGTCTACGTCAACTTTAATACAACTGTGGCTGATGCGCCCGCGCCCTGGAATAACCTGACCACGCCGCCGATGTCTAATTTTACCACTTCATTGCTGAAAAATCAGTCGGGCGTTACAACGTCCATTGCGATGACGCTTGAAAAAGAATTCAACGGCGAGTTTACGGCAGGGATGAACACAGGCAATAATTCGGGAGTGGTTCCCGATCTCGTGCTCGCTTCCAATTATTGGCTGGACAGGAACCAGGTAGCGCAGTTCAGGTTGTCGGGGTTAAACCATAGCAAACGATACAGGATAGGATTTATCGGCAGCTCAAGCCCCGATGGATGGTTTAAAGGAGACTATACAGCCGCCTATACGGTGAACAACAGAACGGTGTATCTTAATTCGTGGCAAAACGCTTCCAAGATCGTGTATATCGATAATATCGCGCCGGATGAAGCTGGCAAAGCTTTGCTGAATTTTTCCACCACCCCTTCCGGTGGATATGGTTTTAATTCGGGCATCATTATAGAAGAGTTTGCTGTACTTCCCGACGAACCTGCAGATAGTATTCCTGATCCGGGCACGCCTGTAGATACCATTCCTGACCCCGGAACTCCGATAGACACCATTCCTGACCCCGGAACTCCGATAGACACCATTCCCGATCCTGGCACGCCTATAGATACCATCCCCGACCCTGGAACCCCGATAGATACTATCCCGAATCCCGGCGCTACAGATACAATTAAGGAGATCGGCAGCCCGCCCCCGGATTCTGTATTGACGGCAGAAGGGACCATAATGGTGAAAGCCTATCCGAATCCATTCGCCAATCAGCTTAACCTGAAATTCTACAATAGTTTGCCCCAGCAGAAGATCAGTATAGCGATATATGATCCTTACGGAAGGATGATGTTCAGGCAGGACTTTGGTACGATGCCTCCGGGCGATATTATTTTGGAACTGCGATCGCTTCAGTCAAAATTTACGCGTAATGGCATCTACCTGGTGGAACTGCAACTTGATGGTAAGCGCCGGCAAACCCTAAAGGTTATCCGGATGCGTAAATAGGGTTCCCCGAAAATTGTTATGTGATCTTGTGGAGATGAGGTTTTGTTTTTTCGAGAGGTTGATCCGAATAAAGAAAATAAAATGCTCGCGGTATATTTTATTTTGTTCGCGGATATATCTCAACTTCCAGGATCATCTTGTCCGGGATCATCGCGTTTTTTGCCTGGCGCTTCCGACATTGGGTAAGAACCAGGCCAGTATTCCCAACAAGGGCAAATAAGCGCAGACCTTATATACATAGGATATGCTGGTATGATCGGCCAATATGCCCAATAGGGCGGATCCAATACCGCCCATTCCAAAAGCCAGCCCGAAAAATAGACCGGCAACCAGTCCCACTTTACCCGGTATAAGCTCCTGCGCATAAACCAGTATAGCTGAAAATGCAGAAGCAAGGATAAAACCTATGGGAAAAATAAGCGCGGTGGTCCAGAAAAGATTAACATAGGGGAGGGCAAGGGAGAAGGGCGCAACGCCTAAGATGGAGATCCAGATAACATATTTTCTTCCGAAACGATCTCCTATCGGGCCGCCTATCAGGGTGCCGGCGGCTACGGCAAATAAGAACAGGAACAGGTATATCTGGGAGTTTTGAACAGATACCCCAAATTTATCAATAAGATAAAAAGTGAAATAGCTGGTCATGCTGGCCAGGTAAAAATATTTTGAGAAGATCAGGATGATCAGGATAAACACGGATAGGGAAACCTTGCTCCTGGGAAGACCGTTATCCGGCGCTGTATAGATGGGTTTATTTGTCTTTTTGGCTATTGTCAGATGCGCCTTGTACCATATTCCTACTTTACGCAATATCGCGATGGCGATCATGGCAAGGATGGTAAACCAAAGAATGCTGAGCTGTCCCTGCGGAGCGATGATCAGCGCGGCCAGCAGCGGGCCGAAGGAACTCCCTGCATTGCCTCCTAACTGAAAGATGGATTGCGCCAAACCCCTTCTTCCCCCGGCGGCAACATACGCCATCCGGGATGCTTCGGGATGAAATACGGCAGAGCCCAGACCCGCCAGCCCGACGGAGAACAATAACGTTCCGTAATGAGTTGAAAAAGATAAAAAGACCAGGCCTGCCAGCGTACAGGTCATGCCGATGGCCAGGGAAAAAGGTTGCGGTCTTTTATCGGTGTACAGCCCTACAAAAGGCTGCATAATAGAAGCCGACATTTGAAAAACCAGCGTGATAATGCCTATCTGGGTAAAGCTCAGGTTGAGGTTGTCTTTGACAATAGGGTATATGGCCGGAATGATCGACTGTAAGGTATCGTTAAGTAAATGAGACAGGCTTAGAGAAAACAGGATCGGATATACGGTCATTTCTGCTGCAGGGTTCACTCATTTTTGGTTTATTTATTCGGAAGCATTGATATGGCAATGATACTTATTACAGAGAATATGATCAGGGAAGCAAAGCCATTTGCATAGCTTCCGCTGGTATCGCGGAGCCTGCCTACCAACATGGGAGCAAAAGCTTCGGCGAGACCGTCAAAAGTGAGAATAAGCCCCATCACCCTGCCCATGACGCGCAAGCCGAATAATTCCGCGGCCATCAGGGGGATGATCATATAGTCGCCTCCTAAACCGACGCCAAATAAAAAGGCAAATAAATAAATAACGCCTGGGGTGAAGGGAAAATACAGTAGCGGGATTGCGCAGGCGATGACCACCGAGATCAGTATCATCACGTACTTTTTTGCCCAGCGGTCTGCCAGCCATCCCATCAGCAGGCGTCCGAATATACTGGACAACAGCACCAACGAAATGATATTCGCCGCATGTTCCTGCGTATATTTCAGGTCAAGGCTGAAGAATAGC
>JAEUVR010000047.1 GCA_016786785.1 Chitinophagaceae bacterium
GTGAGCCGCCTCTTTGTAACTGCGTTGCTTGTCTTCGGTTTTCTGTTTCAGATCCTGTGAGCCGCCTCTTCGTTCGCTTTAACCCTTTGCCTGTTCCTGGCGACGATATCCTTGATGATCCTTACGGCATGTTCCCTTGAATTCTCAATGAACCATACATGCGTGTTCATCCCGCCGCATACCACGCCCGCAAGATAAACATGCGGCAGGTTAGACTCCATTGTTTCGGGGTTGTAGGCGGGTTGTAACATTTCGTCGTCAGATAAAATGATCCCTGCGTCTTTCAGAAAGGAAAAATCGGGCTGATAGCCGGTCATAGCGATCACGTAGTCGTTGGCGATGCTTAGCTTTCCTTCTGGCGTATGGATCTCTACCTCGTCCGGGCTGATCCGTGTAAGGCAGGCGTTAAAATAAGCTTTGATGCTTCCTTCCTTGATCCTGTTCTCAATATCCGGCTTTACCCAGTATTTTACGCGTTCGCCGATACCTGGTCCGCGGGAGACAAGGGTTACTTCCGCGCCTTTCCGATAGGTCTCCAGCGCTGCGTCTACCGCCGAATTGTTGGCGCCTACCACGACTACCTTCCGCATGGCATAAGGATGCGGCTCCTTATAATAGTGCGTTACCTTGGGTAGCTCTTCCCCGGGTATATTCATCAGGACAGGAATATCATAAAAGCCGGTGGCAATAATGATATTGGACGCTATATACCGGTTTTTAGCGGTGATCGCCTCATATCTTATTGCGTCGGTTATGGCTTCAGGATAGGAGTCCCCGGTTTCGCTCGCCCGCCGGACCTGCAACACTTTTTCTTCCAGGCAAATGTTCAGGCGATTGGATACCGCCGCTCTCCTGTAATATTCCAACGCTTCCGGGCGGGTTGGCTTAAGGTTATTGGAAACAAAGGGAATGCCGCCTATTTCCAGCTTTTCGGAAGTGGAGAAAAAGGTCATGTTAGATGGATAACGATACAGGGAGTTAACCAGGCAACCCTTTTCAAGGATCAGGTATTTAAGACCGTTATGCTTTGCTTCGAGTCCGCAGGCAAGGCCTATGGGCCCTCCTCCGATGATGATCAGGTCGTAACTATTCATATGCTGCTATAATAGCGCAAAGTTAGTTTATTCTGTTTGTCCGTATGGAATGCCTTGTCTTCGGCAGCGGCTCAGTTTTAGCTTTAACGTTTTATAAGGCGATTGCGGCGGGATCCGGGTTTTACCTGAGGCCGCCGATGAAAATTCAAATCGGCGATAGAGCAGGAGGTTATTGTTTTCCGGGATATGCGGCGGGTCTGTTTTTGCCATTAGGAAATTTTGGCTTGCCATTGGCAAAGTTTTAAGAAATTTTAGCGCGGCAAAATCGTTTTAGACGCACATTTGATTACATTTACACGAATAAAAAACAATCATTAATGAATTGGTTCTTTTTGCAGATCGATACGGCGGCCAATGCGGGCGCGGCGCTTGTTCAGCCTGAAAAGCAAATAAGCATTATGGACTTGTTGTCTAAGGGCGGGATCCTGATGATTCCCCTGGGCATTCTGTTTGTGGTTGCCGTTTTCGTGTTTATCGAAAGATTGTTGTATATCCGCAAAGCTTCCAGGATCGAAGATAATTTCATGAATA
Source organism: Chitinophagaceae bacterium (assembly GCA_016786785.1). Taxonomy (GTDB): domain Bacteria; phylum Bacteroidota; class Bacteroidia; order Chitinophagales; family Chitinophagaceae; genus Flavitalea. Next base: position 1,626 of record JAEUVR010000047.1, read on the forward strand.
TTATCCGGGATAATATCATCAATGGAAATGTGACGGCAGCCAGGTCCCTGGCAAAGAATACCAATAATCCCGTTGCGCGGATTATCGATAAGGGTATTCAACGCATTGGCAAACCTATTGACGCCATAGAAAAAAGCATGGAAAACGTAGGCAAGCTGGAAATGTATAAGATGGAACGCAACCTGAATATCTTATCGCTTATCGCCGGGATTGCGCCGATGTTCGGGTTCCTGGGAACCATTGTAGGGATGTTCCAGTTGTTTTTCCGGTTGGCTTCCACCGGGGAATTTACCATTCAGTCCATGGCCGATGGGATCTACACCAAACTGATCTCCTCGGCAGTGGGGTTGATCATAGGCCTTCTGGCTTATATCGCCTGGAGTTACCTGAACACCCAGATCGATAAAACAGCAAATAGAATGGAAGC
>JAEUVR010000061.1 GCA_016786785.1 Chitinophagaceae bacterium
TTTCATTCATGGCAGCGCCGCCACTCCTGTACACCTCGTGAAAGCGCTCCAGGAAAGACACAATGAGCTGAAGGGAGTGGAACTGGTAAGCATTACCAATATGGGAGAGATCGATTTCAATAAGCCCGAGTACAAAAAAAGCTTTTTCTTTAATTCCCTTTTTGTTTCCGCCAATACAAGGGCGGTTGCGAACAGCGAGGCGGGCGACTACGTGCCTATCTTCTTAAGCGAAATACCCCAGCTCTTCCGGAAAAAAATTCTGCCCATCGATGTCGCCCTGGTGCAGGTATCGCCGCCCGACGCCCACGGCTATTGCTCCCTGGGAACCTCTGTCGATATCGCCAGGGCCGCTGTAGATACGGCTAAAACCATCATTGCGCTGGTCAATCCGAAAATGCCGCGCACCCATGGCGAAGGTTTCTTACACGTAAAACAAATGCATTCGCTGGTATGGCATGAAAGCGAACTTCCCATAGTGGATTACTCATCCAAAACGACCGAGACAACTAAACAGATCGGTAAAAATGTAGCCGCCCTTATCGAGGATGGGGCCACCTTACAAATTGGGATTGGCGGCATCCCAGACCAGGTATTACAAAATTTACACGGACATAAAAACCTGGGCATTCATACCGAAATGATGTCCGACGGCGTGATCCCCCTGCTCGAAAAAGGCGTGATCAACAACAGCCAGAAAAAGATAAACAGGGGCCGGACGGTTACCGGCTTTATGGCAGGCACCAGGAAGCTATACGACTTCGTCAACGACCATCCGCTGATAAGGGTAATGGATATTTCCTATGTTAACGACGCCAATATCATCAGGCAAAATCCCAAGGTCGCCGCGATCAATAGCGCTATCGAAATTGACCTTACAGGACAGGTCTGCGCCGATTCTATCGGAACCTTTCAATATTCGGGCATTGGCGGCCAGATGGATTTTATCCGGGGAGCTTCTTTATCGGAAGGCGGCAAGCCCATCATCGCCCTTCCCACCACTACCAACAAGGGACAGCATCGCATCGTTCCCTTCCTTAAAGAAGGCGCCGGCGTGGTCACTACCCGGGGCCATATTCACTGGGTCGTGACCGAATACGGCGCGGTTGACCTGTTTGGCAAAAACCTGAAACAAAGAGGAAAAGCCCTGATCAGCATCTCTCACCCCGATTTCCGGGAATCCCTGGAACGGTCCTTCCATGAACGATATAAATGAACCGCTGTTTTCATCTTTTACGCGGAGCTGCATATTTTCTGCGCCTATTTTCACCGCCGTATAAACAATAATATTATTATTTGTTCCTGATTGCGTCAATCGATTCCCGATCTCGTAAAGATAAAAATCACTACGTTTATAGCTTTGCATTTCCTTAACGACCCGTTAGGGGTTTTCACTTAAAGAATGATACCATGTTTATGAGTAAATGCATCAGATTTTCTGTTCTGTTATTATGCGCTGCCATACTCCCTGGAGTATTTACGGCAGAAGTTTTGGGCCAGTCAAAACAAACCGGCGTTATCGAGGGAAGGATATTGAATGCCGATCGCGGGCCGGAAGAAAATGTTATTGTAGTGCTTGTTCCATCCGAAAAACAAACCATGTCGGATGATAACGGCTATTTTCAATTTAGAAATATTCCTTATGGACATTACGAGGTTGCCGTCAGGTCCCTGGGCGTTAATGCCATCCCCGTTTCTATTGAGCTGAAGGCCGAAAAGGCATCGGTTGGCAATATCCAACTGGAACAAAACGCCAAGGTGCTGGAAAAAGTGATCGTGTCTTCCTCTTACCGCCATGTAAACAAAAACAGCGCTCAGGTAGCCAGGATGCCGATGACCTATATTGAGAACCCGCAGAATTACGCCGTAATCCCCAAGGAATTGCTCCAAACACAATTGGTAACGACCACAGAGCAGGCCCTGATCAATATTCCCGGCGTGAGCAACCTGTCCATTGCGGGAGGCAGCGGCGGTTCAACGCTTACCTTCAAATCCCGCGGATTTTCCAGCGGCTCCATTATGTACCGCAACAGCGTATCTAGCGGCTATGTGTCGCTGACCGACCTGTTCAATGTAGAAAGGATCGAAGCCATCAAAGGCCCTTCCGCCGCCTTGTTCGGCGGCAACCAGGGCGCATCTTATGGAGGCGTATACAACCTGATCACCAAAAAACCGCTGGAGGTAAAACGCGGCGAAGTCTCATTCACCACAGGCAGCTACGAACTGGCAAGAACCACGATAGACTACAACACGCCGCTAAACGAGGACAAAACAGCTCTGCTAAGAGTCGACGCCATGTACGACAGCAGGAACACGTTCCAGCAGCTTTCACAGAACTCCATAGGCTTTGCGCCTTCGCTGCTGGTTAAAGCCAATGACAGGCTGACCCTGCATTTTGACGCTTATTTCTATAAAAGCGTTCGCCCCATCTACCTCTTCGGCTTCAATCCGCCTCCCGGAGGCATCGGCGGAAACAGCGCTTACTCCGGTAATGTTGAAGCATTGGGCCTGGATCCTAAAAACCCCTATTTCACGGCAGATTTTAACAGCAGCCAGCAAACATGGGCGGTTACCGGCCAGGCTGAATACAAACTGTCTGATAAATGGCTTTCGCAAACCAACTATTCGATAGCCAGAAGCAACAACAACACCAAATACATCTCTCTCCTGGCAAACAAAGCGTCCGCCGCAGATACGACGATCATTACCAGGAACGTACTTGATATACCCTATAGCCAGTTGTACACGCAGCAGTTCCAGCAGAACTTTATCGGCGACTTTAAGATCGGCGGAATGCGGAACAGGTTGCTGATAGGACTCGACTATTTCAGAACTGATGTGGCTTCCTTCAGGGGCTCCGTTGCATACGACAAAATCCCTATCACCGCTGCGCCCGCGCAGTTGCTGATCAGGCAATCCAGGGTGGATAGCCTCACCGTAAGAGCAAACTATGGCGGCGGCAGGGATATCAACAACAGTTACGGGGCTTATGTTTCAGAAGCGTTGAATGTTACAGACCGCTTGCTGCTGCTGGCAAGCCTGCGTATCAACCGGTTTGTTGCAGTAAGCGGCAATTATGAGCAGACCTCTTATTCTCCCAAGCTGGGTATTTCCTATGAAATCGTTAAGGATGCATTTTCCCTGTATGGCAATTATAACAATGGCTATAACAATGTCAGCTATACGGATGAAGATGGCAAACTACTCAAACCGCAATACGCCGACCAACTGGAAGCAGGCCTGAAATTTAGCGTATCGCAACACCGCCTTACCGGTACGGTGAGCGCTTATGATATCAAGGTGAAAAATATTGCCAGGCAGGTCCCCGGTACAACATATTATGTACAGGACAACACGCAGAGAAGCCGCGGCGTGGATGTGGAAATCCTTGCCAATCCGGTAGCCGGACTTAACATTGCCTTGGGATATGGCTATAACGATATCCGCTATACAGAAGATAAGGGCAGCGTAGGATTTCTTGGCAACCGGGTGGAAAGCACCCCGTATCATTCGGGAAATATCTGGGGCACTTACCAGTTTACCTCCGGAAAACTAAAAGGCTTTGGCATAGGCGCCGGCGGCAACGGTCAAAGCGACTCATATGCCAATTTCCAGAATACCATTACGCTGAATGGATTCCAGGTATATGGAGCCAGCCTGTTTTACAATGCGCTTAAATTCAGGATTAGCGCCAAAATGGATAATATCAGCAATAAAAAATATTACACTTATAATTCCTGGCTGTTTCCCGGGCAGCCAAGGATGCTGGCTTTTAACATTACCTACCGGTTCTAAAAAAAATTAAATACCTTTTCATAAGCACAACCCTACGGTTGTGCTTATACTATTTAAGCAATACAATATGAATAAAGGAAAGTCAAAAAGATCTCTGTTCAGTCGCGTTAACGCATGGCTTCACCTTTGGACCGGAATATTCGCCGGCATTATTCTTGTCTTTGTTGCATTTACGGGCACTGTAGTCGTGTATGGCGATGAGATCATCGATTGGTCGGCAGGAAAAGCCCGTTATACCGGGCAGGTCAAAGCCGAACGATTGCCGGTAGAAACGCTGATAGCCAATATCAATACGGCTTATCCTAAAGCCAGGCTTTCCGAAGTAACCGTATACAAAAACCCGGAAAGAACAGTGCGCTTCAGGGTTTTTGCCCCGGGCAAAGGGTTGGCTTTTGTCTATGCAGACCCCTATACGGGCGAAGTATTGAAATACGACAGAACAGCCAATTTCTTTTATATAATGGCGCACCTGCATGCATCTCTTTTATGGCATGGGCCCGGCAGTTGGATCGTGGATATCGCCACGATCATTTTTCTGATCGAACTTATTTCAGGCATCATCCTCTGGTGGCCCGCCAAATGGAACAAGCGCACCCGCGACGCCAGTTTTAAAATAAAATGGAAAGCCAGGTTCAAACGCGTTAATTATGACCTGCACAACGTATTGGGATTTTATTCTTCCATCCTTGCCCTGATACTGACCGTTACAGGTTTGATGATCGCCTTTCATCCGCTGGCGGAATCCACGGTAAAACTTTTTGGCGGCGATCCGGAAACAGGCTGGCAGAAAAACATGCCCCAAAACGACTCCACAAAGCCATCTTTTGCCATCAATGCCGTTTTTGAGCAGGGGTTCGCCAAACACCCTCAACAAAAAATGGCCCAGATATGGCTGTATAGACTGGATTCATCCGGCTTCTATAACATGGTCACCGCATCCAAACTTGGCCTGAAAAGCGCAGAAAATGCGGAAATAGCTTTTCTCGACAGGTACACGGGAAAGGAAATCCAGATCCCCGCCAAAAGCCTGAAAGGCGAGTATATTGAAAATGTAGTATGGCAGCTGCACATGGGAACATGGATGGGACAGTGGGGCAAGCTGTTCACGTTCGTCTGCGGGCTTATCTGTACCTCGCTTCCCATCACCGGCTTCCTGATATGGTGGCACAGGGGAAGAAAAAAGAAAAAACAGGCTTACCCTGCATCTCAAAAAAAGCCAGAAGCAATAGTTGCCGTTTAAGCAGGTATTAAGAGCGAATCCGTTAATGCCAAACTACGCTAACAATTCCTTATGCAGCATCGCCCACTTCAGCAGGGAATTATTGCCGTTCTTCAGACCTAGTTTACGGCAAATGCTGTGACGATGATTTTTAATGGTATACGGACTCAGAAAGAGAAGGGCGGCTATTTCCCTGCTTGTTTTATTCTGCAGGATCAGCTGAAATATTTTCCATTCCGTATCGCTGAGTAGTCGTCGAAGAGGTATGTTATCGTACAACTTACCCAATTTACTATTCGCTTCGACAACGGGCCAGGCCAGTTTTAAGGCGGCATAAATAGCCGCTTCATCAACAGGCTTGATAAGGTAATTTAAAGGCTGGTACAGTAATGCTTTTTCGATGATAGCCCTGGATTGATAGGATGTTATAAAAATCACTTCAAACGCATAGCGCTGCCGTAACTGTTCTACCAGCATAATGCCGTCTTTTTCTTCTTTCAGGTTAATATCGCATAAAATAAGATGAGGTGAGAAGCTGGTCATTATCTCCTCTACCTCCTTCTGATTGATGGCGATAGCGGCGCTGCAATCAAAATTATTCACTAGCTGCCGTTCTATAAACCTGGCTATAATAATCTCGTCCTCGATGATAAGTATACGCATTAGTCCGGATTAGGAAAGTTGAATAAATAACTGACGCCGTCATGCTTACCGATATTATAATCCCCCTTAAGCTGCCGGGTAAGGTCAGCAATAAGGAATAGCCCGAGCGCTTCGCCTGATTGATCGCCGATGCCTGAGCCATTGTCGCGGTAATGCATTTTCCAGCAATCGCCGGCAACCAGGATCTCAATATCTATCTGTGGATGAGGCTGCGCTGCAAAAGCGTGTTTACAAGAGTTGGTGATGAGCTCGGTAACAATAAGCCCCAGGCATAAACCGGCTGTTGCGCTTAAGACCAGCGCCCCATCTATCTTCAGCCTGATATCCACCGACGCCGATCGGGCAAACATTTTTTTCGTATGTTCGGCAATATCGGCAATAAATGTTACCGGAGAAATAGCTTTATTATCGGAATTATTGCCGGGATTGAGGCTATCGTTCACCAACATCATGGCTTTGACGCGGGCTATATTATCCTTAAGTATATCGTCAACATAAGCGTCCTTTATGCTTGCCCGCTGCAGGCTGTTAAGGCTATACAGCAATTGCAGATTATTTTTTACGCGATGGTTCAGTTCGTTCATCAGCAGTTCTATATGCCTGTTCCGGCTGTTGAGTTCTCGGGTGCGCTCCATTACGCTTTCTTCCAAAAGCTGGTTCTGGTGTTGCTGCAACCGGTTGAGTTGCGCCAGGTACAGGGCTTTGTCTTTCTCGTTTTGCCAGCGCTTACCGTTGATACCGGTTAAAAAAAGCAGGCTTACCACCACCAACAGGCTGCCTGATAATACCGGGAAGAAGTTATATGCTCCCTCTCCTATGATAAATATCGCCAACGTAACAAAGAGGGCGACCGCCAGGTAAACAATGACGCCATAAGCCAGAAAGCGCTCCTGCCTGTCAAAACTTTTCCAAAGCAGTAGCAGGCGCGCCAGATACGCAACCTGGACGACAAGGAAAAGGCCATTGACCTGACTCATTACTCTAAGATTGCCGGTATAAGCATTGATGAAAAAGGATAATACCGAAAGCGCTGCTATCCCGTATAAAACCGCTTTGCCAAGACGGTACAATTGGCCATTCTTCTCTTTTATTTTCCAGAAATCGAGTATCAGCAGATAAAGCCCGGCGATAGCCAAGTGCAGGAAGTGAATGATAAGCAGCCAGGCAAAATAAGGATGCGAGGGAAAAAACCAATCGATAAAGTAGCGGCTGAGCGCAAGATTGTACAACAGAAGCCCTGTGATAAAGACCGCCAGCCACAGGTATGACTTGTAGCGGGTGGTAGCCCAGGCGATCAGCGCATACAGCAACAACAACAACCCGGCTCCCTGAAACCAAAAATCCACCAGCTCCCGCCGCTGCTTGGTTTGGATAAAACCATACAAGCCGCTCAACTCAAAATCGAGCACAGGCCGGTATTGCTTGGTGTGCCTGCTGCAAATAAGTATTTTGTATGTTATGCCGGCCGACAGATTTATATTAATATGAAAACGACTGTCGCCGGGGCTTATCTGCTCCGCCAGCCTGAAGGCGCCTGCTTGTCGATGCATTGCGACCGCTCCCGGCGTATCGGGTATAATATACAGATCGGCATAACTGAGATGCTTAAATGATAATACCGCATTAGCTGCTTCAAGACTTTTGACGCGGGTAAAAAGCCAAAAAATACTATTGGATTTGACTGGTTTAAAACCCGAAATGGGAGCAAACAGCCCGGGCCGGGCGAGAAGCGTATCAGGGTTATACAATCCTGCATCATCTTCTATAATACCGAAATACGGTCGCAGGGCTATCGGCGGAGCCGCAGGATCAAAAATGACGCTGTCAGCTGCGTTTGTTTTGGCGCAAAACAGGAGGATGCATAAACAAAACTGTGCAAAACGTATCAGAACATAACGACGTCCAGGGCGATCAAATGCAGCTTTATTTCGCAAAGGATATTGAAATGAGTATAACAATAAAATATAATACAAAGATAGTATTGCAATATAAATATCCTTTGGGATTCGGGCTGCAACTGAACATATTCTACTTATTATACTGTTAAATTAGGACCCTGGGGTCTATTCCGCTCCGTAGCAGCAACGGCTATTTTGATATCCTTTTATACATGAAAACTGATGCATGTTGTGTTTCGGGCTACTGTTTTTATTGCCG
>JAEUVR010000104.1 GCA_016786785.1 Chitinophagaceae bacterium
ATTCATGTTCACATCGCCATTTTAAATACTACAAAAGGATTTGCCAACCCGCAAAGTTAGCGGCAAAAACGATAATAAACAGGCTATATTAGATATAAATTTAAAGTAGACGCTTATTATAACGAAGCCTTAAGTATTTTCCCTTACAAAGATTGCGGCGGCGTATAAAAATTTTTCAGATATACCGGCTCCGCGTACGCGAGTTCGGTAAAATCCCCGCGGCCCAGCTTCTCGAAAGCCAAATCAGAAAGATGTTTTACATTATATTTAACATTACTATAACGAGCGTTAGGGTGAGCGCAAACAGTTCTCCATTTCCCGCTGCCATTGCCGCAAAAAATAATATTGTTGCCGGCTAACAATTCTTCAAAAGAAGAAGGTTCAAGAATAGAAGCCGAAGGTTTAAGCGTTTCCTGTAATTGCGTATCGTAAACAGCGGTGAATACCTCCATCCGACGGGCATCGATCATTGGGCAGATCAGGGTCGGAAGAAACCGGCTTCCCGCATCGCCATCTTGCGCATCGCGGCTTATCGCCTCCGTTCCCTTGACCTCTTTCACGCCGAAATCTTCTTCCAGGGCAGCTGATTTTACGGCATACGCTATCACCCGCAATGTATTTTCGGTGATCAGCGGGATCTTCAGCGCATAACACAACCCCTTGGCGGTAGCCAGTCCAACCCTCAGACCGGTATAAGAACCAGGCCCCGAAGTAACGGCGACGGCGTGTAGCGCGCTTCTTTCCAGGCCCGTTTCCTGCAATAACTGCAGGATAGCCGTGTGCGTCCAGGAAGCATGATCCTTTTGTTTGCTGTTTTCCCGGAAAGCAAGCGTATGCCCGTCTTCTGCGAGGCATACGCCGGCGTTCTCCACTGCAGTATCTATTGATAAAATAAAAGCCATCTGATATGTATGCTTGTTACCGGTTTGATGATCGTTCAGTTTAAGCAGCTCTCGCTCGAAAAGACATTTCCATCGCGGGCAATATTTAATTACTACTCCGCTTGTTTGATCGTTTTGGTTTTTTGGCAGAAGGCAAAACATATACCCTGCCTTCGGACGCCTTCTCCCCGGGTGTCTTCTCCTTAACGAACCGGCAATCCCATCCGAGCGCATCAAAAGCCCTGCCGACCGTTTTCTCCTGTTCTTTGTCGCCCGCCGCCGCTATCCGGCCTCCTTTCTTTAAGACGCGTATTTCCAGGATACGCATAAAGCAAGGGTTGATCTCCCGATCAATAGCGTTGTTTGTCGTATAAACCAGTATAGGTTTTGGCGCCAGGGATTCCAGCCTGGATATTCTTTCCCGGTCGGCGTCAAACAGGAGGTCTATATAAACATCGGCGTCAATAATGGTCAGCGATCGCAGGCTATCCGCCCACACGATCGTTGCCTGGGGTATCGGCGGCTCCTTCTTTTTTTTCTGCATTTGACCGCTTTCTCTTGTGGCAGCTTGACTAGCTGCCTGTTCTTCAGCGGACAAAGCCAGCGAGCTGGCGATTTTTTTCCTGAATGCTTCCTCCGCTAAAATTGCAATGACCATGCCGCTGAATTTAACGCAAAGAAAATCCATTTCACTACTTTTGACAAATGGAAAAAATGATCGTCAACACTGCAGGAGCGCCCGCGCCCATTGGCCCCTATAGCCAGGCCGTACAGGCGGGGCCATTATTATTCATTTCCGGACAGATACCTATTGATCCGGCAACAGGCAATCTGATCATCCACGATATCGGGGCAGAGACCGCGCAGGTGATGGAAAACCTCAAGGCTATCCTGGCGGCAGCGGGATTGAACTTCGACCATATTGTTAAAACGACCATCTTCTTAAGCGATATGTCGCTTTTTGCCGAAGTAAATGAAATATATGGCGGCTACTTTTCCGGCAATTATCCCGCAAGAGAAACGGTGGCGGTAAAAGGGCTTCCCAAAAATGTGCATGTAGAGATCAGCATGATCGCGCAACGGCCTTGATCCATTGGCATGGGCCTACCAGGGCCATAGCCTTACCGCGGCAGGATTGCAAAAAAGCCCTGATCTGGTCTTCGATATAAGCGCCCATTGCATGATCTAAAAAATCCGCGGGCTATTTTATCACCCCCA
>JAEUVR010000108.1 GCA_016786785.1 Chitinophagaceae bacterium
GGATGACCCCATTCGGCCGCCAGCCAGGTATCGTTAAAATCAAGCCAGCGAATAATGGTTCCTATATTGAACGCAGCCTGCACAGGGTCTAACTGAAACTGCGTTCCCGGCACTTTGGCCCCGTTCGGAACCACTGTGCCATGTACGATAGGCCCTAATAATTTTGTACAGGCGGGATAGGTCAGGGCTTCCAGTCCGCAGCCTAATGTATCGAGCAGGCAATAGTGAGCGGTACTCCAGGCAAGCTCGCTTTTTATTTCATAGTCGAGCGTATAATCCGCTATATCTGTTAAAACTTTATCGGGTAGGGGACGTTCATTAGAAATCTGCGCAGACATAATGTGTTTGATAAGTGATTTTGTTAGTAAAATTTATTTCATCTTGCTTCCAGCGGAACAAAAGCGAGATTGTCGGGTCCTGTGTAATTGGCGCTTGGACGGATGATCTTGCCGTCCTGCCGTTGCTCTATAATATGGGCGCTCCAGCCCGTAATCCTTGAGATCACGAATAATGGCGTGAACATCAGCGTAGGGATGCCCATCAGGTGATAGGAAACGGCAGAGAACCAATCGAGATTAGGAAACATTTTCTTCTCATTCCACATCAGCGTTTCTAAGCGCTCGGCAATATTATAGAGCAGCATGTCGCCGCTCTCCTCGGACAGGCGCTTTGCTATTTTCTTTATTACCACGTTGCGCGGGTCTGAAATAGTATATACAGGATGCCCGAAACCGATGATCACTTCTTTTTTCTCCAGGCGCGCCCGGATATCATTCTCCGCTTCTTCCGGCGAACCATACCGGCTTTGAATATCATAGGCTACCTCATTGGCGCCTCCGTGTTTAGGGCCCCGGAGCGCGCCGATTGCGCCGGTAACCGCAGAATAGATATCAGACCCGGTGCCCGCTATGACCCGGCCGGTAAAGGTGGAGGCATTGAATTCATGCTCTGCATACAGGTTCAGGGATACCTGCATGGCTTTTTCCCAGGAAGCCGGAGCGGGCCTGCCATGCAGCAAGTGAAGGAAATGAGCGCCAATCGTATCGTCGTCCGTTTCTACGTCAATCGTTTTACCATTATGCGAAAAATGATACCAATACAGCAATGCGGAGCTGAAACACGCCAGCAGTTTATCGGCTATATCCCGGGCGCCGGCAACGTTGTGGTCTTCTTTTTCAGGTTGAATGCTTCCGAGCGCCGAAACTGCAGAACGCATGACGTCCATCGGGTGAGCGGAAGCCGGCAGTTGCTGTAATATATTTTTCAACGCTATAGGAAGGCCGCGAAGCGATTTGAGCTTTGCTTTATAGGCGGTTAACTGGGCTTTGGTAGGCAAGCTGCCATAGATCAGCAGGTAAGCTACTTCTTCAAACTGCGCCTGTTCTGCGAGGTCAAGTATATTATACCCCCTGTAGTGAAGGTCATTGCCGCTTTTACCTACGCTGCACAAGGCGGTATTGCCCGCCACGACGCCAGAGAGCGCTACGCTTTTCTTGGGTTTGAAAGAAGCTTCTATATTATTTGACATCGCTGTTCTTTTTAAATAATTCATCTAATTTTTGTTCATATGCATGATAACCGATGACCCGGTAGAGTTCTTCCCTGGTTTGCATCGTATCCAGCACATTCTTTTGCGTCCCGTCCTTACGGATATGTTCATACACATTCTGAGCGGCTTTATTGGCGGCGCGGAAGGCGGAAAGCGGGTATAAAGCTAAGCCCACGCCGGCATTTTTCAGCTCTTCCACCGTGTACATTTTGATCATTCCGAACTCTGTGATGTTCGCCAGTACGGGAATGCCGGCGGCATCCACAAATTTTTGGTAGAGGCTGAGCTCGTTAACCGCTTCGGCAAAAATGAAATCAGCTCCCGCTTCTTTGTAAGCCGCGGCTCTTTCCAGCGTTTTTTCCAGTCCT
>JAEUVR010000112.1 GCA_016786785.1 Chitinophagaceae bacterium
GATGTGCATTCGCTACAAGACAATATTCTTGATTTCTTCGATACGCCCGATCCCGTATCAGATCCTATATCGGAAAAATTAAAAGAATCCGATTTAGCCACTTCTGCGAGAGTTGCGGTGGCGCTGAAAAGGTTTGTCGATGAAAAAGGAATTGACGGCCTTGCCTATTATTACGAAGGAGAGGACGATAGCGTTGAAAGATTGGTAATGTCCAATTTGATCGTAGGCAATTCCCTGTTAACCGCCAGCGGTTTTCCCATGTGCGGAGAGTCGGATCTTAAAACCTGCATTGCAATGATGATCATGGACAGGCTTGGCATTGGCGGCAGCTTTGCAGAGTTTCATCCGGTAGACTTTAACGAAAACTTCGTGCTGGTCGGCCATGACGGGCCGCATAACCTTGCTATCGCCGAAGGAAGGCCCGTGCTGCGCAGCCTGAAAAAATACCACGGCAAACCCGGGTTTGGGGCAGGCGTTGAATTTAAAATAAAAGAAGGGCCTATCACGATGTTAAGCATCAGCTCCACATTCGACGGCAGGTTCAAATTTATCATTGCCGAGGGCGAATCTGTGGCCGGCCCTATTCCTCCTACCGGCAATACCAATACAAGAGGCTTCTTTAAGCCCGATGTAAAAACCTTTCTCCAAAGATGGATCAAAGAAGGGCCTACGCATCATTTTGCACTTGGCATCGGTCACCATGCCGCTACCATACAAAAAATAGCGCAATACCTGGGGATAGAAGCGGCGGTTATAAATAACGAAAAATCCCCTTGATCAATGATTCCTGCTCTCAAATATTATCTAAAGAAAAACGCGGCGCTTCGCCGATCACTCTTATAACTATTGCTAACAATTATACTTACCATTATGAGAAATTTACTTATCAAACCGATGTTAGATAAAAAATACGCCCTCAAAAAAGGCGCTGTTATTTTTATCTTCATCCTCCTTGGATCTTTTCAGCCAACATCAGATGTTTTTGGAAGCATATCGGCGTCCAATCAACAAAAGACAATAAGCGGCCATATTCAAAATGACAAAGGAGAGCCGATTCCAGGCGTGTCTGTCGGGATTAAGGGAACCAATATAGGCGTTGTTTCAAATAACGCGGGGAATTATACTATCAATGTCTCCGGCAATAATGATATCCTGGTATTCTCCTATATTGGTTTTATATCGCAGGAGGTTGCCGTATCAGGAAAAACGACCATTAATATCACATTGCTGGAAAGCGCCAAAGACCTTGACGAAGTAGTAGTTACCGCGTTAGGTATCAAGCGGAAAACCAGGTCGCTCGGCTATGCGGTCACCAATCTGGAAATGGATAGCGTCACACAGGCAAACGAGCCTAATTTCATCAACTCCTTATCTGGAAAGGTTCCCGGCATGGTGATCACCCAAACCGCATCAGGTCCGGGAGGATCCTCCAGGGTGCTTATCAGGGGCAATACTTCCATTTCCGGCGATAACCAGCCTTTGTATGTAATTGACGGCGTTCCGATTGAGAACACCAATCAGGGCAATCCGGGCGGCGGAAAATTTGCCCTGGGCTATGATATGGGCGATGTAATGTCGTCGCTTAACCCTGCCGATATTGAATCCATCAGCGTGTTAAAGGGGCCTTCCGCATCGGCGTTGTATGGAAGCCTGGCTTCAAACGGCGTTATCATGATTACCATGAAAAAAGGGACAAAAAAGAAAGCCGTCGTTGAATTAAACAGCACGGCAACTTTTGATAAGCAGGCTACTAAGTTTAAGGATATACAAAAAATCTATGGGCAGGGCGTAGACGGAGCGCTTCCGGATGATCCGGTTTCTGCTCAAAATTCCATTTTCTCAAATTGGGGGCCGCGTCTTGACCCTAAGGTCATGGTGATCGGGTTTGATGGAGTAGAACGCCCCTATGCGCTGGCCGATCAAAGCCTTGACGCTTTTCTGCAGACGGGAAAGTCATTTTCAAACTCGATCTCCGTCTCGCAGGCAGTGGGAAAATCTTCCTATCGGCTGGCCTATACTAATCTTAATACCAACGATATCGTGCCAAAGACGGGGATGGACCGGCATAGCTTTAATTTAGGGAACACCATCGCCATCAATGATAACCTCAGCGTTACTTCCAGGATAGTGTACATGTATGAGAAGATGAACAACCGCCTTGCTTTAGGAGACTCATATAATAATATAGCTAAATCTTTCTTTGGCCTCGCGAACAATATTGATCCGACCATATTTGGCCAAAATTATAAAACGCCTGAAGGGGACTACATAGAATGGGGCGGCGGCATATGGAATTATAACCCTTACTGGGTCGTGAATGACATGAAAAACACGACCAACAAACATCGGTTTCTGGGCGGACTGACCATCAATTATAACTTCGCGAAATATTTTAGCCTTCAGTTAATGGGAAGCGCTGATCAGAACAGCCTGAACTTCGAGGAATACAGCCCGGTAACCACTCCGCGCGCCCTGACAGGCGCCCTTGTTCAAAATGAAAGTAAAATTATCACCCTCCAGGGCGATGCCATGCTGTCTTTCGAAAAAGATCTGTCTGATGATATCAATCTTTCCGCGCGAGCCGGTTTGAATTACTACGATTTCCGGAATGATGGGTTTAATAATACATATACCATTATGACGGTAACGGATAGGATTACGCCGAATAGTTTTACCGACAAGGCCATTAACAATTACTATTCCCGAAAAGTAAAAAATTCCGCATATGGCATTATAGCCGCTTCCTTTAAAAGGATCTTATACCTGGATGCAACAATAAGAAGAGACGCTTCTTCTACGCTGCCGGTTAACAACAACACTTATTCGTATCCTTCCATTTCAGGCAGTTTTATCTTTTCCGACGCTTTCAGGCTTCCTTCAGCTATTTCCTATGGAAAAATAAGGGCATCCGCCGCAGAGGTGGGCAGCGATACCCGCCCTTATGCGTTGGACCTAAATTATGCGTTGTATCCATTTACGTTTAATGGCGAACCCCTGGGAAGGGTTTCTACTACCACCATCCCCAATAGTAGATTAAAGCCGACCCGCACCCGTTCCGTTGAAGCCGGATTAGAGATGAGATTTGTTAAAAACAGGTTTGGATTGGATTTCACGTATTATAACTCAAGATCCCGCGACCAGATAAACACTGTCCCTGCGCCTACGTCTTCCGGATATGCAAATCAGATCATAAACGTAGGCACAATTTCCAACCAAGGCTTTGAGTTAGCGCTCGATGCAAAAATACTTACATCTACCGCCGTAAAATGGAATGTCCACTTTAATGCCGCCAGAAATAGAAACAAGGTAGAATCGCTTGCAGAAGGCATTCCTTTCCTGACATTATCCTCGGCAAGATGGCTGGGCGTTTCCGTGGTTGCCATGGTGGGACAACCATATGGAGCTATTCTGGGATACGATTTTCAACGCGATCCGAGCGGCAACATAATATTAGATGCTACAACCCTCCGACCGGTGTTAACTACCAATAGAGAAGTCATTGGCAACGGAACCTTTGACTGGACGGGCGGCCTGACAAATTCACTGGCATACAAAAACTTTAATATGAGCGTCAGCATAGATATAAAGCAGGGAGCAAATCTTTTCTCCATGACCAACTTGTATAACGTTGTCCGTGGAAATGATATTATCACCCTGGCAGGACGGGATGAGTGGAATAAGTCTGAACAGGACAGGCTGGCGGCGGGAATGACCGAAACAGAATGGTTTAACGCCGGTAATCAAAAAGGATTTACTCCCAAGGGGGTTATAAAAAATACCGGCCCTAACGGCGAAATAACTTATGTCCCCAATGAGCGGGCCATCAGCCCGCAGAGGTACTGGGAGGGATATCTTAACGAAGGGGGACTGGCAACGCCATTCATATACGATGCTTCTTATGTTAAGGTACGGGATATAACCATTTCGTATAGATTCAAACCCGCTTTTTCAAAATCAATAGGCCTTAGCGATGTTACGATCGGTTTGGTAGCAAGGAACCCCTTGATAATTAAAAAGAATGTTCCCAATATAGACCCTGACTCCAATACTTATAACGGAAATGGCCAGGGGCTTGAGCTGGGCTCGCTTCCTGTGCGGAGGAGCTTTGGAGTTAATCTGAACGTTAAATTTTAATTCATTCTTTAAAATATTAGTTATGAGATTCAATAAATATTTGACGCTGTTATTCTGCGCGGCAGGCATTATTCTCGGAATGGCGTCCTGCAATAAGTTCAAAGACATAAACAAGGATCCTATTAATCCAACCAATATGGATCCGTTAAAACAGTTGCTTTATTCCCAGATGAATTTCAGCGGTAGCAGAACCGTTTATCTCCGATCAGGAATGGGGATCATTTTTCCGCTGTTACAGCAAATGAGCGGCACAAATACCGGAGCCAGCGGATCGAGATACGAGTATTCCGAATCGGTATATTCGGCTTTATGGAGCAGCGATTTTCCTGATCTGATAAAAAACCTGGTTGACGCCGTTGAAAATTCCCGCGACGACGCCAACCGGACAAACTTGCACGCTATGTGCCGTATCATGAAAGTGATCGCTTTTTCGCGTTTGACCGATTTATATGGCGATATCCCTTATTCGGAGGCAGGCAAAGGATATATCGATCTTAATGTCCATCCCAAATACGATAAGCAGGAAGATATCTACAATGATTTTTTCAAAGAATTGAAAGAATCTTATACAATGCTCGATGCATCCAAAGATAAAGTTCCAACCGAACAATACTTTCATGGGGATATCGGCAAATGGAAAAAACTAGCCAATTCGTTAAGGCTTCGTTTCGCTATGCGGCTGGTGAAAGTCAACCCTGAAAAAGCCCGCGCGGAAGCAGAAGCGGCCATTGCAGACGGCGTCATGGAAAGCAATGCAGATATCTGCTCCGTTAAATACGAAAACATTGAAAGTTCCGGAACCGAGTTTAGAGGGAATGGCTTATCCGTCGCGATGACCTCTACTATTTACAGAATAAATACGACGTTTCTGAATTACCTGAAGCCCGCCGATCTCGCGGATCCGGTAGATCCCCGCCTATCCGGCTATACGCGCAGCTATTATTCACAGCCCGCCGGCTCCGGTAATAAGATGTTTTTGCGCCCGGATATTACCCAGGAAGTAGACGCCTATTACGCGGCGCTTCCCGGAAATAACGCTTATTCCGGAGTAGTTGGGCTGAATCCCGGAAACACCAGCATAACAAACTCTCCGGCGCTTACCGCCATCTCCATCAATGTTCCCGGCGTGGGAACCACAAATATTATCCACCAGGATCAACGCAGACAAGTGGCTAACTACCTGACTTATTGGACCGCTCCTTTTTTGGTAATGACTTATTCGGAAGTGTCCCTGCTAATGGCTGAGGCCAAGTTCAGAGGCTGGAACGCAGGCGCTAATTCTGCTGAAGAGCTTTATCAAAATGGCATAAGAGCCTCAATAGACCAACTTCAGCTTTTTGATAATGCCCCGGTTCTAAGCGGCATAGATGAATTTGTAACCAGTAAAACCCTGGTTCCCGGAAACGAATTGCAAGCGATCAATACAGAACTGTATATATCGTTGTTCTTAAATCCACAGGAGGCTTTTGCCAATTGGCGCAGGAGCGGATACCCTGAACTTATCCCGACCGGAACGCCTCCCGGACGCCCCATGATCAGACGGTTCCAATACCCATTGAATGAGCAGGATCAAAACAACAGTAATTACAAAGAGGCTATCGCGCGCATAAACGGAGTGGAAGGCGCAGGAAAGGATTCTTTTTTAAACCGTGTTTGGTGGGATAAGGAATAGCATAAAAAACGAAGACAAGTATGAATATCTGTATTTTCGGAATGCTGATAAATTCCTGGTCGGGCATAAACAATTTTTGCCGGGCGCGTAAAACCGCGCCTGGACAATCGATCAAAACATCGGCTTCAATCAATATCCATAGCCAAAGGCTTTTAGCAGTCTTTTTAATTGGGTTTTTAATATATACCCCCGCAAAACAAGCCTATAGCCAGAATCCGGGAAATGGGGGTATAGACATCATAAAGAAAAATATACTAACTCAAAACATTAAGGATGTTGATAAGGTAAAATTGAAAAATGAAGTAGCCAAATGGAGCCGGAGTCTATCCGAAAATGGCAGTTGGCCCGATCTTGATTACGATACCCGGTCCAGGGGCAAATGGGATCCCGGATCTCATTTACAAAGACTCCGGCAAATGGCGGAAGCCTATATGCTTAATATCGGCGATCTTCCTGAACTCTATCAGAAAATTGAAAATGCGGTTTTTTACTGGATAAACAGAACGCCGGAACCGGAGAGCGACAATTGGTATTATGCAACCATCAGTACGCCGCTGGATATCGGATATATATTGCTGTTTATGCAGGAGTCTCCCAGGCAATTACCCGTAACGGCCATAAATGGACTATTGCGTTGGATGAAGAAAAGCAGGAAGATCGAGAACCAGGCTTCTACAACATTGAACAGGATGCTCGCAATAGGATTGCATTATATTTTAAGGGGCTGCGTTACAAAGAACGACACGCTTATAAAGCAAGCAATTACATATGTAAACCAGATGATGGAGCCGGATTCTGGCTATACGGGCATCCAGGCCGATCACTCCTTTCTTTATCATGGCGACCAGATATACATCCAGGGATATGGGACTTCATTCTTACAGCGTATCGCAGAATTTGCCGAGATAGTAAAAGGGAGCCCTTATTCGCTCTCGGAAAAGAATTTCCGGGAAGTATTTAATTATTCCCGGAATACTTTTTATAAGGTAGCGAGAGGGCCGTACCTGGATTATGCAGTACTAGGAAGGAATATCGCCCGGGTAGGAAATATAAATGCGGGCCATCGTCTTGCCCCTTTACTGGAAACCTATCGAAAATTGGATGCTCCTGATCAGTCAGATCACTATCAGGCAGCCATAGATCGTTTTTCCGGAGATAAACCGGCTGATTACAAAATAACGCCGGAACACCTTCAGCTTTGGTCTTCCGATTATTCAGCCCATATCCGGCCGGAATATTTTACTGGTCTTCGAATGGTTTCTACGCGCACGGTAAAGCCGGAAAGAGGAAATGGAGAAAACATCCTGGAGCATTTCAGGGGTAATGGAGCCATGTCCATTATGATCAGGGGAAACGAATACCTCAATATATTCCCGGTTTGGAAATGGAACCAGATCCCGGGCACGACCGTACCCGCATTGCAGGACCTCTCGGGACAAGAGGATTGGTTCAATAATTATGGGAAAACAGATTTTGTGGGAGGAGTATCAGATGGTAAATACGGCGCGGCAGTATACGACATGAATGACTATAATACACAGGCCAAAAAATCATGGTTTTTCTTTGACAGGCAAATCGTATGTCTTGGCGCAGGGATAAACAGTCGGGATAGCGCGCCAATATATACCACAATTAACCAAAGCCTGTCAAATGGCGGGGTGGAGATCAAAACTGCCGAGGGAATAAAAACCTATACAAATGACGGCGCATGGGCGGACCTTAAAGTCCTGGCGATCAAAAATGATGAGGTAGGGTATAGTTTCCCTGAGCCTGAAACAGTTCAGGTATCAAACGAAACGCAGGTTGGCTCCTGGAGACGGATAAATACTAATCTTTCAAAAGATACGGTTAAGAAACGGGTGTTCAAATTACATATTGATCATGGACTACAACCCAGCAACGCTTCATATGCTTATTTGATCTGGCCCGGCATTTCTTCTATTAACGATATCCAACCTGATGAAATTTCGATTCTAAAAAACACCGAGAATATCCAGGCGGTATACAACAAAGAAAAGAATATCTGCCAGGCGGCATTTTATGAAGCCGGAAGCCTTAACCTCGGGAAAATGACGCTAAGCGTGAATCAGCCTTGTTTGATCATTATAAAAAACCTCTCGGGAAGATCGCCAATAATAACCGTTTCAGATCCAACGCAAAAATTAAAGACAATAGAGATCCGACTGAACGGCAGTAAAAAGAAAAAACAACGCGTATGGACCTGCAATTTACCGGAGGGAAAGATGGCTGGTAAAAGCGTAGAGCTGAATTAAACATTGTGCGATCTCTTAGAGGCGCCGTCCAAAACAATATTTAAAGTATAAAATGCCGGGTAGCCATATTTTACGAAACTTATTGCTTTGCATGGGCATTATCGGTTTGGGCGCGTCGCCTTGCGTTCAGCAGAAAACCGTCGCAGGACCGGCATTTTTCCCTGGTTCAAATGCTAACCCTTCTTTAAAAATTGTAAAGGAAAGAGTAATAAGCTATATACTGGGAGGCTCAGGATCGGGAACCTATCGCGAGAAGGCCATTCAGGAGAATGACAGAAGGGTAGAAGCCATTCTAAAAAAACGACAATCGATAACATGGGATACGAGTGAAGCGCTAAGGATGAATAACCGATTAAACAACTTAGCCGTTGATTTAAAACTCCTGTCCATTGCTTTCCGATCCAAAGGCAGCCGTTACCAGCTAAGTAATGATGTAAAAAAATACATTACCGGGAGCATGAATGATATTCTCAATTATTGGAATCCTTCCACCCCGAGGCCTGGCAACTGGCACCCATGGTTAATCGAACTACCTACCAATCTCGGCGCCGCAGGCCTTTTAATGGAACCCTATCTTTCGCCTGAATTGTTAGAAAGGTTAAGAATAACGCTCCGCGATGAACTTACAGAAAGACTTGTGCTTACCGGCACAAATGCCGCCTGGGAGGCCAGAACGCATATCTACCTGGCTTTGCTGGATAACGATATAAACCGGTTACAACGCGCGGCGGAGTATGTATTCCGGACTGTCCGGTATGGGACTGAGCAAGGGGTCAGGGAAGATTACTGCTTTCTTTTTCATGGAAATATTCCCTATGCCGGTTCATATGGCGCAGGATTCGCGCAAACCGTATCGGAGTTTATCTATGTATTTGATAAAACGCCCTACGCCATAGATCCAATATACCAGGAAATTATTACTACCCTGCTGCTGGAGCATACCCAATGGTTTCTTGCCGCAGGGCAAATTGATATGCTGGTCAGGGGCCGCGGATATAAAAGCAAAGGCAATTGGAGCGCTGTTCTGGAATCATTGCTTGTATTGGCGCAAACCAGCGATCCGCGGAAAAATGAAATGTATGGCATCGCGACGAAAATGCTTAGCGCTTTTCCGGGTATCCATCTTAGCCTTACCAGCGCGGGTTTTGCGGACGGATTAAAGCAAACTTCCGGAGAAATGTCCATTGGTTTCCGTTACTGGCCTACGGGCGAAATAGGCGCTTATAACCAACCTTCCTTTCATATTGGTTTTCGTCAATATTCTGATCGTGTGCAGGATTACGAATACCTCAACAGGGCAGATGGCGGAGAGGTAGAAGAAGGGTGGAACCTCGCCTACGGATTTACCAATATTATTCGCAAAAATGGAAAGGGCTCCTGGTATTCCAAAGACAAACAGCGTAACGGCGCTATGCTTCCCGGTATAGATATGGAGCATTTGCCCGGAACAACTTCGCGCATTGGAGCAAATCCCACGAATCCAAAATTTCAATATGACGCTTCCAAGCCCACGATGAGCACTACGGGTTATAGCCTCAATTTTGGAAAGTCAAAACTGGCCGGCGGAGCGGGCTGGAAAAATGGCGGCGTAGCAGGGTTTTTATTGGAACCGGCCTACGGCGGATTTACGGCCAAAAAATCATTACATTTTTTTCCCGGCGGGTTCTGGGCGCTGGGAAGCGGTATAAGATCCACAGCGGTTGTCGGGGAATTAAGTAAGAAACCGGTGCAGACCACCATACTCCAATGGGTATGCGGAAATGACAAACCAACGCTCGTCCTTCCGGCCGGATCCATGCAAACGCTTCCCGATTCTACCATGACGCTCCGGAATATAAACTGGTTTTGGATAGTGGGTGAAAATGTTGCCGTAGTATTCAACGAACCGGCCACAGTTTTTATCAGGTTAAAAGACAACATACTTACGTCCTGGTTAGATCATGGCTCAAATCCATTAGATTCAGGTTATGCTTATGCCGTTTTACCTGATGTATCGCTTAAGGAAGCAAGCCTTTTTGCAGAAGAGACGCCTTTTGTTCCTGTCCGAAATGACGGAAAAGTTCATGCCGTAAAAGAAGTTAACGGAAAAACAGAAAGCCTTGTTTTCTTTGAGCCGGATACCTGCCTCGGCAAACAAACACAATCTCCCGCCATTGTTTATTGGAAAGGCGATAGTAACGGCGGCATTTATACGATACAAGATCCGCTGCATCGTAATGATACCCTGGTTTTAAATATAGCAGGCCTTTCGGGAAGCCTGTATTGGCCGAACGCCGATGTTCAGGCGGCCAATACAAAAATCAATCCGTCAATTGTCAAAATCCCTTCGCTTCTTGGACGCGTTTATCGGTTTGGTTATGGCTCCTCAAAATCGTCGGCAGTCAAACAGCCGGGAAAAGAATTAAGTCTATCGGATTATTCTGACTTCCGCGTTGAAGCTGAAAGCGACGCTGAACGAACGATTCTTACCGTGCGTTTTCCCGAAGGGACTATTCAGGAGGGATACCGGCTTTCGGTTCATTTTCCTAAAAGCCAGCGCTTATACGATTTTACAGAAGCGGATATCATTGATCGCCCTTCCCCTAACACAATAAGGTATTTATGGAAGAGGCCCGAGGTAACAGGGCCATCCGTTTTTAATGATTACTGGAAAATAAAACACGGAGAATTTCATGTATACTTTGTTGCCAGGTTGATCCAGGTTACCAGGAGTTTTAAGGTTCCCTTATTTAAAGAATAGCATTACCATAAACTCAGTTAAAAATTGCATGACATGAGAAAATCAAACCGGAGGTTTTTTATTAAAAATTCGCTAGTGGGAGCCGGCGCCATGGGAATACCTGCCTCGCTTTCCTCTTCGCCAATAAAAAATAATAGAGCCAGCCTTGGTGGAAGCGACAGAAATGTATGGATCGCATCGCTTACACAGGATGGCATTACAGGCTCAACGGTAAAAGAAACGATCCAGGCTGCAATAAAGCAAATGGAATATGCCCTGCCTTTCTCGCCCGATATTTACTGTTTGCCGGAAGTATTTCATGTTGCGGGCCTGAAGGGCGGCCGTCCTTCCATAAAAGAAGCGGCGGAAGATGGGACGGGTAATATTATTGCCCCTTTTCAGCATTTTGCTGAAAAACATTCCTGTTATATCGTTTGCGACGTTTATACGCAACATCGGGGAAAATATTACAATGCCGCGATATTAATTGACCGAAAGGGAAAAGTTGCAGGCGAATACCAGAAAGCGCGACTGACGGTAAACGAAATGGAAAAAGGGTTAACCCCAGGTCCACTGGAAATACCGGTATTTCAAACTGATTTTGGCGTTATCGGCATTCAGATCTGTCATGATATACAGTGGTCGGACGGATGGGAACAATTGGCGAAGAAGGGGGCTGAAATTGTTTTCTGGCCCTCTGCTTTTGCCGGAGGAAAAAGAATTAATATGCGCGCATGGACCAATCAATACTGCGTGGTCTCCAGCACGCGCAAGGATACTACCAAGATCTGCGATATAACAGGAGAGGAGATCGCTGTTAGCGGCAACTGGAATACATGGGGCGTTTGCGCGCCGGTAAACCTGGAAAAAGCCTTTCTTCACAGTTGGCCCTATTCCCGTAAGTTTCCGGCAATTCAAAAAAAATACGGCAGAAAGGTAAACTGTTACTCGCTGGACGAGGAAGAGATTTCGATAATTGAATCGCTGGAGCCTGGCTTAAAAGTGAAAGATATTTTAGAAGAATTTGGTCTTGTCACCTATAAAGAATCTTTAAGCATTGCAGAAGAGCAACAGGCTAAACTCAGGGTGGGATAATTACTGAAATAGTTAATCAATTGATCTCCGCATTTCAATGATCATTTAAATAATGGATAATGTTGAAAACAACTTCTTTATTATGGGCTATTTTAATACTGACAGGTTTTCCAATCGACACGCTTCAAGCCCAGCAAGCCGGAACAATGATATACCAGGATCCCCAAAAAACAATAGAGGAGAGAACGGATGATCTACTTAACAGACTTACTCTTGATGAAAAAGCCACTCTTTTTGCCGGCAAGGATATGTGGCATTTTCATGGAATTGAGCGCCTTGGCATTCCGGCTATTCAAATGACCGACTGCGGGCATGGGATCACCGTTATTTTGGATGAGAAAGGAGAGTATACCGGGTGCGCAACCTGCTTTCCTACCGCAGTGGCGCAGGCAGCATCCTGGAACCGTGAACTGATCAGGGAGTTGGGAAGCGCTTTGGGAAGAGAAGCAAGAGCTACCGGCTCCAGTTTATTGTTAGCGCCGATGGTAAATATTCACCGGAGCCCTTTAGGAGGACGAAACTATGAGGCTTTTTCGGAAGATCCATATCTTACCGGGAAAATGGCCGCTGCTTTTATAAATGGGGTTCAATCGGAGAATACCGCCGCCTGCATAAAAGCGATAGCGGCAAATAACCAGCAGACCAATCAATCGGGCCTGCTAGCCGAAATAGCAGAAAAACCCCTACGCGAAATTTATATGCGTCCTTTCGAAATTGCCATAAAAGAAGCAAAACCCTGGGCGGTGATGACCGCCTACAATGGCGTGAATGGCTATCCAAGCGCCGAAAACAAACATCTCGTTACAGATATTTTACGTAATGAATGGGCATATAAAGGTCTCGTGGTATCGGATTGGCGAAGCGTAAAGCGTACTGCCAGCCTGTATGCCGGGGTGGACATGGAAATGCCCGGTCCAGGTAAATTTATGCGCAGGGAAGATATGCTACGGGAAATTGAAAACGGAAAACTCTCAGAATCGGTTCTTGATGAAAAACTGAAGGGCTTACTGAGGCTTTTAATTCAAACCCGGCAATTGGATATTCCAAAACCCAAACTTGCTTCTGAACTGAATTCGCCGGCGCATCAACAACTTGCAAGGAAGGTGGCGAAGGAAAGCGCTGTGCTGCTGAAAAATGATAACCGGATCTTACCGCTTGACCTGACCGGTATAAAAAAGCTTGCCGTGATCGGACCAAATGCCAATGAAGCCCGTCTTGGCGGAGGCGGGAGCGCATCGGTTACCGCTTGTTATTCCATAAGCCCCCTCCAGGGTATCAGGGAACTCTGCGGCAACGCCATTGAGGTTAATTTTGCCGAGGGATGCGGTTTAATGGGCGATATGGTTACGATACCTGCTCAGTTTATCCGTTCTGAAACCGGCGAACCGGGTTTACGCGTAGATTACTTTAATAATAAAAACCTTGACGGTATACCCGCTCAGACAGGCACAGATCCTGTTATTGATTTTTCCTGGGGATGGGCTGCGCCGGCAGAAGGGATCAATAAAGGAAACTATTCTGTACGCTGGACAGGAATGCTAAGGCCGCCGGTTTCAGGGACCTACAAAATC
>JAEUVR010000304.1 GCA_016786785.1 Chitinophagaceae bacterium
TCCACCCTGCGCCGCCTGCATCGACCACGGTAGTAACTCCCGAACGAAATGTAAATCCATCAGGCCTGGGGGCCATAAAGCTATTGCTAAGATAACGTCCGGGTTCAGTGCCATAAAAAACATGCGCGTGAATATCAATCAGCCCCGGAGTTACATACATGCCATTTACATATACGATCTGTCGCGCAAGCGACGTATCAATGTCTTTTGCAACTTTGGCTATTTTGCCATCCTGGATGGCCACATCCATGATATCGTCTATATTGTTTTTGGGGTCGATCAAATGCCCGCCTTTTATGATCATGCGATATATAGGAGCGGCTTTCTGCGCGGAGATAACGCATGAGATAAGAATAAGGAAGAAAATTATTGGAATCTTTTTCATTTTGATAAAAACGCTGATTTTAAAAAATGATAGAATAGCAGTAGCGTAGGGGCAAAGCTATTTGCCTTTGGTTGGACTACTTGCTATTGCATTTAAGTCGTACACTATTTCTCCTCCTCTTATCGTCATTTCACATTCGAGTCTTTGTGTGCCTTCTACCCGGTTGCCATCAATATCCTTAAACCCGAACTTGCCTTCCCGAAGCGTTAAAATGGCTATGTCGGCAATTGCGCCCACTGACAGGTTACCGAGTTCTTCGCGCTTGATCGCCTTCGCAGGCTCCCATGTACTACGGTCGATAACGCCCTGCAGGTCCATTCCTATCGCAAGGAACATAGATAATATATTCAACTGGTCGATCATCGCGCCATTCATGCTTCCTATATGGAGGTCTGTTCCCATAGTATTCGGGAGAAATCCGGCCTTAAATGCCGGAATTGCCTGACCGAAGTTAAAACTGCCGCCTCCAAATCCGACGTCAAAAATAATTCCTCTTTTCTGCGCCGGTAATACGAATGGCTTTAATACCCTGGTGTTAAGATCCACGACAGGATCTCTTCTTTTTAGTTCTGTGAAGACATGGGTAAATATATCGCCTGGCTGAAAATATTTGTCAAATAATGTTTCAATGGACAGCGGCGGATGGTCATCGCTTCCCCCAAAATCGACTATTATGGGTAAATTGGCCAGTCTGCCTGCCTCTTTAGCCCGTTCTACAGGCGTCCAGACCGTGCCTGACCAATGCGCAAGTTTAAAACCAACAATGTATTCCTTATTGGCCAAAGCCATTTCAGCGGCTCTTTTGGGATCCATATCATCGAGGTTCTGTTCCCACTTAACGCCTCTCATGCCTTCTCCGTTTATATTTAAGAAACACAAGACCCGCGTTTTGGACCGATCGATAATATTCCTCTTGAATGTTGGAAACGACATCCAACCCGGGCTGCCGCAATCAACTACCGTAGTCACGCCAGCGCGAAAAGTGAAGCCATCAGGACCTGGTACGGCGTCAAAACCATTATTGTCGTCGTGGTCTGGTTCAGCGCCGCCAAAAACATGCGCATGCAGATCTATCAGTCCGGGCGTAACATACATGCCGGCGGCATCAACGACCTGCTCGGCTTTGCTGGCATCTATTTTTTTTGCCACCCTTGCGATCTTGCCATTTAGAATGGCAACATCCATTACCTCATTAATTTTATTCTTGGCGTCAATAACATGGCCTCCCTTAATTACGACGCTGTATTTTTGAGCCCGGGAAACGTATACTGAACACAGTAAGCACAAAAATAAAATTGAGAAAATCTGTCTTATCATTCGCGTAATTTTATTTTTTGTAACTGATAAAAATAATTTCTTACAATTAGCGCCTCATCCACGATCATAGATGAGGCGCCTTTTATTTTCTAAATGCATTTCAAAGAAATTATCTGCTTGCGTCATTCAAATGAGCCGGCTTAAAAATTTACAGGATTAGGATTTCCTTTGTTCGTATCCCACCAAACGGAAGTCGATCCTAAATCAGGTCCTCCAAGCGAACTTACGGCAGCATTAACGGCGTCTGCGTTACTGGTGTATTCGTAAGAGGGATATTGTATCCTTCGGATTTGTTTGTCGGTATCTATCGTGCCCCCGCTGTAG
>JAEUVR010000226.1 GCA_016786785.1 Chitinophagaceae bacterium
GGTAACAGAACCGCATAGCATTTCCGCGGGTCTTGATTATCCCGGTATCGGTCCCCTTCATGCTAACCTGTACGCTTCCGGCCGCGCCTTGTTTTTGAGCGCTACGGACGACGAGGCGGTCGATGCATCTTTTGCCCTGGCAAAAATGGAAGGCATTATCCCGGCGCTGGAATCCGGTCATGCTTTTGCGGCGCTTGATAAGCTGGCGTTAAAAGAATCGGATACTACCGTTATTTGCTTAAGCGGCAGGGGCGATAAAGATCTTGCGACCTATATGAATAAAATGGGATCGGACAAACAATAAACCGCAAAGCGGCTGGGTCGGGCGAGAAAGCTCCGCGCCCGCATAGGATAGTAAGTTATGCGTTCCGGATCGGGGCGACAACCTTCCATCCTCAACCGCTCAAAACATGAGATATGAACAGGATCGATGAATTATTTAAAAGGAAAAAACAAGGCATACTGAACATCTATTGTACGGCCGGGTACCCGGAGGCGGACAGTACGCTCCCGGTGATGCAGGCGCTGGAGCAATACGGCGCCGATATGATCGAGCTGGGCATGCCTTACAGCGATCCCCTGGCCGACGGCCCCGTGATACAGGCCAGCGGCGGCATAGCGCTCGAAAAAGGAATGACGATCGCCCGGCTATTTGAGCAGTTGAAAAATTTCCGCCGTACGATCAGTCTACCGGTCATCCTTATGGGATATATGAACCCCGTGCTACAATACGGATTTGAAAAGTTCTGCGCCGATGCGGCGGCGGCAGGCGTAGACGGTCTTATCCTGCCCGATCTACCGATATATGAGTTTGAAACGGAATATGGGCAGATCATCAAAAAATACAAGCTGAATTTTATTTTTCTGGTTACGCCGGAAACGACGGAGGAAAGAATAAAAAAGCTGGACCAGCTGAGTTCCGGGTTTTTGTACGCGGTCTCTTCTTCCTCTACTACCGGCAATGAAAAGGATATGAGCGCGCAGGCAGGCTACTTTAAAAAGCTGCGGGATATGCGGCTTTCCAATCCTGTATTGATCGGGTTTGGCATCAAGGATAAGCCTACTTTCTCCGCCGCCTGCCTGTATGCTAATGGCGGCATCATCGGCAGCGCCTATATCAGGGCGTTGGGGAAAGGAGGGGATATATCTTCCATCACAAAAGATTTTATACATGGCATCGTTGGAGCAAAATAAAGAGGTGGTGATCATCAAATACAATGCGGGAAATATCCAGTCGGTCTGGTACGCGCTTGAACGGATAGGTATAAACGCCGTAATATCCGACGATCATGACAGGATAAAGCAGGCGGACAGGGTGATATTCCCCGGCGTAGGAGAAGCCAGTTCCGCTATGCAGTACCTGCGGGAAAGGGGGATTGATAAGCTGATCCGGCAGTTGAAGCAGCCAACGCTGGGCATCTGCCTCGGCATGCAGTTGTTGTGCGCGCATTCGGCCGAGAATGACACGGAATGCATCGGTATTTTTGATGAGCAGGTAAGCTTATTTAAGCCTTCCGGCGGTAAGGAAAAAGTGCCGCAGATCGGATGGAATACGCTTTCTGATCTGAAAACGCCCTTGTTTGAAGGGATTGACAATGGGTCATATGTTTATTCGGTGCACAGTTATTATGCCGCTTTGGGAAAACATACCATTGCGACTTCAAACTATATTCATCCCTATAGCGCAGCTTTATGGAAGAATAATTTTTATGGCGTACAGTTCCATCCCGAAAAAAGCGCAGAGATAGGAGAAAGGCTGCTGAAGAATTTTATTTTCACCATTAAATAAACTCATGGAGATCATTCCGGCAATTGATATTATCGACGGCAGATGCGTAAGGCTTACGCAGGGCGAGTACGCTTCGGTGAAAATCTATAACGAACATCCGCTTGAGGTCGCCAGGCAGTTTGAAGACGCGGGACTTTCCCGCCTGCACCTGGTAGACCTTGACGGCGCGAAAGCGGGCGCGGTGAAGAACTGGAAGGTATTGGAAACGCTCGCGTCCCGGACCCACCTGGTCATCGATTTCGGAGGAGGCATCAAAACGGAAAAAGATGCGGAGATCGCGCTGAACTCCGGCGCCGCCTGGGCGACAGTGGGCAGTATCGCGGTTAAGGAAGAAGCGGTATTTGCGCAATGGATCAAGCGTTTTGGGCCGGATAAATTTATGCTGGGAGCAGATGTAAAAGGAGAGCAGATTGCGGTGGGGGGATGGCTGGAAACCACTGATATCCGGGTATATGATTTTATCCGCAAATACCAGGGGCAGGGCGTCCAGCATGTTTTTTGTACGGATGTCAGCAAGGATGGCTTATTGCAGGGGCCTTCCGTACCGCTGTATAAAAACATCATTGCCGAATTTCCGGGTCTTTATTTTATTGCCAGCGGCGGCGTGAGTTCGATGAACGACCTGGAAACGCTTGCCGGTATTGGCTGCAAGGGCGCTATCGTGGGAAAAGCGATCTATGAGCAGAAGATAACGCTGGAAGAGCTTAAACGTTTTAGCGCCAGTAAATAATGCGGAGCTTAAATGCGTTAACCCCGGCAGATGGCGCTGAATTTTGTCGCTTAGCTCGGCAGGGAACCCGAAGCTTAAATGCGTTAACCCTGGCAGATGGCGCCGGAACTTAAATGTTTTAACCTGGGCAGATAATGCCGGAACCGCTTAAACGGTTTATCCCGGCTTTCAGGGCAACGTTCTATTTTTTGATCAAACTATATTGACAAGTGTTAACCAAACGGATTATCCCCTGCCTTGATATCAGGGACGGACGCACGGTAAAAGGAGTGAATTTTGAAAATATCCGCGATGCAGGCGATCCGGTGGAACTCGGCGCCTTATATGCTTCACAGGGAGCAGATGAGTTGGTGTTCCTCGACATTACGGCTACCAATGAAAAACGCAAGACCTTAAGCGAGTTGGTTAATCGTATCGCTCGCCATATCAATATCCCCTTTACCGTTGGCGGGGGAATAGGCAGCATCGAGGATGTGAACATATTATTGCGGAGCGGGGCGGATAAAATATCCGTGAATACGGCGGCATTCCGGAACCCGCAGCTGGTGAGCGATCTGGCGGGCGAATTCGGGAGCCAGTGCATTGTGCTGGCTATCGACGCCAAGCAGGAAGAAGACGGGGTATGGTATGTTTATCTCAACGGCGGCCGGATCAAAACAGATACTACCTGTGAAGATTGGGCCAGGCAAGGCGTAGACCGGGGGGCGGGCGAGATATTGCTGACTTCCATGAATCATGACGGCGCCAAGAATGGGTTTGCGCTGGATATCACCAGGCGGCTGGCCGACGCGTTGCCGGTGCCGGTCATTGCTTCGGGCGGCGGGGGAACCATGCCTCATTTTGTGGATGTCTTTAATGAGGGGCATGCCGATGCCGCGTTGGCGGCCAGTATATTTCATTTTAAAGAAATCAGCATACCGGAATTGAAGCGATATTTGCAGGATAATCAAATAGCCGTCCGGATTTGAGGGATCGGATAGCGTTTACTGCGACAGGCGTTAAGGATTCGGTTTTAGCTGTGTCGATAATTGCTCAAAAGCCAGGTAGGTCAATCAGTCCGTCGCTGGCGTTCATTTGTAAACAGAATGATCATTTTATAGCAGGATGAATTATGAATAACATATCAGAAAATAATAAGCCGTTAAAAATAGATTTCGATAAGTACCTGGACGGGCTGGCGCCTGCGATTGTCCAGGATTATGCCACCGCCAGGGTATTGATGCTTGGGTTCATGAATGAAGAGGCCTTGCAGAAAACGCTTTCCGAAGGAAGGGTTTGTTTCTACAGCCGCAGCAAAAAACGATTATGGACAAAGGGAGAGGAGAGCGGTAATTTCCTGATTCTCCGGGAGATCAAGGCAGACTGCGACCAGGATACCCTGCTGATCAAAGCCGATCCTCTTGGACCGGTTTGTCATACCGGCGCCGATACCTGCTGGGATGAACAGAACACGCGTATGGATTTTTTATTCAGCCTCGAACAGGTCATTGAGCAGCGCAAGACAGGAACCGAGGAGAAGTCCTATGTTAAGCAATTGTTTGCCAGGGGCATCAATAAAATTGCCCAGAAAGTGGGGGAAGAAGCCGTAGAGCTGGTTATTGAAGCAAAGGATAACAATGATGACCTTTTCCTGAACGAGGCGGCCGACCTGTTGTTCCATTATTTGCTTTTACTTAACGCAAAAGGCTATGATTTACAGTCGGTGATCCGTATTTTAGAGCAGCGTCATGCTAAATAATCAGTACATGAGAAGAATCTTTGGAACGCTTTTTTTTCTTCCCCTGGCGCTGTTTGGCCAGCAGGAGTTTACCATGAAGGGGGAAGTGAGGGGCTTGCCCGAGGCTTCCGTGGTATCGCTGACCGATGCCAATAATCCTGCCGATACCCTGGCAAGCGGCCTGGTCCGGAATGGCGTTTTTGAATTAAGAAGCTCCGTCCCCGAACCCAATCTTTACATGCTGAATTTTGATGGCGTTCAAAAGAGAGCCATTGTTTTTCTAAGCAATCATCCTATTTCCGTGAAAGGAGATGCGCAGGCGGTGCAGCATCTTGAGATCGCCGGTTCGCCTACGCAAGACGCGTTTATGGAATTCCAGCAGGTCTTTAATCCGCTTTTCCAGGAGCTGACCAGGTTGGCCCAGTTGATAAACAGCCAGGGGATGCAGCGCGATGAATCGCTGATGGATAATTACACAAAGCAGGCCGATAAGATCGGCAGCGCCATCCATGATTTTGTGACCCGCCACAGATCGTCTCCCGTATCCCCGTTCCTATTGGTGGTTACCGGTCAGCTCGAGCAGGACATCTCGGTTACCGAGTCGAGGTTCGATTTGCTGGATGAAGAAGTAAAGAATGGATTTTATGGTAAGATCATCGGCGAATACATTGCCGAAAGTAAGATAGGCGCCATAGGTTCCGAGGCGATTGATTTTTCACAGTCCGATCCCGATGGCAGGATGGTTTCGCTGAATGCGTTCAGGGGAAAATACCTGCTGGTGGATTTTTGGGCCAGTTGGTGCAGGCCCTGTCGTATGGAAAATCCTAATCTCGTGGAAGCTTATCATAAGTTTAAGGATAAAAATTTTACCGTGCTGGGCGTTTCTCTCGACAGGTCAAGAGACCCCTGGTTAAAAGCGATTGAAGATGATAAGCTGGATTGGACGCAGGTGAGCGACCTGAAGTTTTGGAGTAATGAGGCCGCCCTTAAATATAAAATACAATCCATCCCCCAAAACCTGTTGATCGATCCTTCGGGAAAGATCATTGCTAAAAATCTCCGGGGCCCTCAATTGCATAGTAAGTTGTGCGAATTGCTGGGATGTAATTAGGGTTTCCCTGAAAATTGTTGCAGGCGCTCCGTTTTATTACATTTTTTACGTAACTATTCTATGTTTTTTTGGAGCGCTTATGAACTGTTGCGAGCGCATTGCTCGCGATGCATCTAATGGTTACCGCGATAAGCGGTATGGTCAAGCAGGGCGTCCGTTCCGTGCTTTCCAGGATGTTTATTGTTCAGAAACGAGTTGCCGCTTATACAACTGGATGGCGTTCTCATATCCCAGGTACAAGGCGTCTGCAATAAGCGCGTGCCCGATAGACACTTCCAATAAGCCCGGGATTCGTTTCGCAAAATATTGCAGGTTATCCAGGTCAAGATCATGGCCGCCATTTATGCCCAGGCCGTTCCTGAGCGCGCATTCCGCGGCGGCGATATAAGGCGCTATCGCTTTTTCCCGATTATGCGCATAGGCCTCTGCGTAAGCCTGCGTGTACAGTTCAATACGGTCTGTTCCGGTAGCCGCCGCGCCTTCCACCATTTTGATATCCGGGTCTACAAAGATAGACGTGCGGATACCCGCTTCTTTAAACGCTTTCACCATATTTGTCAGGTAGTCCTTGTGGGCAAGGGTATCCCATCCGTGATTGGACGTGATCTGGTTTAATGCGTCAGGCACAAGCGTCACCTGCTGGGGAAGGGTTTCCAGGACCAGGTCTACAAATTTCTGTTCGCGGCAGTTGCCTTCGATATTAAATTCTATGCTGATGTTTTTTTTGATATCCCTGGTATCGGCGTAACGGATATGTCTTTCATCCGGTCGGGGATGAACGGTAACGCCGTCTGCCCCGAATCGTTGGGCGTCAATGGCTGCCTTGGTTACATCGGGCTTATTGCCTCCCCTGCTGTTGCGCAGCGTGGCGAACTTGTTTATGTTTACGGAAAGAGAGATCATAATGAACGTATTGATCAATGTTGTTGATCCTGCAAAATTAAGCGGCTCCACCTTCAGCTCCACAAATATCGGGCGCGGATATAAAATAAAAAAAAGGAGTCGGCCAAGTGACTCCTTTTCATTTAAGGTTGTAGTATAAAGAGTTGTAATTATCCTTTTTTGAGTTCGTAACTGAACAGTAGCGTTCCCTCATTATCGATAATGTCCAGCGCGTAGATCCCGCTGCTTACATTATCCAGATCATTGATCGCCGTAACATTTGTTCCTTTAACAAGGTACCAACTGAACATTTTAACGATCTTTCCTTCTTCGTTGAACATCCTGACAATGATGTTCCTGTTTTGTGCGCAGCTGATGTCCAGCGTTATTACCGTTGTAAAAGGGTTAGGGCGCACGGTTACTTTTGTGATCATGAGGCGCTGTTTATCAAATTGAACATTTTCGCCGCCAGCCTTCTTATCCAGATCCGATGTAGAGATCCTTTTAAAGAGATTCGAGATTGATGTGTCTTTGCTGGCGGACATATTTCGTTTTTTGTTTGTTGTTGTTGTCAAGAGAATAACGAAACTGGCGCCATGTTTTTAATTAATTGATTAGTAGAAACTTATGAAGTATTCGCGAAGACTTGTATTCCCGAATTGGGAAGGATTGATGGCGATTGGGAAAAACAGGGATCAGAACCTGGCTACCAGCTTCAGGTTCAGCAATCTTGGAGTAAGCCGGTTGGGCAGCGCAAATACCGTATTGGAAAAATCCTTGATGAGCATATAAGAGATCGTATTGTCCCGGTCTATAAGGTTAAATACTTCCAGCGTAGCCCAAAGATTTTCAAAATCCCGGAAAGGATTGCGGCTTCTCCTGTTGGTTTTGTCGCTGTCGAGCAATAAGGCGCTGAAACCGATATCTATTCTTATATAAGGTTCGATGATCAACCCGTTCCGGTATTTAACGCTATTGGGAATATTATAAGGAAGATTGCTGCCGTAAAGAAAATTCAGGTAGACCTTAAAGTTTTTATTGGTCGACAGGTAATCCTGCAGAAACATGCCAAAGTTGATCAGCCTGTCTGTCGGCCGGCGAAACCATCCGCCCTGCATTAAGCTGCTATCGGTAACCGTATTGTTTTCGTCAAGGGTATAATTATAATAAAAATCGTTGTCGAGGTTTTCCCGCGTGCGCATGAATCCCAGGCTGACCCAGCTTTCGGCGTCCTTTACCAATTCTCCGAACAGGCGCATTTCCAATCCTGCCGCATAAGCCCTGGCGCTGTTTTCCCCGAAATAGCGGAGTCGCACATTGTCCATATCATACGGCACAATATTCCACATCTTTTTATAATAGGCTTCGGCGGTAAGCCGGAAAGGCCTTGCGCCCTGCCGGAAATTATAATCTATCCCCGCTGTAGCCTGGTAGCTTCTTTGCGCTTTAAGCCCTTTGTTAACGGTTCCGTCGTAACGTCTTAGTTCGCGGTAGAAAGGAGGCTGATGGTAAGCGCCTATCGCGCCCTTAAAAACAATATCCTGTTTCCAGCGGACGGGCTTCCAGGAAATCCCTGCCCTGGGCGATAACAGGAACTCATTGTTAAGGGTATTGTAAGCATATCTTACCCCGGCCTGCAAAGACCATCCGGAAGAATCATGAAAGATAAAATTATCCTGCGCATAACCCGAAAACCGGGTAATGCCCAATTTTGTAGCAGAGGAGAGCATGCTATTGAGCGCCAGGGGGCCTGGATTATTAGGAAGATTATATCCTGCGGAGTCGAGGTATTCCCACTCATGGAGTTTGTCGCGAACGAGCTGTCTTTCGGCAGACTGCCCCCACTGGAAATAATGCCTTCCCTGCGTTAGACTGCCCTTATGCGAAATATTCCAAACTTCGATATTCAGCGCGTTACGCGCGTAGGTCTGGTGTGTCCCTGCGCCGAGAGGATTGGCGATCAGGCCGAAATCAGGTTTTGTTTTATCGAAGCCCCTTTCGCCAAAAATATAAGCGCCGGTAATATCAATGGATTCGTTTTCCTGGTTGCTAAACCTGCTTAACATCCATTTTAACCGCAGGTTTTTTCGAGGCTGGCGGATAAAGGATAAACCAACCATATTGGTACGATACCGGTCTTCTTCCCTTCCTGTGAAATAAACGTCGAGGCCCAGGTTTGCGCTGAAGAAGGGAGAGAATACGGAAGAGGTCAGCTTGCTGAATTCGGGCTCCAGCCTGAATCTTGTTCCGGAGATATTTCCCATAAGTTCGATGCTCGACCGGTCGTCTATCTGATAAGTGAGCAGGGCCTGTATATCGGAAGAGGAGGGCGCGTAATTGCCTTTTGTTTCCTGGCTGCCGACCAGGTTCCGGTTACTGCGGTTGCGTATCCCCGCCAGGTAAGTGAATTTATTGTTTTTAGATATCCCTTCGAGGTGAAAACCCTGTTCCAGCCCTCCGATATAAGCGGATCCGGCGAATCCTTTGGGTTTTTTATATTGGATATCGAGCACAGAGGAAAGTTTGTCGCCGTAACGCGCCTGGAACCCCCCGTTATAGAACTGGACATTCCGGGTTAGTTCGGGATTGATAAAGCTTAATCCTTCCTGCTGCCCGCTTCTCACTAGGTATGGACGGAATATTTCAAAATCATTTATATAGACCAGGTTCTCGTCGTAGTTTCCGCCCCTTACCGAATATTGGGAAGTGAGTTCATTATTCGATCCGACAAAGATTTTGATCAGGCTTTCTATGCCGCCGCCGGGGGAAGGCATATTGATGGCATTTTTGGGGTTAAACGTTACCAACCCCGCTTCCATTCGTCCCCGTTGATCCAATACCGTTACCGGGTCGAGTTCGCCAGCGCGGCGTTCCATCCTTACCGTTATGTATTCTTCCTCGTTTTCATTAAGGAGGAAATTTCGCTGCGCCGTTTTGTATCCCGCATAGCTGAATTGCAGCGCAAGCGCCCTGTTTGCGGGAACGCGCAGTCGAAAAGTCCCGGAATCGGAGCTGAGGCTGCCGGATTGTTTTCCCAGTATGATGATGGAAACTTTGGAGAGGGGATCCCCGCTTTCGCCTACTATCTTTCCCGAGATAAAGGCCGCTCTGTTCTGGGCAAAGCCGCCGGTTGCAACAAGGATAAAGGATAACAGGAAAAATAATCGTGCAGCGTTCACCCGGTTATTGATTTGACTGCCTAAATTAATTAAAGTATTCTGGATTATCAGGGAATCGGGTAGGAGTCTAACCGTTATATAGAAAAACTACGGAAACAATACGGCTATTCTCCCGGAAAGTTTAAAGGAGCGCTGATTGCACAAGGCGATGTTCCAGCGGGTTGCCTGCCAGGCATGAGGCAGGTTTTGCCTAAAGGCTAATAGGCAAGATGTTTCAGTTGTGAGATAACGGCTTTAGGGTCGTCAGATCCAAAAACCGTACTGCCTACTACCAGTATATCGGCGCCCGCTTTGAGAATAGAAGAAGCATTTTCGAGGGTAACGCCGCCATCGATCTCTATTTTTACCGATAAGCCCTGTTCATCGATCATCTTTCTAAGTTCCCTTATCTTATGAAGGGTATGCGCGATAAATTGTTGCCCTCCGAAGCCAGGGTTTACGCTCATCAGGTTTACAATGTCTATGTCCGGCAATATGTCTTTCAGCAATTCAACAGGAGTATGCGGGTTTACGGCTACCCCCGCTTTCATGTCCAGCGATTTTATCTGTTGAATATTCCTGTGCAGGTGCGGGCAGGCTTCAATATGCACGGAAAGAACGTCGGCCCCTGCTTTTTTGAAGGCTTCCGTATATTTCTCCGGTTCCACGATCATCAGGTGGACATCGCATATTTTGCGGGTAGCTTTCCGGATCTGCTGAATAACGGGAATGCCAAAGCTGATATTGGGTACAAAACGACCGTCCATTACGTCGAGGTGCAGCCATTCGGCCTCGCTTTCATTGACCATCTGGCATTCCTGTCCAAGTTTAAGAAAATCACAGGCTAAAAAAGAAGGCGCTATAATTGGCATGGCGGTAGTAGTAAGGAGTAAAATGAATTTAACTGCAAGATACAATTACCTGTTTATTCTTTTCAGGGCGTCCCTGGCTTCTGTAAAGGAACGGTCCAGGGCATACGCTCTTTCGTAGTTAACGGCGGCTTTCTCTGCGTCATTTATCGATTCGTAGCAACGCCCTATCCAGAAATAGGCGTCGGGGTCCGTATTGGAAACGGTCGCCGCCAAAGTGAATGTTTTGAGCGCCTCGTCGAATTTCTTCTTTTCAAAGAATATGATCCCCTTTTCAATATAGGCGTCGGTCATTTTCCAGTCGCGCTGTATGCATTGGTCAAATAGTTCAACAGCTTTGTCGGGCTGGTTGTTTTCGGCGTAATACATGCCCTTCAGGTAGAGCGGCTCCGTCTGTGTATCGCTGGAATCTTTGGATAGCAATATATCACAGACTTCCAATGTCCGCGCGTCTTTTCTTGCGGCATACAGATTGGCAAGCGCAAGGCCGCTGTAATTGATGGGTAGTATGGCAAAGGACCTTTCGAGCGCTTCAATAGCCCGGGCGGTATCCTTCAACCTCGCCAGCAGGGAGCCTTTATCGAACCAGGCTTCAAAGTTCAACGAATCATGCGCGATAAGCGAATTGTACTGTTCCAGCGCTTTCTCAGGCGCGCCGATATGCAGATAAGCTTCGCCCAGCCGGCGACTGAATTCTGCGTTGTCGGGGAATTTTTTTACGCCTTTTTCAAGCAGGTCGATAGCCTCCCGGATATTGCCGGAAAGAATAAGGTTAGAAGCGTATTCCAGCGCAATGCCTTCGTCTCCGCTCAACTCCCATGATCTTTTATAGTCGGCGCTGGCGATCTCGTGCAGGTTGTTTTGCGATAGCAGCGCCGCCCTTTGAAAATACAGGCTTGCGTCGTTGGGAAAGGACCTGATACTGTCTGTCAACCGATCATATGGGGGGGCGTTCAATACCTGGGCCCCATTTCTTTTGGCCTGGTGCGGATCGGCTTCCTCGCATGCCGCCCATACCAGGAAACCGCTGATCATCAGCAGAAAAAGCCTGCGCTGCGTAAGTATTTTTATCTTCAGACCTTTCATCATTCAAAAGTAAACGATTTTGACGAACCGGTTTAAATACGGCGGGACCGCGCGTCTATTTTAACAATACGCGCCCGCAATGTTCTTTAACGCATGAGCGCTGAGCTAAAGATAAAAGATTTGTTAAGATATCGCAGCAGATTACCGGAAGCCAGGGAGGATAGCGATTTCATCTTATCGACTATTTTACCGGTCGTCTTATATGCAAAAGATAGCAGATTCATTGAGATCATAGGATGAGATTATTTGAAATGAAAGATAGGTCGATGGTTTTTTATCGGTCATTTTGCAGGCCGTATGCAGACGATAGAAGATGCATCGAAATATTCTGAAAGCTTATTGAAAAAGAGAGCCAGGTTGGAGTTTCGGTTGAACGGTCATTTTGTAGCTCTGTTTTTAAAAACAAAGAAATACCGCGTTAAGTTGGCAGTTTGTGGAATCTGAGCTTTCTTTGTGAACCTGAATGAACGATTTGCTTTTACATTAAAACTTCGCATATGTATACCGGACTATTGCATCTTCATAACCTGCTTCGCTGGGTAATCCTGATCTTATTGGTGATTGCTATTGTAAAAAGTCTTTCCGGCATGACGGGGAAAAAGCCTTTCACTAAGGGAGATAAAAAGATAGGATTGTTCCTGATGATCTCCGCTCATATCCAGTTGCTAATTGGATTGTACGAATGGTTCTTCGGGGCATGGGGATTAAAGCTGATCCAGAAAACAGGCATGGGAGAGGCAATGAAAGAGCCTGCTTACCGGTTCTGGGCGGTTGAACACATTACGGGTATGCTGATTGCGATTATTCTTATTACCATCGGAAGGGGAGCGTCCAAAAAGAATATTTCCGATCAGGCCAAACATACCAAAACGTTCTGGTTCTTCCTGATCGCTTTTATCCTGATCCTTTCCGTTGTTCCCTGGCCTTTCAGGGAAGCCATTGCCAGACCCTTGTTCCCCGGAATGTAGGGTTAGGATCAACTCTCCGCTGGTATCTCGGACGATATATTCCGGCCGGACGAAAAAATGTATTTATCCTTTCTGTAAAAGCGGCATATTGCTCCTGAGCTTTAATGGGCCGGGTTTCTGATTGCCTTGCGTCATACTTTCCCGCAGCAATATGTTCCCCTGTCTGAAATCCGATCCTGCGGCAGCTGGGTGTATACGAGGGCCTGGGCTTTCTCTGCATAAGATTGGGTTCATCAATGGCGTTAAACCGCCAATAGCTCCGCGTGTCAGCGCCCTTGCTTATAAAATATTTTATGTAGAAGATAGGGTTTCAGTTTTGGCCGTGGTAGCGGCTAAAGATTCAATGAGCCGCTGTTAAAAATAAAAATATTTGGTCGTATGCATACCTGGGTTTAACTTTATTAACCAAATGGTTAAACCTGATGGTTAAAAATGAAAAAGATCAGTCTGCCGAAGAGCGTATCCTGATGGCGGCAAAAAAGGTTTTTGTAACCAGGGGGCTGTCGGGCGCGAGAATGCAGGATATCGCAGACGAGGCAGGTATTAATAAAGCCTTGCTCCATTATTATTTCAGGAATAAGGAGAAATTATTCGAAACGATATTCGCCGAGCTATTCACCGGACTTTTTCCAAGGCTCAGAAACATCTTTGAATCAGACCTTCCCCTGTTCGATAAGATAGAGCGGTTCTGTTC
This sequence comes from Chitinophagaceae bacterium, assembly GCA_016786785.1. Taxonomy (GTDB): domain Bacteria; phylum Bacteroidota; class Bacteroidia; order Chitinophagales; family Chitinophagaceae; genus Flavitalea. The sequence continues at coordinate 13,005 of JAEUVR010000226.1, forward strand.
GGAGTATATCGACTACATGCTTCAAAATCCCCACGCGCCCATCTTCGTGTTGAATGAAATTCATCAGCGGCCCGAATGGTTCGTCAAAAAAGCGCTAAGAGGCGGTATTGTCAATCTGGATAAACTGATACAGCAAATAACATCGGAAATAAAAGCAGGCAGGATCATCTCCATTAATCCCATTCAATTGATTATGCATATGCTTTCTCTCTGCATATTTCCTTTTATCGGGAAGCCTATGCTGGCTTCGGTAATGGAGATCGGGGAGGAGACATTCCTCGCTTTAATGGAAGCGCGCAAGAAGGAAGTCCCAAAATTTATTATAGGATCGATTAAAAAGTGATTTTTTATGCAGCGATCAACGATTTGGTTTAAAAAAACAATACGGCGTTTGTTTTACGGGCTGCCGGCTTCTGTTTTTTTGGTTGCCGTTCCCTGTCTTTGCTTTTCTCAATCGCTTAGCCTGCAACAGGCCTATGAGCTGGCGCGTCAACATTATCCGCTGCTCGCTCAGAAAGGATTGATCAAACAAACGACGGCATTGTCGATCGATAATATCCGCAAGCGCTGGTTTCCGCAATTGTCTTTCAACGGGCAGGCGACCTATCAGTCGGATGTTACGGCCATTGATATTTCTTTCCCTGGCGTTAATATTATTCCTCCGTCCCGGGATCAGTATAAATTAACTGCCGATATCAGCCAGCTTATTTACGATGGCGGCATGAACAGGGAGCAAAAAGCCTTGCAACAATTTTCCGCGGCGGCGGCAGACCAACAGGTGGAACTGGATCTTTATCATCTGAAAGAAAGGATCAATGAACTCTTCCTGGGCGCGCTATTCCTCGAGGAACAGATAAAATTATCCGGGCTGATCGAGCAGGATATACGCACAGGAATAAAAACGGTGGATGCGTTGACGCAGCATGGCGCGGCATTCCGGTCGGACCTGCAGCTCTTGCAGGCGGAAGCGATCAAGGCTGATCAGCGTTTAACAGAACTGCGCTCCGCGAAAAAGGCGCTGATGGATATGTTAAGCCTGTTCACCAACCGCGACTTAACGGAAGACAGCAGGTTGGAGCGCCCTCTTCTTAAAGAAGATATGCATACGGAAATCAGCCGGCCGGAAATAAAATTATTCAGCGACCAGTCTGCTCTACTCGGTCAGCAGCTCAGGATCATCCGCGCCAGAAGCTTGCCGAAGACCAGCTTGTTTGTACAGGGAGGGTATGGCAGGCCGGGGTTAAACATGCTTAAAAATGAGTTTGATCTTTTTTATATTGGCGGCATACGTTTTAACTGGTCCCTTGGAGAGCTGTATACCCAAAAAAATGACCGTCGTCTTGTAGCCGTTAACCAGCATTCCATTGATGTCCAGAAACAAACCTTTTTATTAAACACCCAGGCGCAGCTGGCGCAGCAACGCGCGGAAATAGATAAGTTAACCCAGTTGATCATATCAGACAGTCTCATCATCGCATTAAGAGAAAGCATTAAGGCTGCCGCCAGCGCCCGGCTGGAGAACGGGGTGATTACGGCCAATGATTATCTCCGGGAAGTAAATGCGGAAGACCAGTCCAGGCAAAGCCTTATTACGCATCAGTTGCAGTTATTACAAGCCAAAATATATTACCAAACCATCTCCGGAAATTAATATGAAACTGACCATTGGAATGAGAGGCATTTCACTGAGACAATTGAAAATATTTATGAACGAAGTAAACGCGCAGCGTTCACTGAGGCAAATGAAAATATTTATGAACGAAGTAAATGCGCAGCATTCAATGAGACAATTGAAAATATTTATGAACGAAGTAAATATAAATAATATGCAGATGCAATCAAACGCTACTGATGCCAGTACGCGTGCAACCGGAAACCGGGCGTCGGGTCTCTTGACAGGGAGGGCCTTCCCGACAAGGGCTATATCCATATTACAGATAGCGATCATTTTCACGGCCATGAGTTGCTCCAATAATGGAATTAAGCCCGACGCATCAGGGACCTTTGAAGCAGATGAAGTCGTCGTGTCCGCCGAATTAAACGGTAAGATCCTATCGCTTAATGTGGAAGAAGGCGATACGCTGGTCAGGGATTCTGTCGTGGGCCGCATCGAAGCCGTTAACCTGTCGTTGCAAAAAGACCAGGTAATGGCCAGCATCAACGCGCTTTCGCAGAAAACGACCGACCTGGCGCCGCAGCTCAAACTCATACAGGATCAGTTATTGGTGCAGCAATCGCAGGTCGCCCATCTGCAAAAGGAAAAAACAAGAGTGGAGAATCTCCTGAAACTGGATGCGGCCACGGGGAAACAACTGGATGATATCAACGCCCAGTTGGATGCGGCCTTAAAACAGGAGGTTGTTATCCGGCAGCAGATCAGCGCGCAGAAAAGTGCGCTCTCCACCCAAAACCGCAGCGTACTCAGCGAAGCGGAGCCATTAAGGAAAAGGGCGGAGCAACTCGATGAGCAACTGGCAAGATCCTATATCGTTAATCCCGTTTCCGGCACGGCGCTTTCCAAATATGCGCAGGCGGGAGAGATGACCGCGGCAGGGAAAGCGCTGTACAAGATCGCCGATCTTTCCGTACTTACCTTGCGCGCCTATATTTCCGGCAGCCAGCTTTCTCAAATCAAACTCGGGCAGCCTGTTACCGTATTGACAGACGCCGGTGAACGGGAGTATAAAAAATATACGGGAACCATTTCCTGGATATCGGACAAAGCCGAGTTTACGCCCAAGACCATTCAGACCAAGGAAGAAAGAAGCAACCTTGTCTACGCGATCAAGGTAAGGGTGAAGAACGACGGCTACCTGAAGATCGGCATGTATGGAGAAATTTTATTGAATACGCAAGAGTAATGAATCCGCATGAAATCAATCGTTGTACAGGATATCGTTAAGCGGTACGGAACAAAAAAAGAAACCGTTGAGGCGTTAAGAGGGGTCTCATTTGAGGTGGAGCAGGGGGTTATATTCGGACTTATCGGCCCTGACGGCGCAGGCAAGACCTCTTTATTCCGCATACTGACCACCCTGCTATTGCCAGATGGCGGAAACGCCCGGGTAGACGGACTGGATACGGTAAAGGATTTTAAAGCCATCCGCAAGCGGGTGGGATATATGCCCGGAAAGTTTTCGTTATATCCTGATCTTTCAGTGGAAGAGAATCTTGCATTTTTTGCCACTATTTTTAATACGACCATTCAGCAGAATTATTCCCTGGTCAAAGGCATCTACGAACAGATAGCGCCTTTCAAAAACAGGAAGGCCGGGAAATTGTCCGGAGGGATGAAACAAAAGCTGGCGTTATGCTGCGCGCTGATCCATCGCCCTTCCGTGTTATTTCTTGACGAACCCACAACGGGGGTGGATGCGGTTTCCCGGAAGGAGTTCTGGGATATGCTTAAGGACCTGAAAAAAGAAGGCATATCCATACTGGCGTCTACCCCGTATATGGATGAAGCGTCCCTGTGCGATCGCATCGCCCTGATACAGGAAGGAAAGATATTGTCGACCGATACTCCTTCGGGGGTGATCGCCGCATTCGGTAAGCCTTTGTTAGCGGTGAAATCTCCCCGCATGCTGCATTTGCTGAATACGCTCCGGTCTTTCGACGCGGTGGCGGATGTATATCCGTTCGGCGAATATCACCATGTGGTCATGAAAAGGGAAGGGGATGAAAAAGCGCTGGAAGCCGGGCTGAGGGAGAAAGAAAAAGACGTGACGATCATGCCCGCCGCTCCGCATATAGAGGATTGTTTCATGGCTTTAATGAAAAACGGATATGGACAATGACAATATCATAACGGTCGATAAGCTCACGAAAAGATTCGGCGATTTTACCGCCGTAGACGCTATTTCGTTTGATGTGAAGCGGGGAGAGATATTCGGCTTTCTCGGCGCTAACGGCGCCGGTAAAACGACGGCGATGAGAATGCTTTGCGGGCTATCCCTTCCCACTGAAGGGAGGGCCACGGTAGCGGGTTTTGACGTATACCGCCAGAACGAGCGGATCAAAAGAAATATCGGGTATATGAGCCAGCGGTTTTCTTTGTATGAAGACCTGACCGTTAAAGAGAATATTCGTTTTTATGCCGGTATTTACGGCAAAAGCGACGCTTTTATAAAAGAGAGAACGGCTGCGGCGCTTCAACAGCTCCGGCTGGAAAAAGAAGCGGATAAACTCGTCAGGTCCCTTCCTTTGGGATGGAAACAAAAGCTGGCTTTTACCGTGGCGATAACGCATGAACCGGAAATCGTATTTCTTGACGAACCGACGGGAGGCGTGGACCCTATTGCGAGAAGAGAGTTCTGGAATATGATCTACCAGGCTGCGGAAAGCGGGATAACGGTTTTCGTCACCACCCATTATATGGATGAGGCGGAGTACTGTAACCGGGCATTGATCATGGTGGATGGCAGGGTGGAAGC
>JAEUVR010000274.1 GCA_016786785.1 Chitinophagaceae bacterium
GGTTTCTTCGCCGATACTATAAATGCCTGCGCGATAAATAGCTTTAAACCACGGGGTGAAAGCATAATCCAGCTCCAGCTTTCCATTTAATATCTGCTGATCGCTTTCGTCGCGGATATTATCGATGAGGAAATAGGGATTGCGCAACCAGCTTCCGGCGGAGGTAAAATAATTCAATGGATTTCCCGGCGATAAAGGATTGCTCCAGTCTTTTACCAGGTCATGATCAAAATTGGCTGGGTACCGGTAGGCGCCGATCCATGGGCCATCGGGCGTGGTGCTTTTTTTGTTGTAGATATAGTTGATACTATAAGAAGTATTCAGTTTCCCAAACCGGCGAGATCCGTTAAAACGGAATCCGGTCCTGCTGTTTTTATCCTTGGGGATAATTCCGGTTTGCGCTACGTGCTGAACAGACAGAAAATAAGCGCTCTTTTCATCTCCGCCTGAGAAAGACAGATCATTTTGCACATTCAAACCGGTTTGGAACAGGCCCAGCCTTGCATCCTTTGCAGGAGCGGCATATAATAACTGGGGTTGAGAGCCATCCGGCAATGGCAAGCCGAAATTTTTCATAGAGCCGTCAAATTCAGGGCCCCAGGATTCGTACTGCGCAGGATCATAAACGCCGTCATTGCCCTGCCCGTATTTTATTTGAGCGGGGGGCAGGAGATAGACGTTTGAAAAGGTAGTAGTATGACCGTAGCTAACTGTGCCGCGGCCTTTTTTGCCGTTTTTAGTAGCGATCATCAGTGCGCCGTTAACGCCTTCCGACCCGTAGAGGGCGGCGGCATTGGCGCCTTTAAGAACGGTAATGCTTTCGATATCGTTAGGGTTGAGGCGGCCGATATCCGGAACAGGAACGCCGTCCACCACATAGATGGGAGCGTTGGGGTTTCTGCCGTCTATTCCTGATGTCCTGCTCAGGGAGCGGGTTCCTCTAAGCGTGATCTGCATGGCGGGATCTACCTTGCTGTCGTAAGTGTTGATGCGTAATCCCGCAACCTTGCTGGTGAGCCCGAATATAGGGTTGACGGTCTTACCCTGGTTTAGATTATTATTGTCTATTATTTGGGCGCTCGCTCCAAACTCTTTGTTTGTGCGTTTGATGCCCAGCGCTCCTGTAAAAACGACTTCCGATAATTGCTGGTTATCGGGGGATAGGGAGATGTCTATCTGCCGCATATCGCGTTCTACCGTTTGTTCTGTCCTGTTATATCCTACATGGGAAATGATCAGGACCGGGTTGCCTTCTAAACGAAGCTGAAATCTTCCCTGGTCGTCCGTAGCGACGGCCGACCGGCTTCCTTTGATATGAATAACCGCTCCGGGTATGGGCAAGCCGGTTCCCTCTTCTACGATACGTCCCTTAATCAGGCGTTGCTGTGCCTGAGCCATATAAACCAGAGATATAATAGCGACGAATAGGATAAATCTTTTCAACATTTGTATTGCCTTTTAGCGAGTGGGTAAGTATATTTTTTCCAGCCGCAAAATTCGGTAGGGGCAATATCTAAAAACGGAAAAACGATACCTCTAAAGGGAGAATTATTTTTTCGCAAGTTTCTATTAATGAATATTTTACCTATTTCGTAAAGGCGTTTGACAGATTTGTGACAATTTTGCCTTTGAATAGATGTATACTTGCGGGGAAGGCCAGGGGCCATATCCGTTTTTTCAATTGAATTTCGTTCGCCACAACATGAAGGAAACAGCAGACGCATCCGTTATTTATGAAGAAAGTACGCGCTGGGACGGTTTAATCAGTTTTCCCGGAAAGGGTCGGCGCCTCGGCGTAGCGCCGATAAAGGAAGGGGATATGGCCGATGATCATGCGACCAGATCCGCAGCGGAAGAAGCTCCGGGATCCCGGGAAGCCATTTCATTCGATCGCATTCATTTCACGCATTATACCTGCAAGGCGTCGCAAACAATGGAATTCAGGATAGGTAATCGCCATCCTTATATCAGTATGGTGTTTGCGATAAAGAACCATAATGTATACTATTCGGGCAACCAGTTGAAATCTTTTGGAGAAATAGGGCATAATCAGCATAACCTGCTGTTTATCCCGCCCAGTCAAACCTATATAAAATGGATTGGCGAGCCTGATGCGGAATTGTTTGTGGTCAACCTGGCCCTTGACTATTTTAATCGTTTTTATGCGGAGGATCATCCATTGTTTAACAGGCTGAAAGAATGCCTGGAACATAATGAGCCAACCTGTATAAGTCCCCGCAGCCTTCCGTTAACTCCCCGGATGTCCTCCCTGCTTTACGCCATAGCGCATTGCGAGCATACAGGATATTACAGGAAGATGTTTATGAAATCGAAGGTTATTGAGCTGTTGATGTTGCAGTTGGAGCAGTATGAGCAGGGGTATAGTCTGCCCGTTGTCGATGAGCCGGACCAGGCCAATGTTGAAAAAATGCATCAGGCAAGGGAAATTATCCTTTCCAATATTGCTAAACCCTGTTCGCTTATTGATCTCGCGCAGCAGGTGGGCACTAATGAGTGTTATTTAAAAAAGAACTTTAAAAAGGTGTACGGCGATACCGTATATGGCTATCTCCAACAGGAAAGAATGGAGCGTTCCAAAGAGATATTATTGAAAGGCGATAAAAAGATCGCCGAAGTGGCAAAAATGATGGGGTATAAGCGGGCTTCGCATTTTACGCAGGCATTTAAAAAATATTTTGGGTATTTGCCTAATTCGATAAGAATGTTTTTTTTGACGCTGTTTGGCGAACCCGAGATTATTTGTGTTGCAGATATGCTGTGCTATACAGCCTGATAGCCCTCTGGCGCGCCATATGCCGGCCGCTAATGATTAACCTCCTATGCCTTTTCCTGTATTTTGTAAGGATCAGCGGCTGATAGCTTCTACAGCGCTTATTGAGCGGCGGAAATATACCTGACAAAAGACCTTTTCGCTATTGGCAATAAGGTTTCATCGATGGGAAAGGAAAGCTCCGTTTCAATGCAATATACGGCGGGGTTAGGCAGTTCCCTGTTCCTTCTGATCAGTTCTCCCTTGATGCTTTCGTAGGTGTTCGCCATATTCCTTTCCCAGGTGTCGATGTGTTCGGTTTTTATAGAGCGGTATTTTTCTTCTTTTTTCTCGAATATACTTAGCCGGTATTGGTACACTCTCGTTTGCCGGTATGAAGTTCCCGACAGGAAAAAATAGCCTTCATTAAAATCAAGGGGAACAATGCCTACGGGAAAAATGCTCAGTTTCTCCTCAACGAATTCATAGATCTCTGCGCCATTGGAAATAGTATGCTTGATTTTGCCTGCGGCATAGTTAATGATCTCCTCTAATTCCTGCATCAGCTCATCGTCTTCGATCATTTGCTCATACAGCAATTGCAGCTTTTCCAATTGAATGACAGAGAGTTTTTTGGGGAATTGTTCCTGCAGGTATTTTTTATTTTCCCTGAAAGCCGTAAGGTTGTTGTAATGAAAAATAACATCCGCCAGCTGCGGATATAGCTTGTTTTCATTAAAATATTTGTTGATCTCCTGGAGATAAGCCAGTAAAGTGTATTTCTTTAGTTCAAAATCTATATAACCATCGGCAAACCAGGTTTCGGAAAGGGTTTTCATAAAGTAAGGTTTATGAGTGATCCATTACCATAATTTACGACAAAACAGCGATTAAAAAAGGCAATTGAACGATTTAACGCGGCATTGTAAGTTGCAGATGGACCAAGCGCATAAGGATCGGGTCTTATAGCGCGCCTCTTGTTGCCGACCTGTTGTTTCCGACGCTGAACCATAGGTTTTCGCCTTATCTTCCTGCTTTCCGTAGCCGCCTTGCTTTGCCGGCAACGGAGGGACAAGGCGAATGCTTACCGCGTTAATATGGGTAACGGGTTTTCCGGATTGTTTATTGTGAGGAGAAGGGGTCGATAGATCGTTGAGCAGTGACAGTTAGGGTTGTTTATTGTAAAGAGAAGCGGCCGATAGGTCGTCGGCTGGTAACAGTTCTTTGTTTCACGGGTTGTATTGTGAAGGGCGCCGAGGCGACGGGCATAACAACGAATGGGACGATCGCCCTGAACCCGTATGGCATTACCGCGGTTATTGTTGCGCGTTTGACGGTCAGTATTCCCGGTCGACGTTGAAGTTTTCCAGTTCCTTGGCCACGGCATTCAGGAATGTGGATCCCAGCGCGCCGTCAATGATCCGGTGATCATACGACATGGAAAGATACATCATGTGACGGATGGCGATAGAGTCGCCCTGCGCTGTTTCAATGACAACGGGTTTTTTCTTTATCGCGCCCGCCGCCAGGATGGCTACCTGCGGCTGATTGATGATCGGAACGCCCATTATGCTTCCGAATGTGCCGAGATTGGTCAGCGTGAATGTGCCGCCGACGGTATCTTCTGGTTTTAGCTTGTTCTGCCGCGCGGCATTGGCCAGCGCATTTATCTGTTTGGCAAGCCCTACGAGGTTCAGCTGATCCGCATTTTTGACAACCGGTACGATAAGGTTTCCCGAAGGCAGCGCCGTAGCCATACCGATATTGATATCTTTTTTGACGATCAGCTTATCGCCGTCGATGCTGCTGTTAAGCCAGGGATATTTTTTGAGGCATTTTACGATGGCCTCGATAAACAGGGGAGTAAAGGTTATCTTTTCATTCTCTCTTTTCTCAAAGCCTTTTTTGACCTTTTCTCTCCAGAGCACCATATTGGTAACGTCGGCTTCCGAAAAGCTGGTAACATGCGGACTGGTGCGTTTGCTGTCCACCATGTGTTTGGCAATAAGCTTACGCATCCGGTCCATTTCTATTACTTCTACATTGCCGGAATAACGCTGCGCATCAAAAGAAGACGCGTCTGTTTGTTCGGAAGCGGGCGCAAGAATAGCGATATCCCGATAAGGCTTGGCGCCTAAGGAAGGCTGATGGGTTTTGGGCTGACTGCTTGCTCCTCCGGCCGATCTTCTGTCTTCCACATATTGAAGAATATCCCTTTTGGTTACCCTTCCCTCGTTTCCGGCCCCAGGTATGCTTTCCAGTTCCTGTAAGCTGACGCCTTCGCGGGCGGCAATGTTTAAGACCAGCGGAGAATAAAATCGGTTTGGATAGCTGAGCGGCCTGGACGGCAAGGCGGGCTCGGCGGCGAAGGTTTTTACTTCAGCAAGCCGCTTTTCGTCGCCGGCATTGGTCGTATAGGCAGCCTCCGCATGTTGCGGGATGGATGAAGAAGGCTTTTCCTGTTGTTCGGCGGCGGTTTTTATACGCGCAATGACAGCGCCGATAGGAACTACTTCATTGGCCTGGTACAATACTTCTTCAAGAATACCGTCTGTTTCCGAAGGAACCTCGCTGTCTACCTTATCAGTAGCGATATCCAGTAAGGTTTCATCCATTTTTACCGGGTCGCCGGGATTTTTATGCCATTTAAGGATGGTGGCTTCCATAATGCTTTCTCCCAGCTTCGGCATAACAACGTCAACTATTGCCATAGTAATGAGTTCGGTTTAATGTATTCAGATGCAATTTTCCTATTCCATAGCCTGGGCAAAAATAAGGAATTGCCTCGGCAGCAACTAAATTTTCGCGAACGGTCGTTAGTTGTTTAGAGACAACTATATACTTCATAGCTTATTATATCGCTTGTTGTAAAATAACCGCCTGCTAAAACGGGCATTTTCAGAAAGGCTCGTCCCCGAGCATAAATCTTCTTAAAAGGTTCAGCGCATGGTTTGCCGTGTATTCAATATTCCGTTTCCGGTCGTGGTGAAAACGGAATTCTTTGGCGATGATCGCCTGCCGGTCGCCCGCCGCCACCCAAACCGTTCCTACGGGTTTATCCGGGCTTCCTCCGTCGGGGCCCATGATGCCGGAAACCGCAATCGCATAGTCGGAGCCGGTTGCCTCAAGGACGCCGTTTATCATTTGTCTTACCGTAGGTTCGCTAACGGCTCCATAACGGGAAAGCGTATCCTCTTCCACATGCAGCAGTCTTTTTTTAAGGTCGTTGGTATAGCTGACGACGCTTCCGTTATATACCTCCGACGCGCCCGGCTGCCCGGTGATCAGGTGGGCGATATACCCTCCGGTGCAGCTCTCTGCCGTGGCCAGCCGCTTTTTTCTTTCCCTCAGCATTTTCGAGATCAGCTGAGGCATCGTAATGTCTTCATCCGCCGCAAGCCACTGGGCTGTGAGTTTTTTTAATTTTTCAAACTCGGCGGAGACTTCATCCGCCAGCGTTTGCCTGTCGGCGCCCAGGCCGGTAAGCCGCAACCGGATCATGCCAAAATTGGGTAGATAAGAGAGGCGGATATGAGAAGGTAATTCATTTTCCCATACAGCGATATGGTCGGCCAGGAAGGATTCGCCGATGCCTGAGGTTAACAAGGTCCGGTGAATGATGTTTCCCGTGTTAAAACGCTTCAGCAGGCGGGGGATCACGGCATTGGTCATCAGTCCTTTCATTTCATAAGGGACGCCGGGCATGGCGACATAAATGCGTCCTTCCTTTTCAAACCACATTCCCGGCGCGGTTCCGCGTTCATTAAAGAGTACTTCGCATCCTTCAGGAACTTCGGCCTGTTTAATGTTGCGCTCGGTAAACGGGCGCCCTGACCGTGTAAAGATCTGTTCCACATGTTTTAATACGGAGGCGTCATTGATCAGCTTGCCGCCAAAATATTCTGATAGCAGCGGTTTGGTGATATCATCGGCCGTGGGGCCGAGCCCCCCGGTGATCAGGATGATCTGCGAATGCCGACCCTCTTCATCCAGGGCTTTCCGGATATCGTTGCGGCTATCGCCAACGGCTACCCGCCTTTTTACCCAGATACCCGCCGCATTCAACTGCTGCGACATCCAGGCGCTATTGGTATCGATCACCTGTCCTATCATCAGCTCGTCTCCAATGGTAATAATGGAAACGGCAATACGTTCATTTTCCATAACCGGTAAAGTAAAATAAAAAACGGAATTTATTGCATGCGTCTAAGGCGCGGGATTGTAAACGTCGGGCGTAGCGCCGGATTTCACAATAGCGGCGGGGTTTCCTGCAACTACCGAATAGGGGGGGATGCTTTCCGTTACAAAAGCTCCTGCGGCGATACGCGATCCCCTGCCTATGACCAGCCCGCCGACAATAACGGCGTGAGGCCCCACCCATACTTCGTCTTCAATCACGGGGTATCCAACGGTTCGGGTTCCGTCCTTTGCGATCCTGTCGCGCTGGCCTAAGGTCACGCCATGAAAAAAAGTAACATTCCTGCCGATGACCGCGCGTCCGTTAACCACTATGCCCCATCCATGCACGATGATAAAACCCGGGGCTATACTGGTTGTCCAGGGCAGGTCTATACCTGCCGAATGGCAGGCCCAACGATGAAGAACCCGGAAAAAAACATGCGCCAGTTTACCGGGATAGCCTGCTTTGCCCGTAGCCTGGCAAAGCCTTAAGGTGATCAGGGGCCTGAATGTTCTGTCAAACAGATACCCCTTGAGCAAATATCTTTTTTTATAGACACCGTTTTTACGGATAGTATCGGATCGAAGCGCGGATAGACTCATTGGGGAGCGTTGAGGTATGGATTTATTTTTTAATTAATCCGTCAACGCTGATCTTCCCTGGGCCTACCAGCAGGACGACAATAAAGCATGTCAGGTATAAGGAAGCCAATTCGCCTTTTCCGAAGAATTCGCCATTGTGCGCCTTGAATACGGCAACGCATAATCCGATGATAATAGGAATCGTTACCAGGCGGGAGAACAAACCGATGACCAGAAAAATAGAGCAGAAAAACTCAGAGAAAATAACCAGGGCCAGGGAAAGGGAGCTTCCCATACCTAAAAAACTCATGAAGGATTTCTGGTATTCGGCAAAATGAACCAGTTTATCATATCCGTGAGACATCAATAGTATGCCTGCGCACGCCCTTAATAACAATAGCGCAATATTAAATGAACCAGCGCTGTAGTTAATGCTGAACAATTTTTTCATAGCTGAATTTTATTCAAACGTACATGAAATTTTTCATTCATAAAATACACAAGGGATGAATGAAAATGTCATGTACGTTCCTCTTGACTAAAAAAATAATGAATATTCAAGAGAAATTTAATGGAAATGATCGTTGAACCTAATTTATTGTAACTTGATTTTTATGATGGGATTGGATAAAAAACAGTCGGGATCCAGCGAAAGCGTTTTGAGCTAAGTTATTGGCATCCCTTGCTTTATCCAAATAAAATGTTAATCCTGTCATTTATCCACAGGTGTTTGGAATGATGTTTGGTTGAGGGTAAAATAATTAGAACCTTTACTACATTTTACCGGCTATCTGCGGGTTTAACGATTAAAATACAATATTATATAGATGAAACAAGCGCCTGTTCTACTCCTGCTTATTGCCTTATTTAATTTTTCAACGGCGCAGGAAACCCGAAATATAAGCGATCCCCAGGAGTCTTTTAACCAGGCAAAGGAATTTTTTCAGAAAGGGCAATATAGTCTTGCTTATCCGATCCTGAAAGACCTCCAGTTAACGCAACGGGCTACCGACAGGAGCAACGACGCGCTTAACTACCAGGAGCTGCGTTATTATGCCATTGTATGCGCATTAAAGCAGAACGAACAAAGCAGCGTGGCGCTGGCGCAGGAGTTTATCGATGTGGAAGACAATGCGCCCAGGGTGCAGATGATGAACTTTCATCTTGCCGAATACTATTATCGCAAGCAGGATTTCACCAAAGCGATCAATGCATTCGAAAATGTCAATATAGACAATCTAAGCAATGACGAGATTGCCGAGCTTAAATTCCACCTGGGCTATGCTTATTTTACGGCCCAGCAGTTTGATAAGGCAAAACCGCTGCTGGATGTGACGCGCCAGATACCCGGCGATCCCAATTACCAGGACGCCAATTACTATTATGGGTTTATTTCATTTTATGAAAAACATTACCGGGACGCGCTTGATGCTTTTACGATCGTGGAAGACCACCCCGAATACGGGAAACTAGCGCCTTATTATATCTCTACCATACGGTATACGTTAAAACAGGAAGACCAGGCGCTGGCTTATGCCGAAAGCAAATTAAAAAAAGGCAATCAATATTACGACCTGGAAATGCGACAGCTGATAGGGCATGGTTATTTCCAGAAAAAGCAATACGATAAAGCCATTCCTTATCTGGAGACTTATGTAAGCAAATCGGAGCGCGTTAGCCGGGCCGATCTCTATGAATTGTCGTACGCCTATTTTCAAACGAACAACCTGAATAAGGCGATAGACGGGTTCAAGCAATTAGGCGGCAAAGAAGATTCTCTTGCGCAGCATGCCATGTATCTTTTGGGCGACGCCTACCTGAAAACCGGCCAGAAGGCCAACGCGCGCAATGCCTTTCTTTTCTGCTCTACCAACAGCAGTAATGAAAAGCAGCGGGAAATATCGATGTACAATTATGCAAAGCTGTCTTACGAACTGGGTTATCAGGACATCGCCTTGTCGGAGTTGCAGAAATTCATGCAGATCTACCCCTCCTCCGAATATAGCGCGGAAGCAAAAGAGCTGCTTGTAAACGTGTTGGCAAACACCAATAACTATGGCGATGCGCTGACGCTGATAGAAGCTATTAAAAATCCGACGCCCGCTACGAGAAAGCTATATGCAAGGATATTATATGGAAGGGCTACCGAACTGATCAATGACGGGATGCTGGTTACGGCCAACGACCTGCTCACAAAAGCCGAAAAGGAAAAAGATAACGCTTCGGTATTGCCTTTTGTCCAGTTCTGGAAAGGGGAGATCGCTTATCGCCTCAATCATATAGACGAGGCTATCCGGTATTTTTATGATTACCTGAAAAGCGGCATATCGAACGGCGAAGCCAATCCCGCCCATGCCCGTTATAACCTTGGTTATTGTTATCTTAAAAAAGAGAATTACGAGCAGGCGGTGGGTTTTTTTGAGCAAGTGGCAGGTTCGATCAGGATCAATGCATCGCCGATGGAGCAGGACGCCTATATCCGCGCGGCAGACTGTTATTATATGAACCGCGATTATCGCAGAGCGGATAATATGTATAGCAAGGCGTTGAGTTATTCCTGGCCTTCCAGCGATTACGCTACTTTTCAGCGGGCGATGATCGTCGGCGTAAGCAATAGCAGGGAAAAGATTACGCTGCTTTCTTCTATCAGCAGGAAATACCCCACTTCTGCATTGATCCCCGACGCCAACATGGAAATAGCCAGCGCCTACCTGGCTAATGAACAATACCGGGAAGCCATACCTTATCTTAAGAATGTGGTCAGCGACCCGAATAGTTCTTTAAAGCCCAAAGCGCATCTTCGTTTGGGTATTGCCTATTTTAACCTGAACAACAATAAGGAGGCTTTAGACCAATACTCTTTGTTGCTGAAACAGTATCCTAATTCGCCCGAAGCGGAATCCGCCCTGGAAAATGCGCGGACGATCTATGTCGATGAAGGACGCTCCGCCGAATATGTGAATTTTGCCAGGTCGATGGGTAAGGAGATCTCTTCCTCCCAGGAAGACGAGTTGGCTTACCGGGAAGCGGAAGTACAGTTCAATAACGGGAACTTTGCCGCGGCGGTGAAAAAGTTTGAAGATTATCTTTCGAAGTTCCCCGAAGGGAAATATTCGCTGGAAGCGCTGTATTATAAAAGCGAAATATACTATAATCAGAAAGCATGGGAGAAAGCGGCTGAAGGCTACGAAGCGCTGGCGGAAAGAGTTCCCCATAAATTCGGAGAAAAAGCTTTGCTGCAAGCCGCCCGCGTTAATTTCTTTGACCTTAAAAGATACGATCGCGCAGAAAAGTATTTTGCACGGCTGAAAGATTTTGCATCCACCCAGGAAACCAGGATCGAAGCGATGCGCGGCCTGCTGCGTAGCCAATACCAGTTGGAAAAGTGGACGGAGGCTGTCGCAAATGCAAAGGAACTATTGGGAGAAAAAAGCGCGGGAACCGATGATAAAATAATGGCGAACATGGCCATTGCCAAATCGTACCAGTCGAATAATCAATACGACCAGGCCATTACCAGTTTCAGAACGGCCGCTTCGCTGAGTAAGGCGGCTTACGGCGCCGAAGCCAGGTATGAGATCGCTCATTGTTTGTTTATCCAGAACCGGTATAAGGATGCGGAAAAAGCCGCTTTTGAAGTGATCAATAAATCAGGCTCGTACGAGTTCTGGGTGATCAAATCCTATATCCTGTTAGGCGATCTCTATCATAAGCAAAAAGACTATTTTAACGCTAAAGCCACTTATCGCAGCGTCATTGACAACGCTAAAATTGAAGAGCTGAGGCAGGAAGCGGAGCTTAAGTTAAAGCAAACGACCGAAGAGGAAAACAAGCAAAGCAAGGTGGAAGGAAGCAATTGACGGTTATTGTTAAAGTAAGCCGCATCATATCAAACAATATTTCATTTCAATAAGCATTAGATGAGCAGACAGATTAAAAAGACTATACTTATCGCCGCCTGTTTTGCATTCAGCGGAGTTATCGCTTTTTCGCAGGATAGCGCTAAACGGCGAACGATCGATATCACGTCTACTTTTAAACCGGTATTGAGGGAAGCGGCCAAGATCAATTTCAATGCGGCTCCCCCTTCCGTAGACACGACGCGCCCGATGCTGAAATATGATATTCCCGCGGAAAATCTTCTATTTGCTTATCAGCCTGCCAACCTCAAACCGCTTGCTTTGGAAATGGATTCCTTGTCGGGATGGGATTACAGTAATTATATTAAGGTTGGGGTAGGGAATGTGCATTTGCCTTATATAAAAGCGGGATTCAGTTTTGGAGATGGGGAGAAGACCTTTTTTAACGTGTTTGCCAGTCATTATTCTTCCAAGGGAAAACTTGATTTCCAAAAAAACAGTCAGACCAGCGTGGGGGCTACCGCTACGTATAAAACGCCTACCCATCATGAATGGAACTTCGGGCTGGGTTTTAAAAGCGAGGATTATTTTTTATATGGGTTCAGGCCCGACAGCCTGCCTTTTACCAAGGATCAGCTGAGACAACGTTTTCAAACCATCGAGGGTAGGGTTGATTTCAGGAATACGGTTCCTTCCTCGTTCGGGTTGACTTACCGCCCCTCTCTCCGCGCTTCGGTATTTTCCGATAATCACAACCCCAAGGTTACGGAAGCCAATTCCGTGGTGAATCTCCCTGTCCAAAAAGAACTGGGCAGAACTGCGGCGCTTAACCTGGCGCTGAACGCCGATCTTACCAATTACCGGAATAATGACGCGTCGGCGAAAAAGTCGGCGTACAATAATGTATTCATGATCTCGCCCTCGTTGATCATCAAAAGCTCGATGCTTTTCCTGCAGGCGGGGATCATTCCTTCCTGGGATAACGGGGTATTTCATTTGCTGCCCAATGCGATGGCGGATATCACTACCAACGATCAGCGTTTTACCCTGCAACTGGGTTGGATAGGGTATTACAATAAGGGCTCTTACCAGCGGTTTGCTTCGGTTAATCCATGGCTGGCCCGCCCTGATTCCCTACTGAATACAAGGGTGCAGGAAGGGTATATCGGGTTTAAAGGATCTGCGGGCAACCATTTCAGTTATTCGGCAAAAATAGGCTACCAGCAACATAAGAATATCCCGCTTTTTGTGAATGATACCATTGATGGAAAAACGTTTACGGCGATCTACGAACCGAAGCTGAACATCTTCCAAACCCATGCGGAAGCCGAATACCGGATAGGAGAGAAATTCAGCGCCAAGGGAATATTTAACCTGAACGGGTTTATCAAGATTCAGCAGGAAGCAAAGGCCTGGGGAATGATACCCCTGGAGCTTGGCGCTGCGTTGCGCTGGCAGGTGCTGGATGATCTTTGGTTCAGAAGCGAACTGTGGTCCTGGAGCGCGCCAAATGCCAGGATGAAAAACGGAAGCGCTTTTAAGGGCGAGGGGGCGTTTGATCTCAACGCAGGCGCAGAGTTTAGGGTAGCTAAAGGGTTTAATATCTGGTTCCAGATGAACAATATCCTCAACAACAAATATGAGCGCTGGAATCAATACGAGGTATTTGGCTTTAATATATTAGGCGGTATTGTATACTCTTTTAACCAGAAATAAGGTAAATTTTGCTCTGCGGGCGGGTATTTCCCGGATAGCGTATATTGCTGTAACAAGGAATAAGGCAAGATGGGGATACGGATAAAAAATTTTCCATTTTACGGTTTACATTTTATCTTTCAAGGATGATTGAAGAACTTAACAGTTACCTGCTTCAGCATAAAAGCATAGGCATACCCGGATTGGGGACGATCTACGTCGAAAGAATCCCCGCGCAGTCTGATTTTGTGAATAAGCAATTATTGCCCCCGGCTTATCACTATAGGTTTAATAAATACTTTGACGTTCCGGACAAACAATTTTTTTCTTATCTCGCCGCTCAGAAAGAAGTGGCTGACTACGAGGCGATCAGGATATATAACGAATGGGCGCAGGAATTCAAGAGCAAGATAGAGACGGATCGCGAAGTGAGATGGAACGGGGTGGGCGTTTTAACTGCGGACGATTCCGGAGATATTTTATTTGAGCCGGTCGCTTCATTGACTTCCTTTATGCCTGCCGTGCCTGCGCAAAGAGTTATCCGCGACAATGTGAAACGGCTGATGCTGGTGGGAGACAAAGAGCTGACGAATGAAGAAATGGCCGGTTTTCTCAGCGAAGAGACGCAGGTTGAAAAGCCTTCCTGGTGGATGTATGCGTTGATCATCCTGGCCCTGGCCCTGATCTTTATATTTTTCTACTATTATAATAACGACGGAATGGGCGGGATCTTTGGGAACCGCCGGCCATTGCCGAACAGATAGTTTTTTCATCCCTTAGATCATCGTCATATTGTCTTCAATCATTTCTTATACTGCCTGCCCGGTCTGCGGCTCCTCAGCCATTCATTATGCGTTGAAAGCGGTTGATCATACCGTTTCCGGAGAATCCTTTGATATCCTGCAATGCGCCAACTGTTCGGTCCGTTTTACGCAGGATATTCCGGATAGCTCAGGTATCGGCCGTTACTACCGGTCTGAAGCCTATATCTCCCATACCAATACCCGAAAAGGGATCGTTAACAACCTGTATCATCTTGCGCGACGATTTACCAGGGGTTCTAAAAAAAAGCTCATCAGGAGAACGACCGGCCTTTCCAAAGGCGACCTGCTGGATATTGGCGCCGGAACCGGCGCTTTCGTGCATTATATGCAAGGCGCCGGATGGAATGCAGCAGGGCTTGAACCCGATGCCGAAGCCATAAAAAATGCGGCCGCCCTGTTTAACGTAACCCTTAAACCTTCCGCTTCGCTATTTGAATTGCCTTCGGAGCGTTTTGACGTTATTACCCTATGGCATGTATTGGAGCATGTGCATTCGCTGCACGACTATATGGAGCAGATCAAAAGATTATGCCGGCCGGATGGCAGGATATTTATTGCCGTTCCCAATTATACTTCGTATGACGCTAAAAAATATGGGGGCGACTGGGCCGCTTATGACGTGCCCAGGCACCTGTATCATTTTTCTCCCGCTTCCATGGAAATATTGACGGAAAAGCATGGGTTGACCATAAAACGGATACAGCCCATGTGGCTGGACAGCTTTTATGTAAGCTTGTTAAGCGAAAAGTACAAGCATGGCAGGGGAAATATCCTGCGCGGCTTATGGAATGGTTTAGTATCGGATAACCATATATTTTATAATAGCCGGAGAGCCAGCTCGCTGATCTATATTATTTCCCGGTAAGGCGCGCAAGACCATAACGCCAAAGAAGCGGCGTTAATCCGGCAACCTGTAATCCGCTTGAGGTTTTCCTGATGGGATTTCTGCAAAATTATTCATTGATGAACTATCCTATTTCACAGCAAAACTTTTTCAAAGGAATTTTTCGGCCTTGGATACAAAGTTGAGAAAAGAAGCCTGCTTGATCCGGTATTTTTTTTTGTCGAGCTTATAATAATAAGCGCCTTTTTTGGAGCTGGATTTATCCTTTCCCTTCATTTTGATCAGCAGGCCGGTGGACATAAGCTTACGCGTAAAATTCCTCTTGTCGAACATAGCGTCGTACACGCCCTCGTATAAATCCTGCAATTGAGGGATGGTGAATTTTTCCGGGAGCAGTTCAAACAGTATAGGATGAAGGGCGGCCTTGTACCGGAGCTGTTTCTGGGCCAAGCGAACCATATCTTCATGGTCAAAGATCAGTCGGGTTTTTTTGTTGAGCAGGAACCATTCGGCATGGTATTCGTCGTTTAGCTGCGTTTCGTATTGATGAATATCGATCAGCGCAAAGTAAGCGACGGAAACCGTTCGTTCGATCGGGTCGCGATTGATATTGCTGAACGCATGGAGCTGCTCCATATACACGCCTTCAATGCCTGTCAGCTGCTTAAGTATACGGTTGGCTGATTCGTCAAGCGTTTCATCCGGTTGGAGGAATCCGCCCATCAGGCTCCACTTGTTTTGCTCCGGCTTCAATCCTCTTTGGATCAGTAAGAGTTTAATGTCTTTTCCATCAAAGCCGAATATGATGCAGTCTACTGCAAGAAGCATACGGCGTTGACCTGAATAATGACGCATAGAAATGAGGTTTACCAGAATCTAATATACAACAATGATAATAAGATCAGTATTGCCATTATCAGGGCCAGCGTTGCGGGGGGCAGCTTGAACATCTTTTTATCCAGTTCAAAGGCCTTGGGATTGTACCTGGGGCCGGCAAGGCTCATGACCGCCATAATGGCGACGGTAAAGAAAAAAGAAAGCCCCATACAGATGAGGAAGGGTATCTCGTACCCGCCTTTTCCATTTGGATAAGCCGTGTATAACAGGGTGTCATTGCCAAACCATGCCGGCGCATAGTTGTTGAAAATGACGGAGAGCGTAAAACCTACGATAATTCCGGCGATGGCCGCCGCTCCCGTTGTTCTTTTCCAGAACATGCCCAGGATGAATACCGCAAATACGCCAGGGCTGATGAATCCCGTATATTTCTGTATAAACGTGAAGCCGCCTTCTCCGCCGATGCCCAGGGCGTCGTTCCAGGTAAAGAGAATGGCCAGGATCATCGAGAGGATCACTGCCAATCGTCCAATTCTTACCATCTTCTTTTCGTCGGCATTCTTGCTAAAGTATTTTTTGTGGATATCAAGCGCATATATCGTGGAGATGCTGTTTGCTTTTCCGGCAAGGGAAGCCACGATCGCCGCGGTTAAGGCGGCGATGGATAACCCCTTCAATCCGGTGGGCAAAAAGCTGAGGATGGCCGAGTAGGCGCCGTCCTTGGATCCTCCTTCAAGTTGCGGCAGGTGCCCATTCTTGTACAGCACATAGGCGGCAATGCCCGGCAGCATTACAATTACGGGCATAAGGAGCTTTAACGCCGCGGCAAACAATATCCCGGTCCGCGCCGTTTTCAGGTTTGCTCCCAGGGCCCGCTGGGTGATGTACTGGTTGCATCCCCAGTAGTTAAGGTTTACGATCCATTGACCGGCAAAATACATGGTAATGCCCGGAAGCACGAGGTATTTGTCGATTTCCAACTGCGTTGAATGTTCATCGGGTCTGGGAAGGATCATGTGAAAATGTTCGGGCGCGTCCTTCATCAACATTTTGAATCCTGCAATGGCGCTGCTTCCAACGCCGAATTTTTCCGACACAATAGTAAGGGCCAGGTAGGTGGTCGCCAGTCCCCCGATGATCAGCACGGCAACCTGGATAACATCTGTATACCCGATCACCTTCATGCCGCCGAGCGTGATGATCAGCGCAAAAATCGCCAGGCCAAGCATGATGACGTGAAAGTACTGTCCCCCTGCCAGTCCGTTAATGGCCAGGGCGCCGAGATACAATATAGAGGTAAGGTTCACGAAAATATAAACGAATAACCAGATGATGGCCATGACCAGTGCGACTGTTTCATTATACCGCCTGGTCAGGAACTGAGGCATGGTATAGATCTTGTTCTTGAGGTAAACGGGAATGATCCATACGGCAATGATGACCAGCGCGAGCGCCGCCATCCATTCATAGGCTGCGATGGCGATCCCCACGAAGAAGCCTTCGCCGCTCATGCCGATAAATTGTTCGGCGGAAATATTTGACGCGATCAGCGAAGCGCCGATTGCCCACCAGGTGAGGGAGCCCTCCGCTAAAAAGAAATCCTTGGTATCTAAACTTTTCTGTTTTTTACGTTGATATATCCAGTATCCGTAAGAGGCGACGATCAAAAAGTATGCGATAAATACTGCGTAATCTGCGAAGGCCAGGTGATTATTCATAAAAACAGACGCTCGTTAATAAAGTAAGGTATGGGTTTGGTATATGCTATTTGCAAACTACGTGTTTTAGCAATATTTATTTGCCGAACCGGCAATAAATTTCATTTTGCGATGATCTATGTCGCTCCAGGGCATATGCGGCGATCATTTGCCGCGGCTCATCAGCTTGCCTATGCCAATAAATAAAAGAGAGGTCCCCAGAAAGGCGATCAGCAGGATCAGGCTATTGAGCGCCAGATCAGGATAACCGATGGTTGCCGCGTCGATAAAGGGGTAGGGGTAAAAACCATTGTATCCTCCCTGGATAAGGATGTATACCAAATAAACCATAGGAAAAAACAACCAGGAAAAAGCATGGTCCCATCGCAGGGCTCCTTTTTGAACGAATACCAGCCAGTAGATAATAAACAGAAGCGGCGCAATGGAGTGCAGTATTTCGTCGACTAACCATTGCAACCCGATGGGATTCCATAAGGACCGCAGGATGATGTTATACACGATCCCTACAATGGAAATATAAACGGTTACGGCGGTCAGCGTGGTTGGTTTTCTGAAAAACCGGGTAAACGGGGTAGGGCGACCGATCAATGCGCAGGTATAACAAATTGCAACGAGGATATTGGAGAGTATGGTAAAATAGCTGAAAAACCGAA
>JAEUVR010000106.1 GCA_016786785.1 Chitinophagaceae bacterium
TTCCAGCAGGAAATGGCCGGCATATACGGTAGACCACCAGTGTTCTTCGCCCATTCCATCCCATAAGGTTATGCCCCCGTTATACAACTGCCTCAGCTTTATCTTCCGGATGGCTTCGATAATATTGGCATTGGCATTATAAGCTTCGTCCGGCCGCGCCGCCACCTGCCCGGCGAGATCGCTGTAATACAACTGCGGAAAGGCGGCGGAGATGGACTGTTCCGTACAGCCATAGGGATACCGCAGCAAGTACTGTAACTGTTTTCCCAGTTCCAGCGACGGGCTCCGGCTTACTACCAGCTTATATTTTGCGGTTGACGGCAGGAAATCGCTTGTCGGAATGGAAACTGAAAGCGAACCCTTTCCACTCGTCGAGCCGCCGCCGGTCAACACCTGCAACGGCGAAGCCGGACGAACGCCGATAGCGGTTTCATCAATAAAGGTCTCGCCCAGGGCCTGGGTCTCTATAACAATATTTCCCGTATCCACAGCCGATGCCGCAACCAGCGTAAATGCGGTTCTTGCTTCGCCATGGGCCGCAATGGAAACCTGACGGCGATGGTCAGCCGCAATCCTGAGCGGCCCGCTGACTTTTATGGCAGTCGTCGCCTGCACAGGTTTATCGGTGGTATTGGAGATGGTAACGGGAACGGATATACTATCACCCATGCTTAAAAACCGGGGAATAGCCGAACTTACGACCAACGGATCGGCGACGGTGATCGCCGCTTCAGCGGCGCCCAGTATCTCTCCCTTGTACGCTACGGCCATCAGACGAACCTGGCCGCTGAACTGCGGAATAGAGAACGTAAACTTCGCCTGCCCGTCGCCGCCGGCTTTTACTATACCGCTCCAGTAAGAAACGATCTTCACTCTTTTCGACGGCATCGGGTTTGACCTTTTCTGCATGTCCATGCCGCCGTCCCCGCCCGTGCTGCTTAGCCGAGATCTTAACTCCGGGAACAACAGGGGATAGAGATTGTACGCTTCTACTTCCAGCGCGCGGGAAGCGTAAAAATAATCGTAGGGATCAGGCGTTCTAAAATCGCTGACCTGCAACACGCCGTTGTCCACCGCGGCAAGCGTTACATAGCTTCCCGGATGCGCTTTCACCGTTACCTGCTGCTGCGTTCTGGAACGCACAGACTGCTTCGCCAATATCTCCACCTTATTAATCCTTTTTTTCTCTTCCACCCTGATATTCTGGAAACCATGCGCCGCCGTGAGCGGGATCTCGCTTATTCCATGCGGCTTGATGAGGGTTGCCGTTATAAAGGCGTTGGGAAGATATTCGTTTGTTATTTTAATATCGAGGGAGGCGCTCCGGTTTTCTACGTTTACATATTGATGAAACAATACCTTGTCCGACTCGAGCGTCACCAACATCTTACCGCTGAAAGGAAGCTTAAACAATACCTTTGCGGTTTCGCCAGGTTGGTAGACTGTTTTATCCGTTTCAATATCAATATTGCCTTCCGTATTCACTTCAAAAGAACTATTGTCGCCCCCCCAGGAGCCATAGCTATAGAACTGCTTGCTTACATACGCCGCCGCCCCGGGGATGGACAACCGCAATTCATAATCGCCGGCCGAGCGCGGCGTAAAAGCATAAGAAGCATTTTCGCCGCCGATGGTTACCGTTTGTTCCGATACCAGCTTTTCATCTTTCTGCGATTCGTAGCGGAAATAACTTCCCGACTTCGACAATACCGTTCTGTATTCGTGTTTCACCACCTTAACGATCGCTTTTGCGCCGCTCTCCGCCTGCCCCTCTTTATTTAACGCGATCAATGAAAACTTCGCAGGTTGGCTCAGCGGATAATACCCATAGCCGTCGTCCGCTATTCCCAGAAAATACGGTTGGGTAAAAATATCCGCCGATGCCAGCCGGCTGACAGGTCTTCCCGTTTCATCAAATACAGTGGTATAAAAATTGGCCCTGAGCAGCCCGGAGTTGGCAAATATCTTTGGCGTTTCATAGTTTTCCACGGCATTGCCCTGCCCGTCGGTTTTTCCTTCTTTCACGACCTTATCCATGGAGATGCCCGGGTTCTGAATACTGAAATTAAACCGCGGGTATTTTTTAGCGCTGAAATAAGCGGACCGGATCTGTATTTCGGTTTCATAATTCCGGTTGGCGGCAGGGGGGCCAAAAAAATTCATGGCGTTGATATTCAATCTTACCGCCTGGCCGGGAACCAGAGATGGCTTGTCGAGCTTTACATCCACCTTTATCCTGTCGGGGACAAACTCTTCTATATTAAAGAATTTATTTCCCAGCAACACATCGTTGGCGGTATACGCTTCCAGCACATAGGTCCCGGTGATCGCCGACACAGCAATATCAACGCTGCCTTCCGCTGCGCCTTCCTCATTCAATGTTTTACGAAATGTTTTAAGCTCCTTGCCATTGGGCAGCAAAAACTTAAACTTCAGGGGTATCTCTCCCGGGTTTCTCCAAAGCGGGTCGCGCACGATAACCGAGAAGTTGACTTTCTCGCCGGGCCGATAAATATCTCGCTCGGCATAAATGAACGCGTCGAGGCCGGAGGCATTGCTGCGTTTCCCTCCCGTTTCAAACCGCGAAGTATTCACTTTCGTCGAGGCAAAGGGAAGATAATTAAAATCGCTTCCCGTAGAAGCGACGATCATCGCCGGCCTGGCGCCTGCAACATTTTTCCCCGAATAAGCAATTTCGGCTATGCCTTCGGCATTCGTAACGCCGACGCCCATGGCCTGGTTATTGTTTCCGTATACGGCAAGATTGACGCCGCTTACCGCTTCAGCGCTCTTGATGGAATTGACAAATACATATAGTTTATCTTTCCCTTCCTTTACGATCAATCCCAGATCAGAGAGCGCAATGAAACGGCTGTCTGCCAGCCAGTAATTATCCGCCGAACGGATCTTGATATGATAGATGCCTTTGAAGCCGGGCAGCCTGTCCTCTACATTAAACTTATACAACCGGCTATTTCCCGCCTGCGGTAAAGAACGCGTATCAATTTCCTGTTCATACACAATATCCCCCAGGGAAAGGTTACGCCCATCATCGTATTCATCGTAATAATATTCGCCGCCATCATTTGATTCCTTTGGATAATAACCATAGCGTTGCGCGGCCAGCAGATTGTTTTCGTATATCCTCGAAACCACCACTTTTATCTTTGGCACATTCACTATTCGCATTTCGATCATCCTGTTTCCCTGTTCGGAAAGATAAACGCCTTTATTGTTGGCAAACCTCAGCGAAGGCTCGAGTTCGCCAAAAGCGATATCGTTGTCGTATTGCTCCTGGAGAACGCCTCCTATCCTGCCCCTTAAACCCTTTAACAAGGTAAAGCGGTAAGTTTTGTTTGCATCAAACTGTTCGCTTTTAACGGCAAAACCTTCATCGGTGGCTTCAACGGAAAATTTCACTGCCGGCGTTATTTTTATCATGGAGGATAAATTTTCCATCACCGGCTGCTGGCTGACGCGCACCATGACGGTTCCCGACAACCCGTCGTGCTGGGCGGTCATATCGTTCACTGATAAATTAAAGGGAGAAGGAATGAGGTAAACATTTTGAATATCCTTACTGCTGCCATTGCTTCCGCCAACCGGAACCAATCCCTTTTCCAGCTTCAGGGAAGCTTCAATATCCTTATCCTGCATGTCGATCCCCTGTAATCTCACCGAGGTCCTGCTATCGTCGCCCAGCGTTTGCAAGGTAAAACTGACCGGCTTTCCGCCGGCGAACAGGCTAAGTTTTTCCTTTATGGCCGCGGGCGTCACCGGGTAATTAAAATAAAGATCGAGCTGGGGAACGGCTTTTTTTTCCTGTTCGTCGGACAATACCCAGGAAACATTGAGATCTTCCAATGCCAGTTCCGGCGTGAAAAAGCTAATCTCCGCCTTTCCTATCCTGCCGTATTCGCTGTATTGCAGAAGGGCGTCCGTGAGGACCCCCTTAAAGCTGGTAGCCGGGGGAAGCGGGGCAGAGGGAGAGAATATCAGCTGGTCTGCCTGCTCCCAGCGAAAGCGGCCGGGTATGCGGGGATTAAAGACAATATATTCCGTCGAATCCCATTGGTTCAACAAGGAGTCCGGCGCCAATGATCTGCTGAAACGGAAGCTAAGGTTCCCTAAACGGGGCGCTTCTCCTTTGGCTGTGGTGGCATCGAGAACAACCACGCTCCGGTTACAGGAACTGGAAAAAGCGGCAATGCCAAGCATTGTCCATACCATCAAAGCTCTGATCATATTTTATAGATTGAATAAACAAATGTATGAATACGCGCTAATCTTCGCGCAGCGGTCGGCCGAACCATAAACTTATTTTTTGCCGGCCCAGGCAGCTTTACCTATTATACAGCCTGGGTAAAAATTTAACAGGGCCTGCCGCCGGTTTTTAAACGGCGGCCATTTCTATATTGGTAAATTTGCCCCGGTATGAACAGCAGGGCAAACCATATTTCTTCTTCCGGGAAAAAGCCGCGGGCGCGCCTGTTGATGGTTTGCCTGTTTGCGGCGGCCGGCGCGCTGGCGTTTGCGGGGATCCACCTGCTTTTTCCATTGCCCGACAAGATAGAATACTCTACGATCATTACCGATAATAAGGGAGAAACCATCCATGCCTTTCTTACAAAAGACGATAAATGGCGGATGAAAACGGCGCTGGATGAAATATCGCCCTTACTCAGGACTACGATCATTCAAAAAGAAGACAGGTTCTTTTATTACCATTATGGCGTAAACCCCTTTGCGCTGATCAAAGCGGCGTTAAAGAATTTTTTTACGGGCCGGCGCGCCTCCGGGGCTTCAACCATCACCATGCAGGTGGCCAGGGCATTAGAGCCGAAGCCCAGGAGTTATGCCGGCAAGCTGGTAGAGATATTCCGCGCCTGGCAACTGGAATGGAAATACAGCAAGGAAGATATCCTGCAAATGTATTGCAACCTCCTGCCTTACGGCGGAAATATCGAAGGCGTTAAATCGGCTTCTCTATTGTACTTCAAAAAAGACCCCGACCATTTATCGCTGGCGGAGATCGTGGCCCTCTGCATCATCCCCAACCGCCCCTCTTCGCTTGTGCCCGGCAAAAACAATGCGGAGATAGAACGCCAGCGAAACCGCTGGCTGCAAAAGTTTGCCGATGAAAAAGTATTCACCCGCCGGGAAATACAGGATGCGCTGACCGAACCCTTCAACGCTTCGCGGAGCGCCGCGCCAAAGCTGGTTCCACACCTGGCGTATAAGCTGAAACGCGCTTACGAAGGGCCGGTCATCGAGTCGGCCATCGACATGAATATCCAGCTAAAAACAGAAAAGCTCGCATCGGACTATTCCAGGGGCCTGCGATTAAAAAACATTATGCATACGGCGGTCGTCGTCATCGATAATCAAACAAAAAAAATAATCGCCTACCTCGGCTCGGACGATTTTACGGACACGGTCGACGGCGGACAGGTCAACGGCGCCGCGGCGATACGCCAGCCCGGAAGCCTCCTGAAACCGCTGGCCTATGGGAAATGTATAGACAAAGGATTGTTTACGCCCAGGTCGGTGATCAACGACGTGGGCATTAACTATGATGGTTATGCGCCGGAAAATTTCGATAAACAATTCAACGGATATGTAACCCTGCAATATGCTCTTGAGCGCTCGCTGAACATACCCGCCGTAAAAAGCCTGGCCTTGCTGGGAAAAGATGAGTTGATCGGCAGCCTGGCTTCCTGTAATTTTCAGCAGGTCAGGAAGGACCAGCGAAAGCTGGGACTGTCGATGATACTGGGCGGCTGCGGCGCCACGCTGGAAGAACTTACCGGGCTGTATGCCGCATTTGCCAGCGAGGGCTTGTATACCCGGCCGGGATTTTTAAAAGAGCGGTCGGCAGACCGCCCCTATCCTGTATTGAGCCCTGCGGCCAGTTTTATGATCAATGAGATACTCTCCAAAGTGAACCGGCCCGATTTCCCCCTCAACTGGCAGAGCACGGAACACATGCCTAAGATCGCCTGGAAAACCGGCACTTCCTACGGCCGGCGCGACGCCTGGAGCATAGGCTACAACAAACGCTTCACCGTTGGCGTATGGTCGGGTAATTTTTCCGGGAAAGGCGTTCCGGAATTGAGCGGCGCCGATATTGCCACGCCATTATTATTCAGGATATTCAACGCGATCGACTACGACTCCGACCAGGAATGGTTTAGCCAGCCTGACGATTGCGATATCCGGCAGGTATGCTCCGAAACGGGAATGATACCCGGAGAATATTGCCAGAACCTGGCGACAGATTATTTTATCCCCCTGGAATCCCCTGCCCGCATTTGTAATCATATGCAGGAAATAATGGTGTCGGCCGATGAGAAGATATCTTATTGCAGAAGCTGCCTGCCTGCGGCAGGATATAAAAAAAAGCTGTTCAGGACCATCCTCCCCGAAATGCAGTTGTACTTCGACGAACGTAAGATAAGCTATGAAAAGATCCCTCCTCATAACCCCGATTGTGAAAGAATATTCCGCGACGGGCAACCCTCGATCTTATCGCCGAGGAACGGGTCGGAATACCTGATCAGCAGGAAAAACCCCGAGCCCCTTCAATTAAAATGCCGGCCAGGCAATGATGCGGCAAAAATATACTGGCATATCAACAACCGGTTCTATAAAGCCGGTCAACCAAATGAAGTTCAGTTTTTTATCCCCGAAGAAGGTTCGGTCAAGATCTCCTGTACAGATGATAAGGGAAGGAACAGGGATATCTGGATCAGGATACGGTATGTAGATTTATGAGCAATAGATCTATTTCTTTACCTTCGCACGACCATGACGGAAAAGATCTTAATTCTCGATTTCGGCAGCCAATATACCCAGTTAATAGCCAGAGCAGTAAGAGAGGCTAACGTATATTGCGAGATCACGCCCTATCGCCAGCCAATCCATTTTGACGATTCCCTGAAAGGGGTTATTTTATCCGGTTCGCCATTCTCTGTGAATGATGCGAACGCTCCCGACGTAGATATCCTGTCGATCCAGCGGCGCCTGCCCGTATTGGGCGTCTGTTATGGCGCGCAGCTTGCCGCAAAACAATTCGGCGGCCAGGTAGCCAAAAGCGCCAAACGCGAATATGGAAGGGCGCTGATGCAAAAGAAAAATGACGATATCCTGCTCAAAGACGTTGCGGGCGTTTCGGAAGTATGGATGAGCCATAGCGATTCCGTACTGCAGATGCCGGAAGGGTTTGAAGTGCTGGCCGCCACAGAGGATATTCCCTTTGCCGCATTCAAAATGAATGGCGGCGCCCATCCGTTATATGGCGTTCAGTTCCATCCGGAAGTATATCATTCCGTTGAAGGAAAAAAAATATTGAAGAATTTCTTAACGCTGATATGCGGCTGCAGCCAAAGTTGGACGCCGGCCCATTTCATCACCAATACCGTAAACGCGCTTAAAAGCCAGATCGGGAACCGTAAAGCGATCATGGCGCTAAGCGGCGGGGTGGACTCGACAGTCGCCGCCACGCTAATTCACAGAGCCATTGGCAGCAATCTTTCGGGCATCTTTGTCGACAATGGCGTTTTACGAAAAAACGAATACCAACAGGTGCTCGACGCTTACGATAAGATCGGGCTGGCCGTCAAAGGCGTTGACGCGAAAAATATATTTT
Source organism: Chitinophagaceae bacterium (assembly GCA_016786785.1). Classification (GTDB taxonomy): domain Bacteria; phylum Bacteroidota; class Bacteroidia; order Chitinophagales; family Chitinophagaceae; genus Flavitalea. Next base: position 7,649 of record JAEUVR010000106.1, read on the forward strand.
ACCGCGAGTTACAGGGAAAAGCCGACCCCGAAACAAAACGCAAGATCATTGGCAGGCTG
>JAEUVR010000342.1 GCA_016786785.1 Chitinophagaceae bacterium
TAACGGCGGCATTTATAAAGTCGCGCTTGAACGTTCGATACTGGACAATAAATACAAATATGTTGATTTTGCAACTACGTCCAGGACCGTCTCGGCTGATAAGTAAGCCAATCCTTAATAGATAAAAAGCAGTAAGTAAAAGCCCTGCTCGGACAATTCCGGCAGGACTTTTTTATCGAAAGATCTTATCAAGCGCTTCCCCGATCGCGCGAACCAAATCAATATTGATTTTTCCCTGCAAATCCGGATTGTCAATTATCGCGCGAAAATTCCGCTCCTCATCTGGCTCAAAGACGACATCTACTTCTTCAACGCTAATGTGTAATCGATAACTATAACCTCTTCTTACCAATTTTCCTGGCAAAACAATTTCGCCCCCCTTATAATCAACCGGCAACTCAAATAATTCGTCCATATAAAAATCTGATACGATAATAAACTGACGCCATAAAAACACCTAACAGCGCTCCCGCGATGGATGCCACAACATAATCGCCTATGGTAGTAAAATCACCGTTAAAATAACGAATACCTAAGCAGATCGAAAAGGCGGCAAACGCGATAAGCCAATAATAGGCAATATGATTACCTGGATTTCCCGCATGCCTGGGCAATTGTCCAATGACAACAATGATGACCAACAGACCCATCAAGGTACTCCCATGTTGCATAACTTTAAATATCGGGACAGGATAATCACCGATAATAACACTCTTTTGCAAGAATGTCATAAGCTGAGCTATATATCCTGTTCTATGGGTAAAGCTATCCCATATCAAGTGAGAGGCAGCGCCAATCAAGATAGAACCAACAACTACCCTCCAGCGCATTTGATAAAACGAACTGTTGAATCGCTCACGAAAATACTCAGGCAGGTGAATCAGCAAAGGCATACGAACAATATATACAAACGCCAAATAAACAATCAACCCAACAGGCGCATCGAAATACAATAATCCCGTTACCGTATGGCTGTAGGCGCTGTATATTTCTGCGCGAAGGAAATACTCGAAATCAGGAATAATGCTGCCAATAACCAATGCCGTAAGCGAAAAGTATCTGGAGGATGCCCTGGCCAAAGGTAAAACGATTGCAGGATGAGCAAAGGTAAATGGCATCTATAAACAAATTTCCTATTTTTAAGATGAAAACCCGAAAATCTTTGAGTAGCGATTTCCTTCTATGACCCATGCCGCTGATTCAACTAGAAACGCTTATTAATGCCCGCCTTTCGGACTGTTTTGACGCCAGTCGAAACATCGATATCCATACTCAAAGCATGGCTCATTCCGGTGAAAAGGCTGTGGCTGGCCGGACTTCCGGCCTAATCAGCCTAAACGAAACCGTGACCTGGAGAGCCAGGCACCTGGGCATATGGTGGCATTTGACCAGTCAGATCACCCAGATGGATCCACCCTATAGCTTCACTGATGAAATGATACGCGGCCCATTCAAGAAAATGAAACACAAGCATCTCTTTATCGCGCAGAGAGCAAATATCCTGATGATAGATGAATTTGAATATGAGTCGCCGCTGGGAGTTCTTGGCAAACTAGCTGATTTGTTATTCCTGAAGAGATATATGCGTAATTTACTAACTAACCGCAATGCGTGTCTAAAGGTACATGCTGAAGGACTAGTAAGTTCATATTCCCATAAGTAAATAAATAATTGATACCGGGCTAATTATTCTCTGCTGCCAGTCGCTGATGATAAGTTACACAGGTATGAGATTTTAAATCGCGCAGTATAAGCTCCTGCTTTCTACAAAAATCAATACCGACTTTGAGTTTAGGGGCCAACCAAGGTATCCCTGAATTTTGGACGCTCCATTCTTTATGATAAAATGCTTTTATTACACGCCCTCTTTCCTGAACCTAAGCGGGCCGCTCCCCACTATTTTTTTAAACTGGGTATTAAAATTAGAAATGGTATTAAACCCGCATTCATAGGCAATATCCGCAATCGAATCATTAGTTTCCGTAAGCAACCTGCAAGCGTGCTGTATTCTTATTTCACTTACAAATGATGAAAATGATTTGTTGTGTTTCCCCGCAAAATACCGGCTGAAGGAGGTGGGGGTCATACATAATATTCCGGCGAGTTCAGATAGCCGGATCTTGTGCCGGAAATTATCCAGCACATATTCATATACCAGGTTAACCCTTTCGCTTTCCTCCCTGTCGGGAACCTTGTTGTATGTAGTTGAAGAGATATAATGGTAATGCTTAGAAGTAGAAAGGATCTCCAGTATCTGTAATAGCAGGACGACGCTCTTTATTCCTTTTTTCGCTACCAAAGCCTTCATCATCTCACTGACCGCGTTACGCGTTTCGCCATAAAAATCAATACCCCGTTGAGATCTTATCAATAGGTTCTGAAGGGTAATCATTTCCTCTTTGGAAGCGATATGCTCGTCAAAGAAACGGCAGTTGAAATAAATGACGATCCCTGTAGATTTCAGCCTGCTTTTTTTCTTAAAATATACCGGATCGCTTCTCCATAAATGAGGAATATTAGGGCCGATAAACGTTAGTTCGCCGGGACCAAAAACATTGATGCTATCCCCAATAAACCTGGCGCCCGATCCTTGCAGCGCAAGGAAAAGCTGGTATTCGGAATGTGCATGCAAGGCTGGATAAAAATGCTTCTGCGCCAGTCGTTGAATGACAAAAATCCTTGAATCTGTAATATCAGACTTGTAAACGGGCTGTCTCAATATTCGTTAATATGTCATGCAAATTATTAATTATGTTCAAAAAATGACATCATTCAGTCATTTTTTGATAAAATTCAGTAATAATCCGGAAAATAGAATAAAGATATTTGTGTACAGGCTGCAAGAGTTATTGCGCAGGCTTTAAGGGTTGTCGCTTAGGCATTAAAATTTTTATTGCGCAGGCTTTAAAGGCTATCTAATGATTAAAAGACTTGTAAATATGTATGCTCAGCGATTTGTATTCCTGGTAGTCATCGCCTGCTTTATTGGCGCCTGCGGCGCTCAACCGCAAAAAAAGATAAAAATATTTGACGGCAAGACCTTTACCGGTTGGCAGGGAGATACGCTGAACGCCTGGAGAATAACCAATGGCGAACTCATCGGGGGCTCATTAAAGGAGAACGTGCCGAACAATCAATTTATCGCTACCCACAAAACCTATACAAATTTTATACTGCAGTTGAAATTCAAGCTTTCGGGCAATGAAGGGTTTATCAATAGCGGAGTGCAGTTTCATAGTCAGCGTATAAAGGACCCTGAATATGAAATGACCGGCTACCAGGCAGACCTTGGAGATGGTTACTGGGGCTGCCTTTATGATGAATCCCGCCGCAACAAGGTGTTGGCATACGCCGATACCGCATTAATCAAAAAAATCCTGAAACGCGATTCCTGGAATACCTATGAGGTTCGCGCCAACGCCGGGAGAATCCGCATATTGCTCAATGGAACAGAAACCATTGATTATACGGAAACGGATAATTCAATACCACAATCTGGCCTTATCGCCCTGCAAATACATGGCGGGGGAAAGGCCGAAGCGGCATTCAAAGATATTTTTATCACAGAAATTCCTTAAGCGCTTATTAACTACCTAAACTTTATGAAAAGTTCATCTGCTTTCTTGTTCACTGTATACTGTATAATATTTTCCCTGCATACCAGCAATGCTCAAACGGTCCAGCCAAAACCAGCGTCAAAGATCGACCGCACATATATCCTGGAAGCGACAATGCTCGGCTACATAACAAAAGATGGAACGCGCAACCCGGTCCTCAGGGCAAAAAAAGGAGAGCGGGTGCTCATACAAATTGTTAACGGCGAAAGAATGACCCATGATATAGCGCTGGAAAAAGCAAAAATAAAAAGCGCTACGCTGATCGAAAAAGGAACCGTTGCCAGCATCACATTTATTGCAAAGGAGAATGATACTTATTTCTGCACTATTCCGGGGCACCGCGCTGCAGGCATGGTCGGCAGCCTGGTAGTAACGGATGGAGATGTGCAGGCTGTACAGGTAGACAAGGGTCTGCCGGCTGTTTTAAACGGGAGAGCCCTGAACTTTGGATTCGAATCCGGCAACCTGAGCGACTGGTCGGTACAAGGAGATTCTTTTAGGGTCTCGAAAATGCCTTCGCCTTACTACGAAAAGGGCGTGACTCTCGCAGCAACGGGACGTTATTTTGTGACAAGCGGAGGAACAAAAAATTACAAACGGGTTGGGTCGCTTACTTCGGTTTCTTTTAAAGTCCGCTCTCCTTATGCGTCATTCAGGGTTTCCGGGGGATCCTTACAGGATACCAGGGTGGAACTGGCGCTTGCCGACAACGATAGCGTATTTTTTCAAATCAGCGGATCAGGAAGATTCAACCTTCGACCGGTAGTGGTCGACCTCAGAAAGCTGCTGAATAAAATGATATACATCAGGTTGGTGGATAATGAAACCGGCATCTCCACCATACCATATATAAAAGATACTGAATCGGCGCATCTGAGTTTTGATGACTTCAGGTTTCATACCAAGAGACCCGTATTTCCGAATGAACTTAAGCCCTCGGATATTGTTACCCTCCCGCCGCTGGATATCGTTCCTCATGCCGGGCTTTCCGGAATAAAGGCGGCCGAGGTAATGACGCTGCCTCCGGGATTCTCTGTTACCCTTGCCGCCTCCGAGCCTGATATCGTTAAACCCATTGCTTTTACGATGGACTGGAAAGGACGACTCTGGGTAGTAGAGTCTCATACCTATCCTGTCCGCGCGCCGGAAGGTCAGGGACAGGATAAAATATGGATATTCGAAGACTCCGACGGCAATGGAACCCTTGATAAAAAGAAATTATTTTCTGATGGGCTTAATTTGGTTAGCGGCATTGAGGTGGGCATGGGAGGCGTGTGGCTGGGCGCTCCTCCTTATCTTTTATTTATTCCTATAGACCCTCAAACCGATAAGCCGGCTGGTCCTGCACAAACGATCCTTGATGGCTGGGGTTATCAGGATACGCATGAAACGCTAAATACTTTTCAATGGGGGCCCGATGGCTGGTTATACGGCACACAGGGCGTTTTCACCGAGTCTTTTGTAGGACGTCCGGGCGCGCCCGATAGTGAACGCGTGAAATTTAATGCAGGCGTTTGGCGATTACACCCGATTACTAAAAGGTTTGAGCTATTTGCCGAAGGAACCAGCAATCCATGGGGTATTGATTTTAATGATTACGGACATCCGTTTATAACAGCATGCGTTATCCCACATTTGTATCATATTATTCAGGGAGCAAGATATGTCCGGCAATCCAACCCTCATCCGGCGTATACCTATGACGATATTAAAACAATAGCCGACCACGTGCATTGGGAAGGAAATAACGGTCCGCATGCCGGCAATTTAAGATCAGGGGCAAAAGGAGGCGGCCATGCTCACGTTGGCGCGATGATCTACCTGGGCGGCAACAACTGGCCGGCGGAATACCGGAATGATATTTTTATGAATAATATCCACGGCAGCCGGGTGAATATCGACAAACTTTCCAGGAAAGGATCCGGATACGCAGGGGCGCATGGAAAAGACTTCCTGCTGACCAACGATAGCTGGTCGCAGTGGCTAAATTTCAGGTACGGGCCTACCGGCTCGGTATATGCGATCGATTGGTATGATAAAAATCAATGCCACAGCCCGAACCCTGATGTACACGATAAGACGATGGGACGCATTTTCCGGATCAGCAATGACAAGGATGAGTTTGTACAAGCAGATCTTTCCAAGGCAACGGATATGGAACTGGCAAATTACCAACTCCACCCGAACGACTGGTATGTGAGGCAAGCCAGGCTTATTTTGCAGCAACGCGGACCCAATACTGCAACGCATACGGCGTTAAAAGAAATACTGCGTCAAAATCCGGATATTACCCGCAAACTAAGGGCGCTCTGGGCCTTGCACGTAACCAGGGGTTTGTCCGAGACGGAGCTAGCGGAATTATTATCCCACGAAAACGAATACCTGCGGAGTTGGGCGATTCAGTTATTAAATGAGGACGGCGGCATTTCCGATAATACAGCAGAACAACTGCTTACGCTTGCTAAAACAGACAGTTCCGCATTGGTCCGATTATATCTTGCTTCGGCATTGCAGCATTCCAGGATCAACAATGCCTGGGATATTATCGCAGCCTTATACCAGCGCGAAGAAGATAAAGACGATCACAACATCCCCCTGATGTTATGGTATGCTTTTGAGCCAATGGTTAAGGACAACATTAGCCGTTCCCTCGACCTGGCCATGAATGCGAAAATCCCCAACGTCTTGTTGTTTACTATCCAACGCGTCAAAGCTATCGGCTCTCCGGAATCAAAAAAGGCGTTGCAGGAATTCTCGGAAAAGTTACGGGCTCAAGATCAACATTATTATCATGAAGCGCTTAAAGAGATCAACCGTTGAGATGAACGCCGGCAGTTTAATACGATCCTAAACAATACCCTTCATTACTCCGGTAAAACAAAAGCGGTCTCTACCCATAGAAATGCATATAAACGGAACGTCAAAGGCAAGCGCACGGACGACCGGATCATGGCCGGCATGCGCTACAACAGCTGTAATTTCTTTATCGCTGTCATTTTCCAAACCGGAATTGACAATAGCTGCCAATTTCCAATTCGCGTTTTAATAGGCTATTAAATAACGAGCTCCTTATATTCCACGACTTGCTTACAACTTTGTGTATTGCTGGTAAAAAATCCTTCTTAGCGCCCAAAATACCGCTCGCTAAAAACGCGTATAAACCGCTAATTGTACAACATCGTTCACTGTTCTATTGTTTCTGTTTTTGGAATATTGATTTAGATATCCCATTTCTAAATCCAATTTTGGAGATAATCTATATCCGAAAGCCCCATAGACCCTGTTTTGATCAAACAAACTACCGTTTAGCTTTTCTTCATTTTGAATATGAAGAAAGGTTTCGTTTTGAAGGGCAACAAAAAAACCTTCTGCAAAACCATCTTGTTCTTTTCGTAGCGGCTGTATCAAACGAAAGAAATACCGGAACCGTTGAGAAAATATATCGTCGTCCACTGTTTCGATAAACCTTTGCTCCAACCGGAAGCGGTGAGCCACAAAAATAGAGGACAATTTATGGTTAGCTACAAATTGCTGAAAAATGCGGTTTTCTGTAAGACTCTCCCTGGCGGCGCCCTCTTCCAAATACGTTACCGTATATAAATAACCAAGCGAAAGGTTGGCGTTCTTTCCCGTAAAATAGGTGATTGCGGGTCTGAATAGCACGTTCCGCACGCCGCGCCATTCATTCTGAGAACGCGCCTGCACATCTAATGCCATTCCCCATTTATCGCTGAACTTTGTATTATTCACCAGCATTAACCATCCCATATTCTGATTAACGGTTTGTGATTTTGATGTTGTAGAAGATATAATAATAATAATAACAGCCGATATATAGCTTCTGAAATACATGCTCATTTGATGGTTAAATTATTAAGAAAATCCCTGGACTATTGTTGTTGATAAAGCATTTTCCATTTGTTTATCTTATCAAATAAATAAAGCTTCCGACTTTCTCGCATATCGTCTATACCCCCTTACTCCTCTCCTCAAACGCAGACGACATTGAATCACGCCCAGACTCCGCAGTTTAATACCTAAATCGTCATGCCTATATCTATTCCTTTGATCTTTCGATATAGATCGGTTGCATAGTTGTCCGTCATTCCGGATACATAATCAAGAATTCCCAACACCCGCTGATATTTATCCTGATCGTCGTAGATGAATTGCTGCGGGACAAGCCTTAACGCTTTCTGATCTGATTTTGTCCGATTTTGTTTTTCAATGATCACCGGAGTCACAAAATGAGAAAGCAGATTATACATTACATTGTAACCTGCGTTTTCAATTTCGACGACAGATCGGTGATTATAAATATTTTCATACGAAAACGAAACAATCTCTTGCAGCGCGGGATAGCTTTCTTTTATCCTATCAAAAAGAGACTTGTCGGCTGTTCCGTTTACAAAAGAATCAAAACTATTCGTAAAGATCCTTTGTGATTCCGTAGTCAAAGCATGTATCGCCTTCGCCCGCAGGTAAGATATCTTATCATTCTTATCCGTTATTTTATCTAACTGCGCTTCAATTTTAGGAATATTATCAATACCAACGCCCCCGATCAAAGATTTCAGGAGATGTATGCATTGAGAATTTTCTATGATGCCCAACCTGTGCGCATCTTCCAAATCAATTATGTTGTAGCATATATCGTCGGCGGCTTCGACCAGCCATACAAACGGATGTCGACGGTAAACCAGCGGATTCGAATCGTCCCTGATCATAGAGGCCTTTGTTGCGACGTCTATAAATGTCTTGATCTCAGATTGGAAGAACCCAAACTTTTTCCGATGTATGAAATTTTCGTCCCGGGCCGACGATTCGCAGGGATATTTTGCAATTGAAGCAATCGTAGAATAGGTAAGTTTAATTCCTCCTTCCGACTTGCCTTTCTGTTGCTGCGTTAAGATCCTTATTGCATTTGCGTTTCCCTCGAAATTCACAAAGTCGCTCCACTGCTTTTCAGTAAAATGCTGCTTTAAAGAATCCTCGTTTTTCTTAAAATAACTTGCAATCGCATCTTCGCCGGAGTGGCCGAAGGCCGGGTTGCCAATATCATGACAAAGACAGGCGGAAGCGATCACATTGTACAGGCTATACCGGTAGAATTCTTTACTATCGTCCGAAAGTTCCGCGGCATATTTCTTCGCTATAAACTCCCCGATGGAAGTCCCCAGGGAACGGCCGACCGACGCAACTTCGAGAGAATGCGTTAACCTGTTATGGACAAAAACGCTCCCGGGAAGCGGAAACACCTGCGTTTTATTCTGAAGTCTTCTAAAAGCCGAGGAAAATATGATCCTGTCAAAATCTCTTTGAAATTCAGTCCTTATCTCAGTATTGTTTGTTGGGTTATCCTTACCCACTCTTTTTTCCGAATACAGTGTGTTTAAATCCATAGTCTACATGCCATTAGAATCAACATTAAGATTGCTAATTCCGCGACTGCCGCCAAGCAGTAACCAGAATCAACATACTAAAGGCAAAAATAACTATAAAAAAAGCAAGCCATTGCATGCAAAAAGCATCCAACGGTGGAGGGCCCTCGTATAATAGCGCGTATGCTCTCCCGTCCCTTACTTCGCCTTCATCACGCTGATCACTTTCTGGAAGGGACCGTTCTGCAATCGCAGGAAATAGATGCCTGCAGCCAGGTTCTCGTCGCTGAAGTAAACGGTATAGCTGCCTGCCGCATATTCCTGCCGCGTGAAGACTTTCACCACGCGTCCCAGGGGGCTGATCAACTGTATGACGGTGAACCCGCCTTCTATGGTGAACCGTATGGCGCCGCTGCCGTGGAAGGGGTTGGGCGTCATTTTCAGCTCCATGCCCTGGGATTGCTCATTATTTTCATCGATCTCCTCTTCTCCGCCGCAGGGTACGGCGCTGATCAGGGGCAGCGATTGATAGTTTTTCAGTAGCAGCGTATCGAGGGTGGGTTGCTGTACGCAGAACCATTTTTCCAACACCGAAGCATATACGCTCCGGAAATCATACTGGAAAGGCAGATTGGTATCAGTCTCGACGCTGGCCGGTATTTCGGGACTGGCTCCCAGTACTCCTTTCTTAACATGTCTACCGAATAAAACCAGCGGCGCAGCCGTGCCATGGTCGGTGCCCATGCTGGCATTGGATTTTATCCTTCGGCCGAACTCCGAAAAAGTCATTCCCATCACCCGGTCCTCGTGACCCATCAGTTCCATGTCTTTCTGGAATGCCGATACGGAGGAGGAAAGCTCCTTCATCAACTTAGCATGCATACCTGTAGTGGTATCGCCGGCATTAACCTGCTTTTTGTGGGTATCAAAACCGCCGATAGATACCGCATACACTTTTGTTTTTAATCCTCCCTGGATCAGCCTGGCCACGATCTGCAGTTGCCTGGACAACTCATTATCCGGGTAAGCAGCCATGTTATTGGCCCGGCGATAAGCCGAGCGGATAATCTCGGAATAGGTCCTGGTCTTCTCAGAGATGATCCTCAGGTATCGCAGCTCCTTGTTAGCCGATTCATTATCCAACGCGTAATCGGAGAAAGGGTTCATGAAGG
>JAEUVR010000347.1 GCA_016786785.1 Chitinophagaceae bacterium
CTGGTTTCCAAAGAAACCATCTTGTTTGTTCAGGCTTAATATTGCTTTGGCGATGCCCTGGGATAGCGCTTCGCGGATGCCTTCGCCCGCTTCGGACTGGGTAACCGGTCCGCCGCCGGTTCCGCCCACTGTTTGCAGTCCTGATAAGGTATCGCAACCGGTAAATATAAACAAGGCTAATGCCGCGGTCCATAATCTGTTTTTCATAATAAGATAATAAGATGATTGAAGTTGAATTTGGGCAAAAAGGTATAACAAAATTTCTGTTGTACACAGTCCTTGTAGAAATCAGCTATTTTTGCTTCTCAATTTTTGAAATATGCATTTATCCGAACAGGAGATTATCAGGAGGGAGAAACTAAAGGAGCTGCAGCAGATGGGCATCGACCCCTATCCGGCAGCTTTATTCCCTGTGAATATATCTGCTGCTTATATTAAGCAAAACTATAAGGAAGAAGAGAATAAGGCCGATTTTGCCGAGGTATGCCTCGCGGGCCGCATCATGGGCGTCCGGGATATGGGAAAAGCCTCTTTTGCCGTATTGCAGGATAGCTCCGGGAAGATACAGCTCTATATAAAAAGGGACGATATTGCTCCCGGGGAAGACAAGAGCCTGTACGATAAGGTATGGAAGCATCTCAGCGATATCGGCGATATCATTGGCGTGAAGGGCTTTGTGTTCACCACCCGCACCGGGGAGATCTCTGTGCATGTCCACTCCTTTACCCTGTTGTCGAAATCCTTAAAGCCCCTGCCCATCGTCAAGGAAAAGGAAGGAGAAACCTTTGATGCTGTTACGGATCCCGAATTTAAATACCGCCAGCGGTATGCCGACCTGATCATCAACCCCCAGGTAAAAGAGACCTTTATCCGGAGGACCAGGATGATCAATGCGATACGCGAATTCCTGAACAACCAGGGCGCGCTGGAAGTAGATACGCCGGTATTACAGAACATACCCGGCGGGGCAGCGGCGCGGCCTTTTATCACGCATCACAATGCGCTTGACATGCCTCTATACCTGAGGATCGCCAATGAGCTGTTCCTGAAAAGGCTTATTGTCGGCGGGTTCGACTGGGTATATGAGTTCAGCCGGAATTTCCGGAATGAGGGGATGGACCGTACCCATAACCCCGAGTTCACGGTGCTGGAATTTTATGTGGCGTACAAGGATTATCTATGGATGATGAACACTACCGAGCAGTTGCTGGAAGCGGCGGCGATCGCCACTAACGGAAGCGCTATCGCTGTAGTAGATGGCAAGGAGATCAGCTTCAAGGCGCCATATCAGCGCATAACCATGTACGATGCCATCAAACAATATACAGGCATTGATATTTCCGGAATGAACGAGGAGCAACTGAGAGATGTCTGCCGGCAGTTGTCCATCCATGCAGACAAGTCCATGGGCGTGGGCAAGCTGGTCGACGAGATCTTCAGCGCCAGGTGCGAAGAACATTTTATACAACCTACATTTATTACCGACTACCCGGTAGAGATGAGCCCGCTCACCAAGAAGCACCGCGGCAAA
>JAEUVR010000390.1 GCA_016786785.1 Chitinophagaceae bacterium
ATTCTTACTACAGGCCCTGTAGCTCAATTGAATAGAGCATTTGACTACGGATCAAAAGGTTTCAGGTTTGAATCCTGACAGGGTCACAAATGCCTTTCCAACGAAGTTGGAAGGGCATTTTTATTTTGTAGCGTTGAAAGCCTGCTTTCATAAGCGAAAAAATGAAAATGCCCATACGTCGAATGCGTGTAAGGCTTTGAGTAAGCTCAACGTGAGAGGATCATGTCAATAATCCTGACAGGGTCACTGATTTTCAAAAACTTATAAAGGAATTGATTCGATAGGCGGATCAGCGCTTTTTGTTTTCAACAACTTTTTTAGACTTATCATATAGCGCTTTTTTACTTTGTGTTTTCTACGCTCAATCCCTCGTTTTTCAAAATTTGCAAACAAAAGTCCCCGGAAAGTTTAAAGAACTTTGATATAATTAAGTTAAGCGATTTTAATATGACCTTACCCGCCTTGTCTAAAATTAAAGTGCATAAGATTGCTTTGGTTGGTTCTGGCTGTTAATCAGAGGGTCTCAGGTTCAAGTCCTGAAGGGGGAGCAAGATAAAACCTTTACTCAGTAAGGGTTTTATTGTTTTTTCTATCTTCCCTTACACTGTGGCATTGCAAAAGGTTAACAAAATCGTTAACAAACAGAAATGTTATGATAAATCTGCCAAACGGTTGTTCCAGAGGACAATTGCTAATATTATGAGTAGCCAACGGCGGTATTAACGCATTCAAGGAAAAAATCTGAAATTAACCTGGTTTAGAAAATGAGCTACCGCCCCTTTCCAAATACAACAGTTACAGCAAACCAAAGATCACTTTTGTAATTTTTAACCAGCATTCAACCAATATTATAAAAAACAGGCAACCCAAATTGGTTGAGGAATATATAGTTCCGCAGTATAATTACTTATTTCGTAAACCATTTGACTGAATTAGATATAATATTGCTCTACTTTAATTTTGGAAAGGCATGAAAATGGATATAACTGCTTTCACCGATATATATACCAGATACTGGAAGAAAGTATATGCTATTTGCTATCATTACACAAGCAGTCGTGAAGATGCAGAAGAGATGACCCAGGAAATTTTCCTCTCCGTTTGGAAACGCCGACAAAAACTAGAATTTACTCAATCGCCTGAAAACTACCTGACCAAAGCTGCCCGTTATCAGGTGCTTAATTACTACCGGGCAAAATCCACAAAACAACAATTTTTCAAAAATCTCCCTGTAGCGGAAACCGACAATTCAACCGAAGAAACAATTCTTTTCAGGGAACTGAACAGTAGTATTCAACAATATAGCAGCGAACTTCCGCAACAGAGCGGAAAAATTTTTATGATAAGACAGCACACCAATCATACCAACAAGGAAATTGCTGAAACACTCGACATCTCTGAAAAAGCGGTTGAATACCATGTTTCTTACGTTAAAAAATTCCTGAAAGCAAAACTCTCCTATCTTTTTTCAGGGTTTCTCTGATTTGCCGCCACGAATCTACGAATGAAATATTTTGCGCCCACTTAGGGAAATCTTTTCTTCATGTTACTATTAACCTGTAAGCCATCATTAAATGGAAAAAGTTACGCCTGAATTATTGCGGAAATACCAGCAAGGGACATGTACTATGCCAGAAAAAGTGCTGGTGGAGAACTGGTTGGCAGAAGGCGATACAGATTCAGAAGTATATCCCGGATCAGCGGAAATGGCATCCCGACAGGAAAAAAAGATTTGGAGTCATATTGCCGGCCATATGGAAACAACCAGCTCCGTCAGGTTTTTCACCAGCAGAAATATATGGATGACGGCAGCTTGTTTTGTTATTGTACTTTCTGCAGCAGCCTGGGTATTATTCAGCAAACAAACCATAACAACTGAAAAAGTTGCACAGCTAAAACAGTCAAACACAAACTATGGCGAGCAGAAAAAAATGATGTTAGCAGACAACAGCGTGGTAAGATTGAATGCGGGTTCGGCGCTGGAATATCCCGCATCATTTTCCGGTAAAGAAAGAATTGTAAAACTGGTACGGGGTGAAGCTTATTTTGAAATTGCCAAAGACAGCATACGTCCGTTTCAGGTAAATATACTAGATGCATCAATTAAAGTGCTGGGTACTCACTTTAACGTAAATCTCAGAGGAGCATATCATCATACAATCATAACCCTTACTGAAGGAAAAATTGCATTTACTACTGCAGATGGCAATCAATATCTGTTGCACCCCGGCCAGCAGATCATATACGATACAGCATTGCGGAAAGTGATCAATATTGTGCCCGCCGATACAACAATAGCAATGGCATGGACAGAAGACAAAATTATTTTCCGGGATACGCCGATGGAATCCGCACTTCAACAAATCGAGTTGAAATACAACACAAGGTTCGACATAAAAGATCAGCAGCTTAAAAGAATACCACTCACTGCCGCTTTCAGCAGCGAATCGTTAGATCAGGTACTGCATATGTTAGAACTGGCATCCGGTATCCATTTCAATAAAAAAGATAATGTAATACAAGTCTCAAAATAAATCACCAAACCAAATCAATCCATAAAAAAATGATCGTTTTCAGTAACGCAGCGCATGTTATGCCCATACTTTTCAAAAAATATTTCTTCCTTTTATTGATGATAGTAGCAGTTTCCGCCACAGCACAGGTAAATGATAAAGAACCTATACAGCTTAGTAAAAATACACTCACTGTAGGCGAAATTTTTAAAGAGCTGGAGCAAAAAGCGGGCTACAGTTTTGTATACACCCGTTTAGGAAAACAGCTCGAAAAAATCATCGGACTGTCTTCCACCAACACCAACCCTGAAAAAGTGTTAAATGAAATAGCCGCACAAAGTGAATTGAAGCTTACCCGCAATGGCAAACAGGTAGCTGTACAACTGGTGGGAAAAGGGAAAATTAAAGGTAAAGTCTCTACTTCCGATGGTCAACCTGCCCAAGGGGTGAGCATTACCGTTAGCAACAGTATGCGTGGTACTTCTACCAATGCCGAAGGCGAGTTTGAGTTGAATGGAATCAACGAAGGCACACAAACCATTTCAGCTAGTTATACCGGGCTGGCTACTCAGCAGGTAACTGTTACCATAAGCAGCGGTCATACAACTGCGATAGCGATTGTTTTACAAGAAGATGCCAATACTTTGGAGGAAGTAATCGTAAATTTTGGTTCCCCAAAAATTACTAACAAACAAACAGAATATGTAGCGCGTATGCCATTGAAAAACCTGGAGAACCCCCAGGTATATTCTGTGATCGGTCAGCCGATACTCAGGGCACAGGTAGCCACTGATGTACGCGAAGCGTTGCGCAATGCGACCGGTGCAGTGGTAGCCAATTTTCCTTCAGGCGGTTTCAGTATTACCACACGTGGTTTTGCTACGGGCGCCAGCTCAAGGAATGGTATGGAAATGAATTCAGGTCGCTCCACGGTAGACCTGGGTAATGTGGAGAGAATTGAAGTGTTGAAAGGTCCTTCGGGTACACTGTTCGGTGCTGATGTATCGTCGTTTGGTGGTGTGGTAAATATTGTTACCAAGAAACCTTTTGAAACCAACCGGACAGAAATCGGTTATACGGCAGGCAGCTTTAACCAGCATCGTTTAACGGCAGATGTAAATACAGTATTAAACCAAGAGAAAACAGTTTTACTGAGACTGAACGGAGTGTTCAGCAGGCGCAACAGTTTCCAGAACTATGGTTTTGCAAACGAATACCAGGTAGCGCCCAGCCTTACCTATAAAGTTAACAACCGACTGAATATATTACTGGATGCTGAATTAACGGGTGGGAGAAGAACACTTGCCTCACTCAATTATATTTTGCCATCCTCTGGCTTTGCCTCTACCAAAGATATTCCGCTTGAACATAAAGCGAACCTGTTTAATAATGAGTTGGATTCCAAAACCAATTCTACCCGCCTTTTTACACAAATAAGCTATGATATTGCTCCCAACTGGAAGTCAACCACCTTGTTCGCTTACGCATTACAAAATGTAGAAAGAAATTATCAGCCGGGTCTTACATGGTTCTCTCCCACTGAAGCGGCAAGAGATACATGGGTATATGGTCCTATCACAGAAAATGTAACCAGCATCCAACAAAATTTTACCGGTGAATTTTCTACCGGTCTACTGAAACATAAATTACTGGTAGGCGCTAATTACCGCACTTTTAGTACCCAGTTTCAATATGCCTATATGAGAGACTGGGGATACCTCGATACAGTAGATATCTCACAAAACAAATTTCCTGATCCGGTAACCAAAGGGATGGTGGATGCCAACCTGGAGGTTGGTAGTGGCTATGGCTCACCTTCTTATGAAACGGTTGGTGTATATGCCAGTGATGTGATCAGTATTGCAGAGCGCCTGTATACCATGTTAAGCCTTCGGCTCGACAGGTACCAACGCAAACCTGTAGGTACATGGGAAGGGTTCAAGCAAACCTCTCTGTCGCCCAAACTGGGATTGGTATACCAGGTAATAAAAGACCAGGTTGCGTTGTTCGGAAACTACATGAATGGATTCCGCAACCAGGCGCCTATTACGCAGCCCGGCGGGTCAGTTTTTATGCCAGATCCTATGTACGCGGTGCAAACGGAATTTGGCGTAAAGATTGAAGCGGCTCAAAAGAAGGCGAATATTACCTTGAGTTATTACCGCATCGCTATTGACAATGCTATCCGCTACGCAACAGACAATACCGCTATACAGGATGGCAAACAATTGAGTACCGGCTTTGAAGCCGAAGTGACAGCGAATCCCATAGCAGGACTCAACATCATCGCAGGGTATGCGTACAACTCTAATAAGTTCACCAAAGCCACCGATGAGGCAGTGATTGGCAAACAGGTTGCCAGCATGCCTAAAAACGTAGGCAATTTCTGGTTGAACTATACATTGCAGGGCGCTGTGAAAGGACTAGGTTTTGGTTTTGGCGGGAACTACTCCGATAAGGCACCTTATTTTTCGTGGAGTGAGTTTGTAACGCCGGCGTACACACTCATAGATGCAACTGTTTATTATGAACAGACCCGTTTCCGCGCTGCGTTAAAATTCAATAACCTTACCAATCAAAAATATTGGGACTTGATGGGTAACCCACAAATGCCACTCAATATATCGGGCAATTTAACCCTGAGGTTTTAAATAAAACGATGAAAAGAGAAACTTAGAATTTGTACGGCAGGGGTCCTCAGAAAAAAGGCGTTAAGAAAATGGAGGAATGCAGCGTTAAGCGGCGAAGATGTTGAGTTGTGTTTTTATTGCACAAAGATGTATTAGTTCAACATTTGTGAAGACGGATAATAGTAAGCTTCTTTGGCCTAGCGTAATTCTGAAATTTTTAGCCCTTTTTTCTGGAGACTTGATCTTTTTTTTTACTTTTTTGGATCAAGCCAAAAAAGTAAACAACAGTTACATTCAACTTTTAGAGTCTCTTCAAAACACGAATATCCGAGCGGTATATGACATTCAAAAAAGCAATCGGCAAACTGCATTTGTGGCTGGGATTATCCTCGGGCATTGTTGTTTTTATACTGGGTATTACCGGCTGCCTGTATGCATTTATAGAAGAGATAGAACCAGTAGTCTACAAACACAGGTTGTATGTGGAGCCACAAAACACGCCAAAAAAGCCATTGAGCGAAATCTGGGAGTCAGCACAAAACGCTATCGGTAAAGAATATCCCCTGATGAGCGCTTCCATGCCTAATACCCCGCACGAAACATGCCGCTTCACCATTTACAAAGCGAAAGAAAACAGCAACGCTATCTGGTACTGGCAGGATATTGAATTGTATCGAACCGTTTATGTAAATCCCTACACCGCTGCAGTGGTAGCTATGGAGGATAAGACATTCGAGTTTTTTGAATTTGTGGTGAGTTTGCACTGGAGTCTGTTACTCACTAACGAGATCGGGCAACCGATTGTAGGTACAGCCACCCTGATTTTCGTTGTCTCACTCATCAGTGGGTTAATACTCTGGTATCCTAAAAACAAAGCCGCTGCCAAACAACGTTTTTGGTTTAAATGGAAAACCAGCACGCGTTGGAAAAGAAAGAACTACGACCTGCATAGTATTCCCGGATTTTATATCTTTCTGATTGCGCTCATTTTCGGGCTTACCGGTTTGGTATGGACCTTCGACTGGTTCGACGAGAGTGTGCAATGGATTGCCAATGGGGGCGTACAGCATGAACATGATCAACCCATGAAATCAGATACAACAAAGTACGCTTTGGGTAAAACCTCTCTTGACCAGCTTTTTGTGCAGGTGCAACATGAACACCCGAGAGCAAAAAGATATTTTGTTTCCAAACCTGCAGACTCTGCCGGTGTGATCAATCTGTTTATCAGCAATTCCAGGTTTGATTACTACTCCAACCAGTACGACCAGTACACCGGCAAACTGTTAAAATCAGAAACCTTTGCCGATGAAAACAACGGACACAAACTCCGCTCAATGAACTACGATATCCATACAGGCGGCATTGCCGGACTGCCGGGAAAGATCCTTGCTTTTATTGGCAGTCTCATTTGCGCCAGCCTACCCGTTACAGGTTTTTATATTTGGTGGGGAAGAAAAAAAAAGGAGAAGAAAAAAAACGCTGCAACAACATAGGAAATTACCTGTATATGACAATCAACTCCCTTTTTACTTACAAAGCTGATAAAATACCTTCAGTAATAAACATAATTATGTTCTTAGGCTGTGTTTGATGAAGCGAATACTGTTAACGGAAAATATGTTATTACCCCTTCTAAGAAAGTGGGAATCTCATCACCATCAAAATGTTGAGGATTTCTTTATTGGTAAAACCAAGCTTCTTACTAACCAATGCGGATATATCCATCGGCAGGAATGCCTTGACTTTGACTTTGGAAAATGTATTTGAATCCTCGTCACATGTTTCGTATTGTTATGCTTCCTATTTCAATCGTCAGTCAATAGCTGACATTTTAGACATCCTCCTATTTTTAAATCTACAATCTTTCGGCTGCCTGCTATTAACCGAACCTGCATTTCAAAGTTATTAATTGCTCGAATTATCCTGTATATGTACTTATAACTTGTATATGTTACAATATGAATTTTTGTCCTGAGATAGGGTTAGCGCCAATATTTACCCTTGCATTGATTAAATTATCTTTTATTTTGACCGCATTAAGACCTCGCATGAGCAAGTAGATATTCTAATTGAAAGCCGGATAAATGGGCTGCATTTACAATAAAACAAATGATCCATTATGAGGACACATAGACTCCTATGTATTTTCTGATTGTTTTAAAGTTTCTGATATGATCTTATTTGCCTCGTGCATTCTTCTTCGCAGCCGGTTTGCGGGCAGGTGATTTTTTGGCTACTTTGGTTGCTGCTTTTTTAACAGGTACTGTTACTTTTTTTGCCGCCTTTGAAATTTTCTTCGCTGCTTTTTTTACGACCGGTTTTACTTTCTTAGTCGCCTTTACAACTTTCTTTGCGGCTTTTTTAACGGCTTTCTTTGCGGGTGTTGTTTTCCCGGAACCCTTCTTCTTAATCGCTTCCTTTACTTCGGTAAATTTTTCAGCTACGGTTTCAGTAACGGCGGATGCGCCGGCAACAATATCGGTTTTCAATTCTGAAGCAACGCCGAATATTTTTTCGAGTAAAGAAGGTTTATCCTCTGCGGCAGCGAGTTTTTGTTTTTTGGATGGCATATCAATGATTTCTCTAAAGGTAGTAGTTTTCCGATCATGTCGAATACTTATGACAAAACAATCACAGCAGCTTCTATTTTTTGCTAGCCAGATGCTTTGTTTCATCGCGTAACAAATCCAATAGGCAACTAACCGAAAAACCGATCCCAATAATCCTATGAGCCTGAAAAACCCTTGATCTAAATCCATTACACTGGAAAAGCAATTGTCCTAAAAAACCGTCCAACTAAGGACATTGCAGCAGCGCCGCATTTTTGCGACGCTGTTTTTTGTATGCCTGCTGTAGTACCGCGTAGGACAGGATATGTACAGGCTGTACGATGGCGGAAGTCCCGGGAATTATTACTTTTACCTCGGTTTTTCATAGGATATTGGATTTAAAACGGGGCGCATGTCTATGCACTCTTTTTATTTTATAAATGCCGGGAGCGTTAGCGCCAAAGGTTAGTGGATATATCTTAGAAATTAACCCTTTTTTAAAAGATTTCAATATTTCTGTAAAAACAATGTCCCCAGGGCTATACATTCTTAGCAGGAAAACTGCCGTACTTTCAGCTTTTCATTTTACCAGGAAAAAATTTGAATTTTTCAAAATCATTTTTATATTTGCCTCGTATAGCATGCCGGTTTTCGGCAAATTCAGCCTCCTTTTTGTTACTGTCCCTGTCTCGTAAGTTCATTGATAATCGTGAGCTGATGGCATCCTATCATGTCTTCAGCGCCGGGTTTTAGGAATCGCATTTTTAACTTAATTGTAAAATTGTTATTTATGAAACTGTCAGAATTTATTGCATTACCAGAGGACCACAAAAGATCTGTCGTTATGACTGAAGGTGTTGCCATTGCTAAGAGACACCTTAACAATCAAATGGTTTTCCTTTATCAGTTATATGAATTCTATGTAGAGACCTACTGCTGTTATAAGTGTAAAGAGATCGAGGAATACAGGGTATTTCAGGATACAAAACAATTGTTCCCCTATTTGGATGCCATCCGGATAGATCACTTACTAAACTGATCAGGCATCCTTTCCCATTCCGGTCTGTGTTTAATAATATCAATGTAATAAGGGCATTGCTTACCCGTTTTATTCATTTTAATAAAACCCCGGGGTGGGGTTCAACGATTTATTTTGCCATTGATGCCAGTATGGGTATATAGGTGCAACATAGCTTGCTTCATCCAGCTTTTTAATTTGTTCCGTTGTCAAATTCCAGCCGACAGCGCCCAGGTTCTGTTTTAATTGCTCTTCATTTCTCGCACCGATAATAATGCTTGAAACAGTAGGCCGTTGCAATAGCCAATTCAAAGCTACCTGAGATACGGATTTGCCTGTTTCCGCGGCTACATCTTCCAAAGCATCCGTAATCTTGAACAAATGCTCTTTCCCGGCAACCTCTGCAGGCACCGGGCTTCCGCCTGCTGCTACACGTCCTGATGTTGGCCATTCCTTTTTCCTGCTGAACTTTCCACCCAGTCTTCCTCCGGCCAATGGCGACCAGATAACAGCGCCCACTTTCT
Organism: Chitinophagaceae bacterium; assembly: GCA_016786785.1. Lineage (GTDB taxonomy): Bacteria > Bacteroidota > Bacteroidia > Chitinophagales > Chitinophagaceae > Flavitalea. The sequence goes on from JAEUVR010000390.1 coordinate 9,238, forward strand.
GGTCAAGTCCCAAAGGCATTAGCTCCCATTCGTACTCCCGGTTGAGTAACGAATAATAAACCTGGTGAGCAACATACCGGTTCCAGCCATATTTTTCTGAACCCCCCAATGATTTCATCAAATGCCAGCCAGAGAAATTGGATGCGGCGATATAGCGCACTTTACCGCTTTCAACTAAGTCGTCCAGCGTTCTCAACGTTTCTTCAACAGGTGTATTGCCATCAAAACCGTGCATATGGTAAATGTCAATGTAATCAGTTCCGAGACGTTTAAGGCTGCCTTCGATCTGATTTAAAATATGGTAGCGTGAAGATCCCTGGTTGTTCGCTCCATCACCAAAAGTAAATGTTGTTTTAGTAGAAATAAGCAGTTCGCTGCGTTGTTTTCCGGCTATCACTTTTCCTAAAACTTCTTCGGCAAGCCCGTCCGAATAAATATCCGCCGTGTCGAAGAGATTTATGCCTGCTTCAAGGCAAATATCAATCAGCTGTTTCGCTTCATCAACCTGAGTGGATCCCCAGGCTTTAAAAAAATCATTACCTCCGCCAAAAGTGGCAGTTCCAAAACTTAGTACCGGTACTTTCAATCCCGATGCTCCTAAAAATCTGTATTCCATTATCTTAAATTTTAGTTATTGAATTCATTATAGTTACGCCTGAAAACATCAATATTTCAGTTATTTATTTCGTTATTTTTCACATTTACTATTGATTATCCACTTTTATCCGTACAACCAGATAAGGCGGTTTCCTAAGATCTTTTCCGTTGTTAAAGCCCGGCAAACGGTTCCATTGCCCCAATGTCACATAGACATAACCGTTCCGGTAAGCCAGTCCGTCGGGCCATACAAAATTTTCTCTATCGTGAGCAAGCAATTTGTAAGATCCGTTGGCCGAACGCTGGATAATAGACTGTTGCTCAAACGCGCCAAAATAAATATTGCCCTTCTCATCTTCGGCAAGTCCGTCGCAAGCAGGATGCTGACCTTCATTTTTTACCGCTTCGGCGATTTGTTGGTTGGAGGTCTTAAAATCGCTCAATAAATCCGTGGAAATGCTATAGAGATTTCTGCCGGTAATGGTAGTCCAGTACAATGTCTTACTGTCGGGGCTTAATGCGATACCATCTGCACCGCCATTGGGAAATGTCTGGTCTTTGAAATCATAAACGTGTGGCTTACCTTCAAGGAAGCCCATAAAATGAAGTTCCGGGGAAGTTGAATAATGATTGAGCAATACTTCCCGGCAATTACCTGAAGAGATATCTATAATCACCAGTGAATAATGCTCTCCAAATCCTGAATTGGCTATATAGATGCTTCCTTTTTCGCCGTGTATAAGGTCTACGCGCAGATCATTGTAATGCACATCGTCTGCTAGCACAGGTTCTGGAATGACCAGCGTGTGCAGTATTTTTTTGGAATGAATGTCAATGGCAACCACCTTGGCAGCCCCTTCGGGAATTTCCTTTTGCCCGGAGCGCTTGCCGTTATCCAGCACCCAAAGCACATCGTGCTTATCCATATATATACCGTGCGGGGAAACCAGCCATTCTTTGTAAGGTTTTACAGAGGGATAGACATATTCCCTGTTTGGAAAAGGAACAGGCTTGCCATCTATCAGCTCTGCAAGTGCAAATTCCTTGTGATTATCTGCGTGGCGAGGGAAACCAAGAAACACCCGGTTATCCGAACTTACCGCAATGCCCGACATATCGGGGTTTGGCGGTGATATCCTCGCTATAATTTCATAATTTTCCTGTGCCATTGCTAATGTAGTTTTTATGAGCAGCATAATGATGCCTGCCGCCTTTATTAAATGCTTCATAACCTTTATTTCTTATACTCAATCAACTCAAACCTGTTGCCAAAAGGGTCGCGAAAAAAGCACCGTTCCCTTCCTTCAATCTCTGACGAATAGCTGATCTCTATGTTTTGCCCTTTCAGGAATTCTTTTGCAGCCGGTAAATCATTCACAACAAAAGCGGGGTGGCGGTCGGAATTCGTCTGATGCCCCTGTTCTTCGCGCAGGTGCAACTGAATATTTCCTATTTCAAACCAGATGGCGCCATTAGGGTGATTGCCCTGTATTTCCTTTAGCTGTAACACCTGCCTATAAAATGCACGGGCCGTTTCTTTCGCTCCAGGTGGAATAGTTATTAAAATATGGTCTATGTTCTTAAAATCAATCATACCAGACTATTTAAAACTATTTTACTGTTTTTCAAAATCATAAAAATTCAATCCTACCGCTTCATTTTTGACTTTTATTACTTTGCTATTGACAGAATAAACAAAAAATTCTCCTGCGCCTCTTATGCTGGCATCCAACAGCTGATCTGCCAATGCAGTGTAGTCTCTTCTGCCCAGCGTAACGTGCAGCATTAGCTTTCCCTGTACTTCAGAGATATTCCCGGACAGGTTGCTGATTTCCATCTGTTCACTAAAAGTCTTATCCACATATTTTTTGGTGACTGGGGTCAATGTCATGTACTTCAGTTTTTTGGTAATTCATAATTATTTCCTTTTGTTAACGGGAATTTTCAGCACCTGGTAAGGACCGTGGCGGAGATCCTTGCCTCCGTTTAATCCGGGCGCTCTGTGCCATTGCCCGATTGTTACATAAATAAATCCATTGTGGAAAGCCATTCCATCGGGCCAGATCAGACGAGGATCGCAAGCAGTAAGAGCAACATTTCCTCCTCTATCTTTTTGGATGACGCTATACCGGGAGGCATCGCCGAAATATAAAGTACCGTCCGCATCAACAGTAATACCTCCGTTAGAAACAGTTTGCCCTTCCCAGTGGATAGCCTTTTTAATTTCTTCTTCCGGCATTGCAAAGTTGCTGACCACATCTGTCGGAATACTGTAATAATTGGGGTTTGTGGGTATTGTCCAATACAAGGTTTTAAAGTCCGGACTGAGCTCTATGCCATTTACACCACCCTGGGGCATTGTAGGTTTTTCGTAGTTCAATACGTGAGGTTTCCCTTCTACAAAAGTCATAAATCCTTTTTGAGGCGACACTTCGGGTGCATCCCGGAACAATTCCCGCAATTTTCCGGTGGCAACGTCTGCTACGATAATAGATTGGTCGGGCCTGGCAAATCCATTGTTGGAAATATACACCGTACCCTCCTTGCCATGAGTCGGATCAAAACGGAGATCGTTTAATTGTATGGTTTCCCTGAAAAATGGTTTGGGAACAGGAATGTTTCTAATGATTTCATTTGTATTGATATCTACGGCTACGATTTTGGCGCTGCCATCAGGAATACCGTCAATACCGGCTCTTTTGGCCTGGTCTAATATCCAAAGGGTGTTTTTATAAAGCGTAATGCCTAAAACGGAAACGAGATGGTTGGGCAGATCTATGTTTACATTTTCATTTACTTTTTCGTTGGGAAATGCCTTTGGCTTACCGTCAACGACCTCTACCACAGACGGGTAAGAATGGTTCATACCGCCACGCGGCAATGCCAGGAACATTCTCCCGGTTTCGCTTATGGCAATACCTGCCGGCTCTACGTCTGGTAAACTAACCGCTATGCTGATGTTTTCCGGATAGCTTTGAGGCATCTGCGCCAAAGCGTGAAGCGTGCTTGTTGCCATAATGATGAATATTAAGGTTGATTCTATCATTTATTCCAGATTTTGTTAAGCCTCTTCTTATTTTAATGTAGGCGTCACCAGCGATTGCAGCAAAGTTTTTGTTTCTTCAATCTTTGATTGCTTAACGGTCATTTTTGCGATTACTATCAACATCATTTTATGTATTTATTTCAACGGGCCTTTATTCACTTCTTTCCCGGCCTTATAAACGGCATAGATTGACCTGGTCTGTTTAATATCGGATGTGGGATTACCATTCAGGATAAGCAGGTCGGCAATTTTTCCTTTTTCGACAGTGCCAAATTGCCTGTCTACCCGCAATACCCGCGCTGCGTTCTGTGTTGCGACCGTTATTGCCTGAAGCGGTGTCAATCCTGCCTGTACCATCAGTTCCAATTCCAGGTGCTCGCTGAAACCCTGTGCACGAAGCGGCATTGCTCCGCTATCTGTTCCCATGGCGATCAGAACGCCGGCATCGTACAGCTTTTTAAGATTTTTTAAAGCGGTTTCAAAAGCCTTGATATTCTTTGCGTAGTTCGGGGCATTTTTTAGATCGTTCTGGTATTTTTCGGAAGTGATCATTTCATATACGCCCGGTTCCAAAGAAGCTTTGAAAAACAGGTCGTTGATCCATTCCGGTTTGCGGCCGTAGATATAGGCGAACTCATCTAAAGAAAGTGTTGGAATATAAGTAATGCCTTTTGCCTTTATTTGCTGAACCAACGCACCATCTATCACACTGTCGCGAACGCTGTGCCCGATTAGGTCCACGCCATCGGCTACCAGTTGCCGTGCATCGGAAAGGTAGTATACATGTGCCGCTACCCGCAGCTGCCGCTGATGTGCCTGGCGAATGATTTCCCTGTAAATTGCAGGATCCATTTTTTTATATCTTCCGCCAAAATCATCTACCCAGATTTTCACAAAATCCGGTTTAAGTTTTGCAAGACTGTCCATTTGTGCTGCAACCTGCCCCGGTTTTTCAGGGCGGTATACGCAATCCATTGCAAATTCTATCGGAGGGGCGCCCCCCGGAACGCCAAAACCATAAGCTGCCGAATGCAGCCTTGCACCGGGATAATTTCCTGCCACAGACTGGTTACGGATACCTTTTTCAAAAAGCAGAGGCCGGTCGCTTCCCATCGCCATAATATTCAGTACACCGTAATCCTGGTATTTGTTCAATTGCGCCTTGATGTTTTCTTCGGTATAATATTCGGCTTTGTTTGCCGTACCTTTTAAACTGCCAATATGCACGTGGTCACTGATCAATGCAGGCATAACCGTTTTGCCATTCAGGTTAAGCGCTTTCACCTGGGTTGTATCCAGGTTTTGCCCGATAGCAGCAATGCTGTCGCCCTGTATCAATATATCGATATGTGATTTTGGTTCTCCCCCATTGCCGTCAATCAGCGTAACATCCTGAAGGAGTAAAGCATCGGACACTTTTTGCTTTTGACCATTATTACACGAAACGGCCGCCATTGCAATACCGGTGATGAATGTGGCCTGAAAAATTCGTTTAATATCCATACTATACTGTTTTTGGTTTTAAAATTATATCTTTCACTTTCACCGACAAGGAGATCGAAGCTTTGTTTATGACCAGCAGTATAAAACCTGCGATTGAAAAGATAAGCAACTGTAAACAAACAGCGTTCCATTTCCCCCATTGCCAAAAGAGCAATCCGCTGTACGTACCCACAGCGCCACCCAAAAAATAGGATGTCATATAGATGGTATTGATGCGGCTGTGCGCCGTTTCATCAAGGGTATAAATTACGGCCACATTGGTCACCTGTACAGCCTGTACACCCAGATCGAGCATCAGCACGGCAATAACAACCGTCCAAAGCGTGTCGGGGTAGAAATAGGAAATAACGATTGCACCTATAACCAGCATCACCGCCAGCAGGCGGGAACGGTTTGCATCTCCCTGATCCGCCAGTTTTCCAAACATCGGCGCCAGCAAAGCCGAAAAGATCGCGAGAACACCGAACAATCCGATCTGGTCGGTAGTATAACGGAAAGGTGTGCCGCTCAGGTAAAAGGTCAGTGTGGTCCAGAACGAACAAAACACCCCGAACATCAGGGCGCCAAGGAAAGCGGTTTGACGAAGCAGGGGAAAACGTTTCAGTTGTTTTAGCGTTGACCGGAGCAAATCAGGGTAGCTTCCGTTGAATACCGCTGTGATATCCGGTAAAGACCTGTACAGCGCAACAGAAGTTGCCAGTACCATAGCGGCAGCAATGCCGTACACATAACGCCAGCTGAGCCATTCTGCGATAAATCCGCTGAAGACCCTTGCTGCAAGTACGCCTGTCAATATTCCCATAAAAATGATGCCTACGGTTCTCCCCTTATTGTGAGGCGACAGATGGGCGGCCATCGGCAGGATCACCTGTGCAGCTACCGAAAATATGCCGACAAGCAAGCTCATTGCTATCGTTACGTGCAGGTTATTCGAAAATGTCATTCCCAGCAAGGCCAAAACCAGCAGCCATTGCAACAGCAATATCAGCTTACGGCGGTTCATCTTATCACCCAATGGGGTAAGGAAAAACAAACCCAATCCATAACCGGCCTGCGCCAGCACCGCCATATTCCCTATAATCCGTTCGCTGGTATGGAAGCTGTCTGCCATATCTTTCAGCAAAGGCTGGTTATAATAGATATTGGCCACGCAAACCCCTGCTGTAACCGACATCAGCGCCGTTTGCCGGACAGATATTTCGTTTTTGTTTCTTTCCATAGTGCAAATTTCCTTATTGTTTCGTTTGGGGCTTGGTATATATCAAGGCCATTTTTGTACTTTTATCCTGTATGGCAATTTTTATATGAAAAAATTACAGTTTGAACCTCTTGTTATCCACGATTTTGAAGAGAAAGCTTTTCATTTGCCTGTACACAGCCACACTTATTATGAATTGGTGTATATCCATAAAGGAAATGGTATTCATTTATTAAACAACAGTCGGTTATCTTATAAAAGCGGTGACCTGTTTATCATTAGCCCGGAAGACGAGCATTATTTCGAAATCGCCAAAAGCACCCGTTTTACGTTTATAAAATTTACGGATGATTATTTCTCGGGACATAAGATGTATTATGAAGCAGATGCGTTCATTTCCCTCACGCCGGGAAACATTATGCGGAATAAATTGCTGAAAGAGGTAAAGCTGAAAATGGATGAGCCCTGTATTTCCATTTTGAAAAATACCATAGAGAACATTGTGGCTTATAATTGTAAAAAAAACATATCCCGGTCGCCACTGATATTTTACCAGATACTTTCCATTTTAGGATTAATTAAAGAAGCGGCGGCTAAACTTAATATAAGAATTGATAATGGGCAACCTGAAAAGGAAGAACTGATCTCGTATATACATCAGCATATTTATGAACCTCCTTTGATACAGATCAAAAACATCGCTGCTCATTTTGCTATTTCTTCCACTTATTTCAGTGATTATTTCAAGAAGAAATTCGGGATCAGCTACCGCAGTTATACCAACGATTACCGCTTAAAGATCATTGAAAAACGCCTGGCTGTACCTGCTATTACATTAGGCCAAATTGCCGACGAATTCGGATTTACCGACGAAAGTCACCTGCATAAATTTTTTAAAACACATAAAGGGGTTGGCCCCAATGCCTATCGCTTAAAGGCAAAGCAAAAGGGATTGTAGTTGCTGAACAGCATCTTGATCTGTTGTCAGAGAAAAAGATCAGAGTGCTCTATGGACTTCGGTATGGATCCGTGAATAGGTAAACTACTTTTTGCCCAATCTTTTGGCATTACCCAAAGTAGATCCCACGGAAATCATCCATCCACGATTATATATTTTGATGTTATCGGTCCTGGTATCTCCGTTGGCATAACTGTTGGCATACTGGAAAATATCGGTAAAGCCATGCGTGTATCTTGCTCCTACGGACAGACCGAAACCAAAACGGTATGCTAATCCAAAATTCGCCCCGAAGTCGAATTTTTGCAGGTAGCGCGTTTCGGTTTCATCATTTTCAGGATTGCCGAAAATGCTTTTGTCCTTATAAATCTTACCGTTTTCATCCCTGCGCTGCACATTGGCGTTGAGCAATGCGCTTACATACGGTCCGGCGTATAGCTGAAAACCGCCAGCATAAAAGGTGAAGCTGGCAGGCATCAGGTCAAGGTAGGACATGGTGAGCTTTGACCTGTAATCCCCATAGATGGTATCGGTGAGCGGTATCCCGATGCGCTTTTGGCTGAACAGTAACTCATGCTTCAACCCGAAATGCCCGGACATCCGTGTATCTACGAATATCCCGGCGTGAAAGCCGGATAGGTATGCTGTTTGGTCGCTGGCGAACACATAGTCTATCTCCTTTCCACAAAGGTTGCTGTAATTCCATCCTGCCTTTAATCCCCATGTGACATTACCGTTTGGCAACTGTTTGTCCAATACGGTATCGGTCAGGATTGGCGCAGGTTCAGGCTGCGATTGTGTATGGGCAATTCTGCAAAGCGCCACAGCCATCAGTACCATTATTGTTTTCTTCATTGCCTTGTCTTTTAGAAGTTAATATCCCAAATACCGACTACCCTTTCCAGTTCAACAAGTGCGGCAGCATGGTTGTAAAGGGTTTGATAATAGTTTTGTTGCACTTCGTTGTAGGTACGTTGGGCATCCAGGACTTCCAGCAGGGAAGTTTCACCCCGATGGTAGCTGTATATTTTCCCGTCCAGAATTGCCTTTGCTTCGGCAAGCAAACCCGTATTGAATTGCAATACCTGTTTCTGTGTGGCTTCGTAATTATAGAAAGCCTGTGTTACTTCGGTCTGAATGGTAAGTTCTGTTTGCTTGTATAGCTGCCCGGCTTGCATCATGCCATATTGTGCCGCCTGGAGTTCGCCGGGGCGGTTGTTGGAAAATTTGAGCGGAATGCTTATCCCCGCATTCACCGTTGTAAAAGACGGTGTAGGTGCAATGACGTTCCGCACATACGAATTATAGCCCATTCCCAATGACAATCCGAGGTCAATGCCTCTGTTGGCTTTAGCCAGCTTAATCACGCTTTGGGAAACGCTCTTTTGCTGCAAGGCGGCTTTCAGGTCTGACCTGTTATTTTGAGCGGTCAGTATCAAATCCTGCAATACAAAATTCCTGTCAAAGCCCGTAAATTCTTCTTTAGGGTACAATAGCGTATCCTGTTGCCTTTGCCCTAATAAAAGCGATAGGTTAGCCAATGATGTTTTCAGTTCCGCCTGGGCGGCATATACCTCGTTCAGCATCGTGCCGGCTTCGAGCTTTGACTGCCGTGCATTTACCTGCGTAATGGAACCGAGCCGGAAACGGATGCTGTCTGCTTCTGCCAGCTTTTTCATTTGCTGGTATGAGTTATACTGCACATCCAGCAAGTGGCGGTTCTGAATGGTTAACAGGTACGCCAGTGTAGCGTCTACCCGCAGGTTACGAAAATAATCTTCCAGCAGGAGGCTGGTAAGCTGTGCTTCGTTTTTGGCAAGGTCTATCCGGGCTTTCCGCTTTCCTCCGGTCTCCAGTGTCCAGGAAAGTTGGGAAGAGAACCCATATCCCATATTCATTCTTCGCTGCCCATTGTCCGCAAAGCCAAAACCAAGTTCGGGATCGGGAAATATCCTGGCACTAAGGATGTTTGCTTCCGCAATATTGACGTTGAATTTTTCGGCTGAATACTCCAAATTGTTTTTACCTGCAAGCCCGATATAGGTGGTATAGTCTATATTCCTTTTCGTGAACAATGTGTCTATCTCCTGCGCACCCGCCGTATAGGACAATGGCAGGATAGCCACACTGACAATTATTTTAATGTATTTTTTCATTTACGCTATTTTTAGGATTGTTTGGGCGCATGCAGGTTTTTGCCCCATCTCTTTTCCATGAGGTAATACAATGCGGGTAAGGCAAACAGAGTGATGGCGGTAGAGAAGAGCAATCCGTAAACGATGACCGTTGCCAACGGACGTTGCACATCGGAGCCGATACCCGTTGCCAGTGATGCGGGAAACAGACCAAGCACCGCTACGGTTGCCGTCATCAGCACCGGGCGGAAACGGTGTCCGGCTCCCTCTATCACTGCCCGCAATAAATCGTAGCCTTTGCGCCTTAACTCGTTGATGTGCGAAATCATAATCACTCCATTCTGTATTGCCACACCAAACAGGGCAATAAATCCAACAGCGGAAGATACATTGAGCGACATTCCCCTTACATTCAGCGCCAGCATACCACCGAACAACGCCAATGGCACGATGCTCATCAGCAGCCCTGCCTGACGGAACGAGCCGAAAGCACCATAAAGCAGTATGAACATAATACCCAATGCCAACGGCACGATAACCGATAGCCTTTCGTAAGCCCGGTTTTGATTCTCGAACTGACCGCCCCACTTGATGTCAAATTTCTCATGGTCGTACTTCACGTTATTCTCGATGGCATTTTGCGCATCGGTCAGTAAGGATTTCAAATCCCTGTTGCGGACATTGAGTTTTACGGTCAGATGTCTTTTGTTCATTTCCCTTGTAATGGTACTTTCCCCTGTACTTAACTTTACTTCGGCTACCTGCGACAAGGGTATCTTTGCCCCGGTTTGGGAGGTAAGCATCAGGTTGGCAATCTTATCGGGCGTGTTACGGCTTGTTTCAATGTACCGGCAGATGATGTCGTACACTTTGTGTCCGATGAACAGTTGCGAAACGGCTTTTCCCCCGATGGCTACTTCGATAAGTTCAGCCACATCGGAAACATTTAATCCGTATTGGGCAATCTTGTCCCGGTTTGCGTGTATTTGAAGCTGCGGCAAAGGCGGTTCCTGGTCAATGTCCAAATCCACCGCGCCCGACACGGTCTTTAGCGTTGCCATTACTTCCTCGGCAATCCTGCGGGTTTCCTTAAAGTCATCGCCATATACTTTTACCACCAGTTCACTGTGCGCTCCCGAAATCTTGTCCATTACCCCGTCTATCATCGGTTGGGAAAAACCAACGGTAAATCCGGGCAGTTGGTCATACTCCTTTGCCAGTTCTTCGATAAGGTCGTACTTGGTCTTGCCTCTTTTCCATTCTTTGTAGGGCTTGATGCCGACAGATACCTCAAAGTGTGAGGCTGTCCACGGGTCTGTACCGTCGTCGTTACGCCCTGCCTGCACCATGATGTAGGTCACTTCTTCGTGCCTCATCGTCCTTGCCCTGAGCGTATCGCTCATTTCTTTGGACTTTTCAACCGAAATGCCCGGTGGCAACTGTACCTGTAACCAAATGGAACCCTCGTCCAATGGCGGTAAAAAGTCTTTTCCCACACGGATGGTTAGTACCGATGCCGTCGCCAATATCAATATCAGTGGCAGAAATACCCTTTTCGGTCTGTTCATTATTTTCTGTATCCTGCTGTTGTAAGCGTTGGCCAGCTTTTCCAGCCATTTGTTCTGGTAAAGTTTCTGCGGCTTACGGTATATCACATACGCCAGTCCGGGGATAACCAATAAGGCAACAGCCAATGCACCCAACAGGGCATACCCTACGGTAAACGCCATCGGTGTAAAGAGTTTCTTTTCCACCCTTTCAAAGGCAAAAAGCGGCAGGTATGCTGTAATGATGATAATGATGGCAAAGAATACAGGTTTGGCTACTTCGGTTGCCCGTTGTGTTATGGTTTTTTCCTGCAATTCTTCCCCGGGATTGTCTTCCCGTTTTTTCAGGATGGTCTCCATCATTACAATGGCTCCATCCACGATAATACCGAAGTCAATAGCGCCAAGGGAAAGCAGGTTTGCCGGAATATCGGTGAAGCGCATCAGTATAAATGCAATGAGCAGCGAAAGCGGGATAGTGATTGCCACAAGCAATGCTCCCCGCCAGCTTCCGAGAAATACGATCAGCACGATAACCACCAGCCCCATGCCTTCCAGCAAGGTATGCGATACCGTGTTAAGCGTGGTATTGACCAAATCGGTTCTGTCAAGGAATGCGTGGATGCGCACCCCTTCGGGCAGACCGCCATTATTTAATTCATCTACGGCATCGTGTATGCCTTCCAGCACATGGGATGGGTTTTGCCCTTTCAGCAGGAGTACGATGCCCTCCAGACTTTCCGAATAGTTACGCTTACGGTCGGTATAGCCTAACACGCCTTTGCGCTCCAATATGCCGTATTTCAGTTCCCCGATGTCGTTCAGGAAAATGGGTACGCCATTTTGGGATTTTACTACAATCTTTCCGAGGTCTTCCAAATTCTTTACTAATCCTATCCCACGGATTACATAACCCAGCTCGCCTCTTGGCAATACGCTTCCTCCGGCATTGACGTTATTGCGCTCTATGGTTTCGACAACATCGCTGAGCGTAATGTTGTACTGTTCCAGTTTGCGGGGTTCAACCTCAACCTGGAACTGCGTGGTAATGCCTCCGAAATTGGTTACATCGGCTACGCCCGACACCTGTTTGATACGGGGAATGATGGTAAAGTTTTGCAGGTCGGTCAGTTCCCGCAGATCCTGGACGCCGTCACTCTCGATGATATAACGGTACACTTCCCCTACGGGCGATGTAAGCGGGTCAAGACCGGGTACGGCCTTATAAGGCAGTTCTACTTCATTGAGCCTTTCCTGAATGCGCATCCTTGCCCAATAGTCGTCCACGCCATCCTGAAATACGATGGTAATCATGGATAAGCCAAAGGTGCTTTTACTGCGCATGACGTGCATTCCCGGCAATCCGTTCAATGCCCGCTCTACGGGGATGGTAATCTGCTGCTCTACTTCTTCGGCAGCCAGTCCGGGAACCTGGGTAACCACCTGCGAAGTAACGTCCGCAATATCGGGGTATGCTTCTATGGATAGCTGTTTCCAGGAATAGTAACCGAAAAACGCCAACAGGGTAAACAGGGCGACCATTACCCAGCGTTTTTCTACGCTTATATGTATTATTCTGTTCATTTTTTCCGATTGTTTAGCGTGAATTTTTAGCTTGCTATCAATAATTCCTGATCATCAGGGAGCCTCCTTCCGATACAATCACCTCACCTGTGCGCAAGCCGGATGTAACGATTACATTTCCGCCTGAAGTGCCATCAGTTTCAATCTGCCTTTTTTCAAAATGGATGTCGTCCATCTTTACGAAAACGAATTGCTTGTCCTCCTTTTGGAATACGGATCTGGAAGGAACCAATATGCGGCTTTCAGGCGTGTCTTTGAACAGAACAGTGACGTACATGCCCGGTTTCAAATCGTGATTGGGGTTTTCACATTCTACCAATACTTCCACGCTGCGGGTTTCTTCATTGACGATTTCGTTAACGTGGTAGATTTTGCCTTTGATGGCTCTGTCGGGATAAGCGGCAACCCTGACCTCCACCTCGTCCAGTGTGTGGATGAAACGGATGTCTTTTTCTTTGACCTGTCCCACTATCCATACTTTGGATAACCCGGCAATAACGGCAACCGGTTCCGCATCTTCTTTCAGGTATTGCCCGATAACAATTTTATTCGTAAGGACATCGCCCTGGATGGGCGATACTACGATAAGCGGTCGCCCCAGAACCGTTTTTTCGGGGTCTATGTTGAAAATCTTTAGCGCTGCCGAAGCATTGGACAATGCCGATTTTTTGGTCGTAAATTCTGTTTCTGCTTCTTCCAGTTCCCGTTGTACCCCCACCCCGTTTTTCAGCAAATCCTGCTGGCGTTTAAGGTTCAGTTCAGCCTGACGAAATTCCTGCCTGGCATCGAAATAATTTTTTTGCGCATTGAAATAATCCGGTGAACTGATTTCAAATACAGGTGAGCCGGCATTTACCTTTTGCCCCAACCTTACGTAAGATTTCAGTACCCTGCCCGCAAATGGCGGCGCTATTTCCGCATAGGCGGTCGGGATGGCTCTCACTATCCCGGCGGTAGTCAGTTCCATTACAAAATCCTGCTTGGCTACAGCGCTGTATTTCAGCCTGGATTTTATGTTTGAATTTTCCGTCAGGACCACCGTATCACCTTTGATGGTGTAGCCTGCGGTGTGTCCGTGGTCGTCATCTTTGGAATTACCGCAGGAATGCAGCAGGAACGAAGATGTCACGGCAAGCAATAGCAGGGCTGTTATATTGCGGCTGACTTTGTTTGCTTTGGTCATCATTGTATTTACTATTTAATTTGATTTACGTTTAAATCATCGCCTCTTACACGCTATTGCAGAATGCAATGCAAAAGTCAACAGGCTGTTTTGCTTTGACAGTTAGAGAACTGACAGAAAAAAATTAGAATTTTATTAGGAGCGCTTCCGGATAGAAGAAGGGGCAAAAAGTATCTTTCCGTCCCATTGTTTCCTCCCTATAACCAGGCGTTGAATTTCCTGATAAACCAGTTTTTTACGGCTTGTGTCAGCAGGCAGTAGCTAAACAATATGCCTATCAGCCACGGGAAGTAAGCCAGTGGCAAAGGCTGCATTTTCAATGCTTGCGCGAAAGGCGAAAAAGGTATGAGGATGCCAATCGCCATGATCAAAGAGGTCAAAGCTACTACCGGAGCGGCTGCCCAACTTTGTATAAACGGTATCTTGCGGGTACGTATCATATGGATGATGAGCGTTTGCGAAAGCAGCCCCTCTACAAACCAACCGCTTTGAAAGAGTGTTTGGTGTTCCGGTGCATTGGCTTTGAACACAAAGAACATGACGGCAAATGTTGCAAAATCAAAGATGGAACTTATCGGTCCGATGAAAAGCATAAACTTTGACACGCTTCCGGCATCCCATTTTTTCGGCTTCTCCAAAAACTCCTTATCCATTTTATCCCACGGAATGGATATTTGTGATATATCATACAGGAGGTTTTGTATCAACAGGTGTACAGGCAGCATGGGCAGGAATGGCAGGAAAGCGCTGGCTCCGAGCATACTGAACATATTGCCGAAATTGCTGCTGGCAGTCATCTTGATATACTTGATGATATTGCCAAAGGTTCTTCTGCCATATATCACGCCTTTACGCAGCGCCATCAGGTCTTTTTCCAGCAGTATAATATCAGCGCTTTCTTTCGTGATGTCCACGGCGGTATCCACGCTGATGCCCACATCGGCTTCTTTGAGCGCTGCCGCATCGTTGATGCCATCGCCCATAAACCCTACGGTATGGCCTTTGCTGCGCAATGCCTTCACCACCCTTACTTTTTGCAGGGGGTTCAGCTTGGCAAAAACAGAAACATCGTCAATTTGCTGCAACAGTTCATCATCCGTCAGTTTTTCCAGATCACTGCCGTTAATGATATGCTGAACGGGAATGCCAACATCGTTGCAGATCTTCTTGGTAACTGTTTCGTTATCTCCTGTAAGCACTTTTATGCCTACGCCCAACTTCTGCAAGGCTTCAATAGCGGGCTGTGACGAAGGTTTTGCAGGGTCAAGAAACCCTATGAAACCCGTTAATGTCAGCTGCCTTTCATCTTCAACGGAGTAGGTAAGCGGATGCGTTCCTTCAAATTCACGGATGGCAACCAGCAACACCCTAAGTCCTTCTTCATTCATCCTTTTGGATGTGTTCAATACCGTTTGGCGCATCGTTTCGTCCATAGGCACTACGGTATCATTCTCGATATGGAGGCTGCGGTCTTCCCCGGGGTCAAAAGCGCTGGTGCATAATCCCAGCATTTCTTCAACGGCTCCCTTGCAAATAAGCAGGTGTTTTCCATTATGCTTTTTCAGCACTACGGACATGCGCCTACGCTGAAAATCAAAAGGGATTTCATCTACTTTAATATAATGTTCATCTACTTTGAGGTAATGGTGCAACTCTACGTGTTCCAATACCGCTTTATCCATCAGGTTCTTCAATCCTGTCTGGTGAAAACTGTTGAGGTAAGCCCATTTCAATACTTCATCATCCTCTATGCCATCTACATTCAGGTGCTTTTCCAGCACGATTTTGTCCAGTGTCAATGTTCCGGTCTTATCGGTGCAGAGAATGTCCATTGCCCCGATGTTTTGGATGGAGTTCAAACGCTTTACAATGACTTTGCGTTTGCTCATATTAACGGCTCCCTTTGCCAGATTAGCGGTCACTATCATGGGCAGCATTTCGGGCGTTAAGCCCACGGCTACGGCAATGGCAAAAAGCAACGCCTCTGCCCAATTGTCTTTCAGCAAACCGTTGATCAGGAAAATAAGCGGAACCATCACCAGCATGAAGCGGATAAGCAGAAAGCTGACCTTGTTAATCCCTTTGTCAAAGCTGGTTTCAGGACGTTCGCCTACAATAGACTTACTGATACTGCCAAAGAACGTATAGCTGCCTGTGGCAACTACAACTACCGTAGCGGAACCGCTTACCACGTTCGTACCCATGAAGCAGATGTTATTGAGTTCGGCAGGTTGCTTTGTTCCGGCATCACGTATGGGGAAATGACTTTTTTCAACGGGCAGGGCTTCTCCCGTAAGCATGCTTTCGCTTACAAAGAGGTCTTTGCTTTGCAGGATGCGGCAGTCGGCAGGTATCATATCCCCGGCAGACAGATATACAATATCGCCGGGTACAAGCTGGCTGATAGAAACTTCTTTTTTCCCTGTAAACTTCCTCAATACGGTGGCAGTGGTCTTTACCATGCTTTTCAGCTTTTCGGCTGCCGCATTGCTCCGGTACTCCTGCACAAAACGCAGCAGCGCACTGACCAAAACCATAATGGAAACCACGATGACGGTTTTGAAATCACGGTCTCCGGCAGATGCCAGCCAAACATCAATCACAAAGGAAACCGCAGCGATGACCAGCAGGATATAGATAAACGGATTGGCAAATGCCTTCAATAGCTGCACATACCATTTCGGCGCTTTGTGATGCTGCAACTCATTCGCTCCGAATTTCAGCCTCCGGTCGTCTGCCGTTACATTGGCGATGCCTTCCCCGCTGGTTTCCAGCATGGCATAAACCAGGCTATCGTCCTGGCGGGAAGCATTCTGCAACCTGGTCACGGTTCCCATGTTCATACCGCTTGAATTAATCACTGAATGCAGTGGGTTTTTTATTTTGTCTTTTAATGTCATCATAACAATCACCTCTTATGTGTTTGATAAATAAGTATTGAAATGTCCGCAACCATCATCAGGAGAGCTATTATCTGTATGACTCTTAATGATCTGAACTTTTGGAACTGCCCTAAATACCAGCCAAGCAACAGCATGGTACCCAACGCGGACATTGCCGATAAGTAAGCTGTCGGGGAATATATTTGAAGGCTTTTTAAGGACAAGCCCAACACAAATACATAGATGGAAGTAGCGCAGGCAATGCCTAAAAAACCATCCAGCCCAAAGGCAATCTCCATATTCTGCATTTTATCGCTGCTCCATTCCCGGCACATACGCACTGCCATTGTAATGAGCATGAAAAGGGCAAACCAATGCTGGTAGCCGGGCATATAATTTTTCAAAACCGTACCGGCCCATCCTCCATAAATGAAAGCCATCATTTGGATATTGAGCAACATAAAGAGCATGAGCAATGGCTTTCCCTGCTTTACCACACGGGCAGTATTGCGGCTCATCGCTGCCAGTATCAGGTTGTCTGAAGCAATGCCTGCCGAAAGCAGCAGTACAGATATGTGAATGTTTAAAATCACCGTTATAATTCCGATTGCGTTCCTATAATTTCCCAACTCACTTTGATTACTTTATCCTCGATGGTCAAACGGCTGGCAACCCGTTCTATCAGGCTGTCCTGCGGGGTGACGGACTGAATAACTGCCGTTATGGTTACGTTAGTTACATCGTCCGTTTCATCGCTGGTCAAAGACTTTAGCAATAGTTTTTCGTCATTGCCGGGCATTTGCATGAGCCGTACCCGGATGCCGTTTTCCACTTCGGTTTTGCATTTAATGGCGAACAGGTAGTCGGTTTGCGTAGTGGCGGCTTTGATGAACGTAAGCGAGCTCAACTTTTGACCAACAGGTCTTAGGACAACATGGGTAAGCATTATGGACACAGTGACTAATCCCGCTTGTGCAAAAAAACCTAAACCGCATAGAGAGCCAACGGCAGCTGAACACCAAATAGTAGCGGCTGTATTTAAACCTTGTATACTTAGGCCATCTTTCATGATAACTCCGGCTCCCAGAAATCCAATACCACTAACGATGTACGACGCAATTCTGCCCGTAGCATCTCCTCCAATGTCAACTGACAGTAGTACAAATGCAGCAGCACCCAACGATACCAATGTATTGGTACGAAGCCCGGCGCTCTTTTGCCGCCACTGGCGTTCAATGCCGATAGCGACACCGAATAGTAATGCGGCAAATAATCTTATTGCAAAAGCTAAGATTTCCATTTGTTACACGCTTTATATGAGCATGACGCAAAGGTCTTCATAGCCTACTGCAAACACAGTTAGAGAAGCAACAGAAAAAAATTAGAATTTCATTAGAAAAGGCTATATGTGGGGTAATTCAACGGTAAAAGTTGAACCCTGATTTCGTTCAGACCGAACCGCAATAATACCTTTGTGTAAGACAATAATCTTTTGTGTAAGCGAAAGCCCGATACCGTTACCGTCTGCAAAGTTTTTGTTGTCGCCACGATAAAAAGGGGTAAAGATATTTTTCAAATCATCTTCCGGAATGCCGATGCCCTTGTCGGCAAACCGAAGTATAATTTTTTCGTTGCTAAATGAAATGGAAACAACACTTTGCTTATCATTTGAAAATTTGCAGCCGTTTTCAAACAGGTTGGCAAAAGCCGCTTTCAAAAGGTATTCATTGCCGTTTACTAAAATTTGGTTGTCGTTTTCATCCCGAAGAAATTCGGGATCAAAGTGAATGTCAATTTTGTAACCGGGGTTTACCTTCTGCACCTGCTGCCGTGCATCCAGCAACACTTCATCAATACGGGTTGGCTTAAAAGCAATTTCGGAAGGGTCGTAGCTTGCTTTTGCCAGATCCAGTAAGCTATTGGATAAGCGGGTTAATTTTTTCGCATCGGTCAGGGCATTAGCTACGGCATTTTTATACTCTGCAATCGTGCGGTCTTTGGCGGCTGATAATTCCAGTTCGGTAATGATGGCAGCAAGCGGCGTCCGCAGTTCGTGTGAAATATTGGAGACGAAGCGCTTTTGTGCATCAAAGGAGTTTTCCAGCCGGTTCAGCATTTCGTTGAAGGTAGTTGCCAGCTCTGATAGTTCGTCTTTACTGCCATTGTTTAGTAAACGCAAATCAAGATTAGTCGCCGAAATATTCGCAGCCTTTTTCGTCATTTCCTTTACGGGTTCAAATGCTTTTCTAGAGAAATAACGTCCTGCCAGGTAAATAAACAGGATAGAAATGATGAAAACTATAGCGATAGTCTTAAACAGATTGTCCAATTTTTTATAACCATAATGGTCGTATGCAGCAGCAGTAACTATAAAATTTTTTCCCTGAAACGCATACCGTAAACCGATAACCTGCCACTCCTGCTGATAAAAGCTGATTTTCCCCTCATGGTTAATTTCGTCTATCATTTGTTTGGTTTCCTTCACAAAATCAATATCAACGGCATCGTGGTACAATAAGTTAAACGAGGTATCATAAATGGCGACTTCCACTTCGTTTAAAATTTTACGGTTGTTATGGTAGATGTCCTGTAAGGTTTGTTTATTCACGCTGGCATTTAAAAACAGGTTGGCTTTGGTGATGGCTTCTTTTTTCAGCAGTGCATAAAATTCCTTTTCCCTGTTTTCTTTGGCGGTATAATAGATAACGGCGGCAAACGCCAATAAAATAGCAGCAGTAATGAGCGTAAATAATATTGTTAGCCGTGTCCTGATTTTCATTACTCCGCTTTTAAAATAAATCCCATGCCCGATTTGGTGTGAATAAGTTTCTTATCAAAACCCCTGTCAATTTTTTTCCTCAAATAATTGATGTAAACGTCAATGAAATTAGTGCCTGTATCAAAATGTGTGTCCCAAACCTTTTCGGCAATTTCCACTCTTGATAAAACCCTTTCAGGATTTTGCAGCATGTACTCCAAAAGATTAAACTCCTTTGGCGTAAGACTGATCTCGATGCCGTCACGCTTTACAATCTTTGTATGCAAATTCATTTCAAGGTCGGCAAAGCGTAAGATAAACCCTGTGCTGTTTGCCGTCTTATTGTTGCGTTTGAGCAAAGCACGGATGCGCACCAGCAGTTCCCGCATTTCAAAGGGTTTTACAAGATAGTCGTCTGCCCCGGCATCGAACCCCTCTACCTTATCATCCGTTGTACCCAATGCCGTAAGCATAATAACAGGCGTATCGGGTTTGCTTTCCCTGATTTGCCTGCATAGGTCTATGCCGTCTAATTTCGGCAGAATAATATCCGTAATAATGAGGTCGTAGTGATTTTGTAACGCCAACTTCTTGCCTGAAAGCCCGTCATATGCCAAAGTCGGGGCAAAGCCCTGTTCTTCCAACCCCCTTTGTATGAGTTCGGCTACCCGTTGGTCGTCTTCTATGATTAAAATTGTCATTATTAGCCCTTTAATACCGGTTTCAAACGTACATGAAATTTTTCATTCACAAAATACACAAAGGATGAATAAAAAATTTCATAGGAGTTCTTCCTGACTAAAAACAATAATAAATATTCAAGAGAAATTTACAAATTTAATTCAGAGGGGGGCTTGATATGACTTCCTGTTTCAGGCTGAAATATTTTTATAATTTCATTGTCTAAAGGGTAAATCTTTATTTTACATCACCATATCACAACAATGACCAATAAATGTTTGAACAGTTTAAAGATAAATTTCCGCTTCACGCCGATACGTGGAATACCTATGTAAGTTACTTTAAACGCCTTGAAGTCCCTGCCAGAACAGCTCTTTTAAACGAAGGCGAAACCTCAAAGAAGCTGTTTTTAATCGAAAAAGGTTGCATCCGTGTTTGGTTCAATAATAACGGCAAGGACGTTACCACACAATTCTTCTTTGAAAACAATATGGTAGCTTCGATTGAAAGTTTCAGGAAGAATACGCCAAGCAAGGTTACCATCGAAACCATTGAGCCGTGTATTGT
>JAEUVR010000421.1 GCA_016786785.1 Chitinophagaceae bacterium
CCCCATAAAATTACGCCGTTCCCGATGGTCGTCGCGCCGGCTATCCCTACCTGGGCCGCGATCAGGCAATTCCTGCCAATAACCGTATCATGTCCTACCTGCACAAGATTGTCTATCTTGGTTCCCCTGCCAATAACCGTATCGCCGCTCACGCCCCTGTCTATCGTACATCCGGCGCCGATCTCCACATGATCCTCAATGACCGCGCGGCCGCAGCTTTCCATTCTTTTATACCATATATCCCTGTTCTTTTTCGTATTATAATAGAAGGCGTCTGATCCGATCACCGAGCCGGATTGAATGACTACTCCATCGCCGATCTCCACATGATCCAGTATGGTAACATTCGGATGAATAACGCAATCATTGCCGATACGAACATGGCTGCCGATATATACATTGGGAAATATAAATGTTCGCTCGCCGATCGTTAGCGGTTCTCCCCTCAAGGATACGGCGTGATGGAAAGGCCTGAAATGCCTGACGATCCGCTGGTACGCTTCAAAAGGTTCTTCATGGATCAGCAACGCTTTTCCTTCCGGAACCTCGACCTGGCTATTGATAATAATATAGCTGGCCGCGGACTGAAGACATTTCTGGTAATACTTGGGATGATCAACAAAAACGATATCGCCTTCTTCGACTTTATGAATCTCATTTATACCGGCGGCATAACCTTTTTCGCCAACGAGTTTTGCGGAAATAAATGCTGCGATCCATTCAACAGATACGGGAGAAGGAAATTTCATGATGGTTATTTTAACAAAAATAACATGAAGCGTTCGGTTTTTCCACAAGTCAAAAAACAAATGTTAATAAAATAAAGGATAATTTTTTTTAGTTAAATAAATTCTATTTAATATTGTGTAGGGAAATTTTATTTCCTGTACTTACTAACCCATTCATATAATAATCCTCTTGATTTTTTCGGGAGGATTTTTTTTTGCAGATTTGTTTTTTGTCGCTCGCTGTAGCCGTTCATTTTATCTGCAATCTTTCTACCTTTCAATAATATCAATACATACGGCATGTCTAAAACCATTATTATAACAGGCGCTAACGGGAACCTGGGCGTCGCGGCGGTTAAACAATTCCTCGATAAAGGTTATGGCGTGGCAGCGGTTTGTTCGTCGGTATCGCGCCTGGAATTTGCTATTTCAAATCCCTTGTTTGAATGGAAGGCGGTAGACCTGACCGATGAAAAAGCAACCCGCGGTTTTGTTAATGAGCTCGCCGATAGAAAAAAGATAGAGGGCGCCCTGGCGCTGGCCGGAGGATTTGCTATGGGTTCATTGGAAGAGACGGATCAGCTCGCGCTTCACAAAATGTTTGCGCTCAATTTTGAAACGGCATTTCATCTTACCCGCGCCTTATTTCCCCGCCTGATGGAAAACGGTTACGGAAGGATCATCCTTGTCGGCGCCCGGTCGGGGCTACCCGGCGAGCAGGGAAAAAACACGATCGCTTATTCGTTAAGCAAATCCCTGTTGTTTAAATACGCCGAGCTATTGAACCAACAGGCGGGAAAAACCAATGTCGTGACTTCCGTATTTACGCCCAGCATCATCGACACTCCCCCCAACAGGCAAAACATGCCGGAAGCCCATTTCGAAGACTGGGTAAGCGCCGACGATATTGCCGCGCTGATGGAGATCGTCTGTTCCGAAAAAGGAAATGTATTGAGAGAACCGGTATTTAAAGTTTACCATAAAAGTTAGCCCGGCGCTGTCCCGTTATCAAAAGCAACTATATATAAAACCGCGGGAAAGGTTGCAAAACATACTTATATTGACTCCTTTGAAATTTTTCCATTTTATTATAATAACTGACCCCTTATCGTTTTTTTATGAACAGAATCGGATTGTTTTTCGCTTTAACAATGGTCGTTTTTAATGTTTCTGCTCAGGGCGTTAAAAAAAATAATGATGCCGCACAAGCCCAAACCATAGAGGGGAAGGTCTGGGAAATCCGGCCAGGCCAGGATTATTCCTCTATACTGGCCTCCCTGCAACCGGGCGACCACCTGGCGTTGCATGAAGGAGATTATGATGGAAGGGTCATAGTGAATGTATCAGGCCTGCCGGGCAAACCCATTGTGATAAGAGGCTATGGCAACGGCGAAAAAAGACCAGTATTGATATATAAGGAGAACAGGGGAAATTTGCTCCAGGTAAACGGCAACCACCTGATCTTTGACTACCTGGAATTCCACTCCTGGGATACCTATGCAATAAGGATCGGGCTACGGGATAAGGGTTGCCAGGATATTACCATTAAGAACTGCCTGTTCTATGAATGCGGGGGAGGGTCCATCAGCGCCAATGCTCCCGAAACCAATTACAAAGACATTTATATTGTTGACAATTATTTCATCGGGCCTAAAAGAACCCCTGTGTATATCGCCGACCATAGCGGGAAAGGGTCTATCGAGAATTTTGTTTTCAGGGGGAATGTGATCGACGGTTCGCAGAATGACGGCCCTCGTAATACGACCGGCTATGGCATCCAGTTAAAACTTAACGTAGTCAAAAGCATTGTAGAAAATAACTTTATCACCGGCACAAAGGGCCCGGGGATCATGGTATACGGGGCAACCGACCCTGATCCCGCCAATGCCAACATCGTAAGAAACAATATAGTGATCGGTTCGCGGAACGATGCAGGTATTGTCATCGGCGGCGGCCCCTCGGATATCCGCAACAACCTGGTTATCGGCTGCAATTCCGGCATATCGTTGCAGGACTATGACAAAAGGGGATTGCTGCGTAATATCAGCATAACAGGCAATACTGCAGCTCTAAACAAAAATTATAATATCTCCCTTGGCGAAACGCCGACTGTCATCGCGGGGAATAACCACTCTATTGCGCTTGCCGGCGCCAGGGGTTTTACAGGAGATCTCCGCGATGGAGATAAGAACATCATTGTTCCTTCATCGCCGTCTTTTGAAAAAGATATTGCCCGCATTATGAATATCATCCCTGAAAGAAATAACCTGGACAAGGTATGGCGTCGGCTGGCAAAAGATTCCCCGCTAAGCAAAAAGGAAATCACAAAGCTGATCAAATTGCTGACCCGGTATTCCACGCCCGTTAAGGTCAGTCATTGAAGACAATCTGATCTGGCGGGCTTCGGTTCTTCCTCTTCCTACCTATCGTATATCGGACCGATCCGTTATATATTATCCAAGTACACAAAAAACGATGCCGGTTACACATTCCAGGTTTTGCATAATAAGATAGTTCTGAATTTCGGACGACTCGCGTTAAGCCGCTCGACCGAACCACAGATTCCATACGACTCAACTTTGTAAAAAATATTATAACTCTTACGCCGGTTTAAATGAGCTGCTTTACCTAAAACCCGATTCAGCAAAGAGGATATCCTGGAAATGTACAAGAGCTTCACCGATCCTATAAAAATAGCGCTTATGGGCAACGCATATACAATTACCTGAAAGTGGGGAATATATTAAAGACCGGAGATGACTATGCGAATTTCCAGGCTTTGGATACTGCCGGCAATGTGCGCCGCATTTCTTCCTACAACAACAGGCTCATCCCAACCTCAGAGATAGTAAAGCTGTTGAGCTGGATGAAAAAAATATCAAACCCGTTTTTAAGAAAACAGAAAACTCAATTTTCTTTGTATTTGAGCATTTAGGCGGCTACTTCTTGTAGCGATTATTTTGACAACCTGCAATATAAATTAGACGATCAAAGAAATTGGTCGTTCACTCCGCTGGCTTAGGATTCGTCACCCAGGTCCCCTTCTGTCCTACCCAAACCCATTTACGGGGGTTACCTGCCATTTCCTGCTCGGGTGCATTTTTCCGGTGTGCCTTCCACATTTCGGTCGCAAAAGGGTCGAAGGTAGTGGTTTCTGCCTCCGGGCGTGGATGTTTCCCTCTGGCCTCGGCATAAGGATCGTCCTCCCGCATCCAACGGTCGACGTAATCGAAATAAGCATCGTGGTTCCAGAGCTGGACGGCTTTCATGTGCCTTGCCACCAGGGCGGTACCGACCCAGGCAACAGCATTACAGCAAGTACGATAGCTCTCCGAAACCTGATCCCAACGCTCCCATTGTTCGGGCGGTTTCTCCTCGTAGGTATCTCTAAGCCCATGGTGCATGATCATCCACCAGAGCGCCGTTTGGCCAAACCAGCCTTTTCCATAATAGGTCTGTGTATCTTCTTGAAAAATAGCAGTTCCCGGAAGCTGTGTCAATTGTGGCTCATCCAGCATAAGGCTTGCAAAAAGAATAGGCCATTTCCGGCCGCTGGAGTGTCCGCCCCCTTCGTTCCAGTATCCGCCCGCCATAGCCAATCCATAAAGGTCGATACCACGCTGGATCAGCCCGATGGTCAGCTTCTCCTTTCGCTCGCGGGGTACGTCGAGCGAAACCATCAGACTGGCCAGCGACACCAGCCGGGCATGTTCGCGTCCGTAATTCGGGCCGTTTTCATTAGGCACAAGCTGTTGTTGTGACCAGCTCATGAGATGATCGATCCAGGGGCGCTGAAAATACCGCTCAAACTCTTCCCACGACGGCGCCTTGCCGGCGGGAGAAAGCCGGGGCAGCCGTTCCCAACGAATAGCGCCCGATTGGAAAAAGGGTTTTACGGTACCAGCATAAGGGGGCCGGAAAGCGTCTGCGGGCGGGATTTCACCTACACAAGTCAGCACGGCCGCGGTTTTCATGACGTTCTGCGATTTCTTCTCATTATCCCACATGATATTTTTGGCAAAATTATCAACGGGCAATGTTTTATTGCTTATCGATGAAATAAGCGAACGGTTGGGTTGTAATGCCAGAGGAAGGGTTACAACCTCCGATTTGCTGAACCCCTCCGCCCGGGAATCATAGCCGTGTCTTCCTCCAACTTTGAGAACGATCATTGAACCGTTGCGAAGAGTAGTATCGTTTTTTAAGCTGGTATCATTCCAATGGTTAAGCGGTAACTCCAGCTTCTCGTATGGAACCGGACCGGCTTCAGGCGTAATTTTCACGATGTTCACCGGCCCCAACACCCACCAGTCGCCATTGACGAACTGCCCTGTCTTAGTCGGCTTGTCAAATGTCCAGGTAATTCCATACTGGCTTACTTCCGTCCGGAGACTTGGGTCGTCAGTCGGACTGTTTCGCCTGGCCGTAGTATCAAGAGGGCATCCCCAGAGGAGAAGGAAAAAAGAGGTAAAGAAAAGATTTTTGATACGGTTCATCTTTTGTTAGTTTCGTTACAGCTTACAGCGAGTCGGTCCGATAGCTCCCGACTATACCATACGGACCAAAGTTCGGATGTTTTTCTAATAGCATAGCAAATAAAAGGGCCTCTCAGGTGTTTCTCAGGACTCATAGGCTATTGCCGACTTGCCAGGATGAAAGACCGGCGGGCGTCTCTCTGTTACGCCGCCTTTATTTCCCCTGGTAGGAAGGCAGCTGAATAACAAAAGTGGTTTGAGAAGGGTTGCCGGATTTTAAAAACAGTGCGCCTTTATGGAGGCCAATGATGCGTTTGGCTAACGCCAGGCCCAGTCCAAAACCTCCGATGCCGGAAGCGGAAGCCGCCCGGTAGAAAGGCTGAAAGATCTGTTCTCTTTCCCCTTCAGGGATCGTTTGCCCTCTATTGGAAACTTCAATGATCACCTGTCCGTCTTTGTACGAGAGGCTGACCTCGGAAACATGATCAGGAGAAAATTTACAACCGTTCTCTACGATATTTTTAATGGAGATATACAGCAGGTCGCTATTGCCAAATACCAGGAAATTAAACTCTTCGAGATCGCTGAATTGCAGCTCTGCCTTATAGTTAAGACTGATCTTTTTGATATCGGCCACGACCTTGAAGAGTATCTCGTCTATCCTCACCTCATTCAGCTCAATGCTGCCCTCCGATCCTGTTTTGGCGATCTCCAGCAGGCTCTTGGTCAGCTGGCGCATTTGCACTACGTCCTCCTGGATAGATTGCATTACCTGTCGGTATTCCTCAATGCTCCTTTCACGTTGCAAGGTAACCTGCAGCTGGCTGGAAATAGAGGTAAGCGGGGTAGACAATTCATGAGAAGCATTAGAAATAAACCGTCGTTGAGAGGTAAAGGATTCCTGGAGGCGATCCAGCAATTCGTTAAAGGTTGTCGCCAGCTGGCTAAGCTCATCCTGCGTTTTCCCCGTATAGATGCGGTGGGAAAGATTATGAGAGGAAATATCGTTTACCTCCCGGATAAGCCGCGCCACCGGTTTTAAGAGCTGCCTGGAGAACAGCCGTCCCGTGATCAGCGCAATAAAGGCTCCCATCAAAAGGGCGGCGGTAAAAATTTGTTTTAATCTTTTTAACTGCGTCCATCCATCCATATCATAGGCGGCGACCGCTACGATGATAGGATTCCTGTCTTCCGTATAATGCAAGGCATATACCTCCCTGTCGTCTATCACAAAAAAACCTTCGCCTTCTTGCACGACCTGCTGAACATAGGCTCTTGAAAAAGAAAGCGGTTGGGCGTCGTTGGCATTATACTCATAAAGAGGAGCGCCCCTGACATTATAAATGCCGACGCTTTTATGCGGCAATGACTCGAGAGAGCTGGTATTGATCCTGTTGAGGACCGCGCTGTTGGAATCCAAAAAATAAGTAAATATCTGGGCGTTGTTATTGGCGCGGCTTTTGAGCCGTTTTTTGAAAATATCTTTTCTTTCCAACGAATTAAAATAGTACACTGAAAAACTCACCACCAGTAGTATGGCCGTAACCAGCGCCGTAAATAGTAGCGTTATTTTGTGGCTGCTCTTCAATCAGGAAGACTCTTTTAATATATATCCCATTCCCACCTGCGTATGTATGATCTTCTTATCGAAATCATTGTCGAGTTTCTTTCTTAAAAAATTTACATACACGTCGATCACATTCGTTTTGGTATCAAAATCAATGTCCCAGACATTTAAGGCGATATCGGCCCGGGAAACCACGCGATTCCGGTTGCGGATAAGATATTCCAGCAACTGGAACTCCTTAGCCGTAAGAAAAATATCATTTCCTCCGCGGGTAACCTCTTTGCTGTCGAGGTTCATGACAAGGTCGCCCACTTTAAGGATTTTACCAACAGAAATATTCTGGTTGGTTCTTTTCAGCAACGCTTTGATACGAACGAGCAGCTCCTTAAAATCAAAGGGCTTTACAATATAATCGTCCGCGCCTGCGTCAAATCCTTCTACCTTATCATTAATGGCATTCAGCGCAGTGAGCATTATCACGGGTATGCTGAGATTACGGCTTCTGATCTTTTTACAAAGTTCGTATCCATTCATCAGGGGCAGGTTAATATCTAGGATGATAAGATCGAAATGGTCATTGTCAAATAATTTCTTACCTGTCAGGCCGTCATAAGCCGCTTCCACCTGATAATTGTGCTCTGATAACCCCTTTTTCAGGGAATCCGCAATTTTCTTTTCATCTTCAACCAGTAAAATTTTGATTTCTTCCATACTCAGTATATCCTTAACATTCAAAATTGGCGAATGTTAAATAGCCTGCCTTAAAAAGGTATTAAAAAAGTATTAAAATCAAAGAAGAAATTAAAACAAATTATATTAATTAATAATGTTTTTTATATTGAAAATATTTTACTTACGATTGTTTATTTGAATTATTGCGCCTTCTTTTATAAGGCGAGCCCTGAGTTCTTTAGTTGAAAGAAGATGCGCTTTAACGCTTTGTTCTATACTCATCGTAGCCGCCACTCCCGCCGCATGCCCCAACATCATATAAACCGGTTCCATACGGACGCTCGAATATGCAATATGACTCGAAGAAATACAAACGGGAACGATCAAATTATCCGCTTCGCTGCGTTTTGGCAGCATAGTCCGGAAAGAGATTTCATACGGTTCTACCGCTTCCCATACGGATCCCTCGCTGGCAAAACCCTGGCTATAGGAATGCCTTATTTTATCCCCAACCTTCGGCAATGCGACATATTGTATAGGATGCACATCCAGATGAAAATCTCCAATAGCGACGCCATCGGATTTAAACCGATCTTTAAGAATATCATGCTCTGTCATTACATATTCTCCGACCAACCTTCTGGCTTCGCGTACATATAACTGATACGGCCAATTTTCATTATCCGTAAATTCGTCCTTAGCATACCCCCATTTTCGCAACTCCTCCTTAACGCCATGAGGAACAGATCTATCATTTAACAAAAACCACAGATAGCCTTCAGCATATTCACGGTACTCCCTGGCAATCAACTCTCTCTCGCTTAACGAGGATTCCGGCCAATACTGCGATCCTCCCAGCCAACCTTCTCCAACGCGCACGTCAGTTTTCCGATTTGGCAGCCTGTTTAACGGCAATACTTGTCTGAGAGAAGATGGAGGATTACTCTCGAGCATTACTGCGTCTATCATAAAAGTCGCCCGAT
Source organism: Chitinophagaceae bacterium (assembly GCA_016786785.1). Classification (GTDB taxonomy): domain Bacteria; phylum Bacteroidota; class Bacteroidia; order Chitinophagales; family Chitinophagaceae; genus Flavitalea. Next base: position 8,426 of record JAEUVR010000421.1, read on the forward strand.
GATAGTTTTTAGGTTTCTGAATAGGAATCTGATTCCCGATTGAATCGGTCAGACAGAGACGATAAACATAACGTTGAATCTTATCGCTGCTTAACCCTAATTTGTCAGGAGGAAAGGTTAATCCCGATAGGGTCTCGCCATATTTATCCCTGCCTTCGCGCCCAACCCGGTATGAAACGCCCGCCAATGCCATTAAATCGCCTTCATAACTTGCGTCAATATAACTTTTAGCTTTAATCCTTCTTTTTTTATTGGTTTGAACGCTGACAATTGTTGCTCCTTTCTTTTCAACTGAAACAATATACTCTTCATCTAAAATCAGCGCCTGCGATTCCCTTAACCACGCCAGAAAAACTTTTTCAGCTACATTCGGCTCAAACATGAAACCCTCATCGCAATCCTTTACTTGCTCAGACCCAATCCCGTATTGAGCAATATAATATTGCTCAATACGCTTATGAAACTCCCTCCCCAAGCCGCCGAACAATTCACGATTTCTGATATTTGGCATACTGAGGCCGCTTGTGCGCATACCTCCGTAATGACGATGGGAGGTAATCATAACAACATGGCGCCCGCTCTTTGCGGCGGCTATAGATGCAATTATCCCCGCGGGAGTAGATTCAAAAACCAGGATATCCGTTTCAATATCCGGCATAGATTGAGTATAGCCTACGATAGGCGCTATAAAAAAAATTCTCAATACTATTACTGACAAATGATTTTTTAAAGAAGAAAAAAAATGAAACATATTGTTTTGCTTTTTATATCTTAAAAATGCAGTCGCAATTCGACCATATGGGAGACGCCTGATAAGTATAACCCCGGGCTTACAATAATTTCTCTGGTTGCCGTCTTAAATCAAAGGGCTATCAGGGAAATATTTATCTAAACCCAGCCGGGTTTTATTGGCATGTTTTGTATGCCGCATACGCGTAAATTTCCCCGAGCCAGCTAATAGTCGGGTCAAATCAGTTTTATTCACGATGCCAATATTGTTCAAAGAACTCCCCTGGCTTATTTGTAACAATTATCTGATTCAGGTTGATTTTTCCTTTTAAAACTTTTAACGTCATCCTATGTTTGCCGGATGAAAGATATCCAAGAGGTTCCAGGAATATTACTTTAAAGGTAGAATCCGGTTTACGCCAACGGGTATGGGTTCTAAAAGGAATCTCTCTTTTATCGCCGTCCAATACCAACTGGAATTCAATGGGGTCAACATTTTCTCTCACTCCAAGACGCAGTAATAAATGATACTCGCCGGCTGTTGCAATATCGATCTCATTCGACATCTCTGGCTCCTCAGAAGCCGCGTTGAGCATTATATACTTTCCATCAGAGACTACGGGATCATTTGTAGTGCGACTGAATTTCTCCATTAAAGGCAGAGAAGCCGCTTCGATATAGATCGTATTAGGCGCAATCAAAGGCCTTAGGTTCTCCTTGAAGGCAGCCTTAGCATAAACAGACACGGGGCGCGATAACCCATTGGGCGTCCTGATAATAAAAGCGCCTCTGAACGCTGGACGCCCGCGAAGTTTTGACGTATCTATCCTAACAATAAGTTTTATTGATTCCCCTGGTTTAATTTCACCTGATGAAGGACTCACTTTAAACCAGTTTGCAACTTTATTTTGCCTGATGCTAAATTTAACCGCGCCAGGAGCTGAAGAAGGCAAGGTTAACATTACCTCGCTGGCAGTTTTTTCATCCGGGTCGAGGAAATTTAATTGTTTTGGCATGGCTGATAAAGCAAGGGGACGATGCGGCAGTTCTTTTATCTCATTTGAAAACGCGCCCATATCTACGCCTTCCGAACTTATATTCGTAACTGCCGCCGACCTTCCTGCTGCAATGCTATTTGTGCCTAAATGATAATCTCCTTTCGACGGATCTATGAAATAAGGGTCTCCGATTATACCATGTGTTTCCTGTCCCAGTTTTCGAAAGCCTGATAAAATATCCTTTGAAGCCTCAGGACTATCTTCTATCCAAAACAGGTCATTATCAAAATTATCCAGTTTTGCTGAAGGATTGTTGTCGGATTCTCCTAATTCGCCTAAAAACAAGCTGGCGCTTCCGCCTATAAAAATATTGTTCCGCATAAAACCGATGCACCTATCGGGCAGCGCATTACGATAACCTGTTAATAGTCCGGTATTGTTTCCATAAAGCGTATTATTGATAAAATATCGCTTACCTCCCTGCAGTGTTGCATGTCTATTCTTAAAAAACCACCACGACAAACCGCTTTCATCTCCCGGATTGGCAACCAGGTTTTGGAAAATAAACTGGGGCCCAAGAATGCATGCGCCAGTACTGATTCCACATAAGGTGCCTTCTATCATATTATGATAGAAACGGACATTCATCCCCCCGCCTTCTAACTCAACGCCATCATCATTAGCAAAAGCAAGATAATTGCCATAAATATCGCTATCTCTATAAAAGCCTCCTGTGGGGGAGCTATTAGATCTCCCCTCGATCACGTCATTCCATCGATACTCATCGCTCCCAATCATATCATTCCATCTCAAGACAGTTCCGCCTGCCAACGGATTAAGACATATTGCATTGGGCCCCGCAGGATGAGCAAACATCCAGGCGTTCGCCCTGGACCGGGGATCGTGAATATAACAGCGCTCCACAACCGTTCCCCGGCTATTGTTTATATAGACGCCCGCATCATTGTTTATTGTTTTACCCTCCTGGTCGATATATACGCCTAAGCCTTCCCGTTGAACAATGTTCCTATAAACAAACGTCTGTTGCCCCACCCGGCCCCACCCGGAAATATCGCAATTGGTTATTCGAACGAATTCGGATTTATTTACTTCAATCCCATGTTTAAGCCCTCCTTCTATCGTAATATTTTCCAAGATTATATACTTCGCTTTATTAATATTAATTAATGCCGGAAGATCTTTTTCATTATACGCCCGACTCAACACCCAACCGGGAGGAGCCGTATATTTGATCCAGCCATCCGGCTTGCCCTTACCGGAAATAACAATACTTCCTTTACTTTTTCTGGCAAGTTTACTTAGATCTACCACTTTTGCAATAGGGGGATTGCTTGTCCAGGTAGAAAAATCAGCTTGGGTAATTACCACATTACTATCGAGATCAGATAAAATACGCAGTTGCCAGTCGGCGTCTTCTTCCAATCCGAAGATGCTTCCTTTCCAGATTCCTTCAGGTAGATCTCTGATTGCTTCAAAGGCAGCCCGCCAGATATTCTCCCCTTTACGCCGAAACTGGAACGTATATTTTTCTTCGTCATCATTCTGGGGATAAAAATAATAACTACATGCATTAAAAGACGGGGCTATCTCTAACTTGCCGCGATCTAATGACAAATCAATACCCGGTTGCTGAGCCAATATACCCGTTGAAATTAAGACAATAGAAAATGTCAAAATCAAATCCTTATTCATAGAATAAATTGTAAAGCGTCATTTCTCAATTTCTATTCTGAGTTGTTGAGCTTGCTTGTTATAAATAAGCCGGTCTTCTATGGCTAATGCCATGCAATCATTTATTTGATCGCGGCGTCTAATACCCGGGATTCTGAATTATATTTTCGTTCACGTTAACTTCATCCTGGGGGATGGGGTATAGTAAATCACGAGGGAATTGAAATAAACGCGGCATAACGCTTCTGTACAAATTCGCGCTTGTACCATAATCAGGATGCCCGGTTAAATTATCTATATCCGGAATACTATGCATTTTGCTATAAGCGCCAATAGGTCTTCCTATTAAAGGGCCGCTCAATACCTTTTCTGCTATTCCCCAACGACGAATATCAAACAACCGGAACCCCTCATACGCCAATTCAATTTTGCGTTCATTTCTGAGCCTTCTTCTCAATTCAGCCTGATCGGCGGTTGTTATTGGAGGATATTGACCTACCTGCGTAAAATCAGCAACGCCATATGCTCTTGCCCTTATTCTATTCAATGCATCCAGCACAGACTGGTCTATATCATTAGATTCTATTTTTGCCTCGGCATAAATAAGCAATACCTCGGCATACCTCATAAGGATAAAGTTCAAATCAGATGCGCTTCTTTTTGCCGGATAATCGCTCTCAGAATTGTATTTTTTCCACAGGTATCCCGTAAAGGTTGCAAATGCATTGGTGACATCTGTGTTTGCCACCCTGGTAGTCCTTATATTGTTCTCTACTCTCCAGGTAGCGACGCTATCGGGATCGGTTTCAAATACAAACCCTCCAAAGACGCTTTGCGGTCTAATTATCGTAGCGTCTAACCTGGGGTCCCTATTGTTAAAAGGCCGTGAAGGATCATAAACCAATGATTCATCAATAGGCAAACCGTCTGTCGCCTCATAAGCGTCTATCAGAAACTGCGAGGGCGCGATATTACTGTTGCTTCCAAGCATCCTGGTTCCTGCATTCTGGGGATGCGCATGGACCCTTTGACCCTGCAGATACGCCACATCCAAAATCACCTCGGAACAACGGACGCCCTCATATTGGAACAGATTTTTATAATCGGGGTAAAGCGAATACCGCTGTAAATTCATAACCTGCTGCGATGCCTGAATAGCCAGATCATACTTTTTATTATACAAGGCAATCCTTGCCAATAAAGTTAACGCAGCGCCTTTGGTCGCCCGGCCTTCCTCTTTTGCCGGCCAGCTAACCGGAAGATAATCTTTGGCAGATTCCAGATCTGAAATGATAAAGTCTACCACTTCGCTTTTAGACGACCTGCCAATCATGGATTCATCCAATTTTGGCTGTTCTTTCAACAAGGGAACATCTCCATACATTTCTACCAGGAAATGATAAAAATAAGCGCGTAAAAACTTTGCTTCGGCTTCAATTCGTAAAAAAGATTCCCCAGGCATGCCGTCTTTAGCTCTATGCATATTGGTAAGCAGATTATTGGCTCTTGAGATGCCCTTATAAAGATCCGCCCAAAAAGATCTGAAAGCGGGTAAAGTAGAGGTTGCGCTGCCATCAGCGAGGCCATCAGGCTGCCCCCGCAGCCAGCCCATTTCCGTTGTACAATCCAATCGCTGCATTACCTGCTGATTTTGGCTATGCCACCAGAGCACATTATAGATCCCTCTGACAGCAAATTCAAGTTCGGCTTCTGTTGAATAAAAAGTGGCGTCAGATGGGGAGTCTAAAGGAAACTTGTCCAGGTCATATTTACTGCATGTAATAAACATAAAAGCCAGGACTACTACTGTAAAATATATTTTTGCATTCATGTTTTGACGTATTTAAAATTTAACATTCATTCCAACGGCAAGTAAACGGCTGATTGGAAAATATCCGCTGCCATTGGGAACATTAGGATCTACCCCTTGCGGCATTTTGTTAAAGAATGTCGCCAGGTTTTCAGCCAATAGGAACAGTCTGAAATGATCTACCGGCAATCGCTTAACAGAAGTTGCAGACAAGCTATAACCAAGCTGAAGATTTCTCAATCTCAGGTAAGAGGCATCGTACACCCAAAAATCAGAAGCAGAAAAATTACTGTGTGTCGCCGCTTGCGTAAAACGCGGCATAGACGCATTCATATGCTCAGGCGTCCAAAAATCCCGGGCTTGCCATTCCCTGATATTTGAGCCATTGTACAGCGGCCAGGCGGCATAATCCGAAAGATAGACATTCCGGCGGCCAATGCCCTGAAAAAAAACGGAAACGTCAAACCTTCTATATCGGGCAGACAGGTTTATGCCATAATTAAGAGAGGGAAAAGGATCGCCAATAACTACCCGGTCATCCGCATTGATAACCCCGTCCTTATTCTGATCAACATATCGAATATCTCCCGGGGCTATTTGACCGGATTGTTGCGCATGGACGTTAATTTCCTGTTGGCTATTGAAGAATCCGTCTGATTGGTATCCATAAACAGATTGTATCGGAGCTCCCTCAATTGTTATGTTATCGCCGCTGATAAATGGTCCCGCGCCTTTTAGATCTGTTACCCTGTTCTTGACATCCGATACATTCAACGATATTTCATAAGAAAAATCCTTCCCGCTCCTGTTCTTGTAGCCAAGCTCCATCTCCCAGCCCTTATTCTCTACTGCGCCGGCATTTTGAAAAGGAGCAGATAAGCCCAAAATCAAGGGAACAGGGAGCTGCAACAATATATCGGAAGTTTTGCGATTAAAGAGATCAAGCGAGAAATTAATCCGGTTCTGCAATACGGCGACATCAAATCCAAGGTTAGCGCTTGCTGTTTGCTCCCAGGTAATGCCGACATTGGCTAATCCTAATTGAGCGGCTCCAGTAACGCCTGCTCCGCCCAAAACATAATTTTGCCTCAGATCAATTGTCGAGATATAGGGATATGTTCCGATATTCTGATTTCCCAAGACTCCCCAAGACCCTCTGACTTTAAGATGGCTCAAAAAACGCAATGATCTCATAAAAGATTCTTCAGAAACCACCCAGCCGGCAGAAAAAGACGGGAATAATCCCCATCGATTTGCTGCATTAAACCTTGAAGAACCGTCATATCTCAAATTCGCTTCAAGTAAATATTTCGAATCGTAATTATAATTAAGCCTTCCGAAGAAAGACCGCAAAGACCATTCTGAGCCGCTTCCATTGTTTTGTTGATTGGCTACCGCTCCCGCATTTAACTCTTCCAGATCCTGGAGCAGGAACTGATCCCTGAACGCCTGGAAATACGAGTTTTTAAAACTGACAAATTCATACCCGCCCAATATGCTAGCCGTATGCTTGCCAAGATATTTTTGAAAGTGCAGGGTAGCGTTCAGGGTTTGATTGAAAGTGGTAGATTCCCTTTGGGTAAGCGAATTAATACTAGGCATTTGCTGAACCGTTTCGCCGGAGGGGTCCGTTATATCATAGCTTTTCACCATGGTTTTTTCATTTCCGATCTGCAGGTCAGGAGAATAAGCGACTCTCAGGTTCAATGCGTTAAATAGCTTATAATTCAACCCTAAATTTGGCCTGACCGTAGTCGTTATATCTTTGGAAAGTCCCCCGTCATGAATATAAGCGGTTGGGTTATTCAGATTGAATGCCGGGCCCCATCCGCCGTGAGAATATCGCGAAACATATACTGAAGGCACTCTGAATATATCTGTTATTATCCTGCCTATAGATGCAGACGGACTTGTTTGTTCGCCCCTTAACAACAGAATGTCAAAATTTATATTAAGGTTGTTCTTTAAAGCAGAGATATCCGTATTCATTCGAATGGAATATCGCTTAAATCCATAGTTTGGAATATTTGAGCGTTCATCGTCATAGGACAGCGATCCAAAAAAGCGGATTTCCTCTGATCCGCCGGATATGCCGATTTGATGCCGCTGTTGCAGTCCAGGTTCAGTAAAAGTCTCTTTCACCCAGTCTGTAGAAGGATAATTATCCGGGTCAGACAAATGATTTGCTTTCCATGCGCCAATATATGTATCCGACCAGATAGGCGCCATGCCCATATTTTCAGAACCCATATTCTGCAATTCCATAAACGTCGCCCCATCAACAAATTTCGGTTGATCAGTGGCTTTTTTCCATCCGAGGAAATTATTATAACCAATAGCAGCCTTACCTTTCGATCCGCGTTTCGTGGTCACTAGTATCACGCCATTTGCAGCTCTTGATCCATACGCCGCAGAGGCAGAAGCATCTTTCAAAACAGATACGCTGGCAATATCAGTTGACGAAATACTATTAAGATCTCCAGGAATACCGTCAATTAATATCAAAGGATTCGCGTCGCCCAAGGTACCCGTTCCTCTTATTCTTATAGTTCCTGTATTCCGACCGGGTTGTCCTGAATTTTGCGTTATTTGTACGCCAGCGACCTTGCCCATTAAAGCCGCTGAGGTTTGAATGGCAGGCTGAGATGATAGGGATTCCCCATCCAATTGTTTAACTGCGCCGGTTAAGTTGATTTTCTTCTGCCTTCCATAACCCACCACCACGGTCTCTTCCAGACTGGCGTCTGCCAGGGTTAATTGTATGGTCAGCGCATCCAGAGAGGCAATAGTGATTTCTTTATCCTCGTACCCGATATAAGAGATCACCAGCGTCTGGCTGATATTCGCGTCTATGGAAAACCGACCGGAAGCATCCGTGGAGACCCCGGCTGAAGTTCCTTTTATTTTTACGCTGGCTCCCGAAAGCGGGATTCCATCCGCCCCCCTGACAATACCTGAAATGAGGCTTGCCGGCGGCGCTTCGGAGTAGGGCTCATCAGCCTCATGATTAATAATATCAGGCATTTTCCTGCTGATGACAATGGTGCGATCCTTTATCAGGTAATTCAGGGGCTGGTTCTTGAATACTTCCCGAAGAAAGGCCTCGAGCGGCATTTTCCTCGCTTTGATAGTAACCGGCTTGGCCTTTTCCAGGAATTCGTAATTATAGAATACTACATAGCCAGTTTGTTGCTTGATAACGGTAAAGATCTTTTCAATAGACAGTCGATTTGCCGAGAAGCTAATGTTTTGTGAAACGCCTTTCGCGCTAACATTAAGCATAGCTACTGTAAAAAAGAAGATGGTTAGTTTCATCGCCAGAAGAGTTTTGGGGGGAAACCAAAGCCGGCGCTTCAAAATAGCCCGCGCGGGCTGGTTGCAAAGCGTAACTAAATACATAACTTTGTTGCGTTTAGGTTAATGAATAAGCAGTCTTACCCTGACTTGTTTATTAAATCTGCCCGACTTTGATCGGACGGACAAGGGTTAACCTGAACTTTTTGCCGGGAAGCGTTACCAGCGCTTTCCGGTTTTTATTTCAGGATAACCGCTATTTTTACGGCGCCATTATTAAAATGGCAATACCGTTAATTTTCTTTCTTCCAGTTTAAAATGCACTTCGGCTTTTTCTAAAATCTCTAATACATCCTCCAACGACAGATTACGCTGAATCTCGCCGCCAAACTTCAGCTTCGGAATACTGCCGGAATAAACCACTTCTACATCATACCATCGCTCCAACTGTCGCATCAGAGAGGGCAGGGTTGTTCTATTAAAATAAAAGCTCCCGTTTTTCCAGGCCATGACCTCATCTCCATTCGCCTCGTTAACTGATAAGCTGCCTGAAGGCGTTAACGTCGCTTGTTTACCTGGACTTATTACAGCCTTTTCCTTACCGTGCGTTACTTTCACTGAACCCTCCAATAAGGTTGTTTTTATGGCTTCCTCATCCTTATACGCATTTACATTAAAATGAGTTCCCAGCACTTCGATGCTCATGTCGTTCACTTCCACTCTGAATGGTTTACGTGAATTATGGGTTACTTCAAAATAAACTTCGCCGCTAATCGACACCTTTCTTTCATCTTCGGGAAATGCAGTAGGATAAGTAATAGAGGAAGCCGCATTTAACCATACCCCGGTGCCATCGGGCAAAGCTATTTTATACTGGCTGCCGCGGGGAGTGCTCATAGTATTGTATAATACAGTTGCATTTTCCTCTTTTCCTGCCGCATAGCTCAATTGTCCATTGCTCAATTTTGTGATAGTAGTGTTCCCTTGCAGGGCAAGAAGCCCTTCCGACGCGCTGTCTAACAAGATCGTTGAACCGTCTGCTAATGTCAATAGGGCCTTATTGCCGCCGGCGATAATAGGTTCGGGTATTGAAGCAACCGGCGTAGAAGCTTTCTCCTTATATCCTTTTTCCCGATTGAAGTAAATAAACATTACAGCCGCAGAAAGAATGACCAATACTGCCGCTGCATAACGAAGCCAGCGGTTTCTTTCAAAAGACAATCCGGGTCTTTCCTCCGCCACATCATCAATGGCATACAGTATCTGTTTCAACCGTTGATCCAGCATATCTTTTAACGCTTCGCCGCGTAACCCTTTTTGTTCATGGTTCAGCGCCAGTTGCTTTCGAATCATCGCACGGGCGCGAGCCTCTTGCCCGGGGTCTTCCAGCAATCGGAATAACTGATCGAGTTCTCCTTCAGTGCAGGCGTTGTCAAGGTATTTATCAAATAAAAAAATCAGCTGGTCGTTAGACAAAATGATAATACTTTTTAGTACGACGCTCGGGAAGGCCATTTCATCTGCTCTGAGGCAGAGATTTTTTAATCCAGTCCTACGCCATCCAATATAACGCTCAAAACCAGCAAAGTAGCCATATTGGAGCGGCTCAATAAATAAACCCGTATGGCCTGGGTTCCTTTTACAATATGATCGTTAATAGTAGAAGTAGATATATTCAGGATCACGCTAGCCTCCTGGTAGCTTTTTCCCTCCAGTTTACAGAGCTCATATACCCGTCGGCGCTGCGGAGGAAGCGCGACAATGGCCTGTTTCAGCAATTCTTCCTTCTGTCCCTCAAGGGAAAACAGGTCTAAAGAAGCGTACTGGTTGACCGTCAATATTTTAAGGGAATGGTACAGCCGTTGGTCTCTGCGCAGTTTACGGAAATAATCATAGGCCTTGTTTTCGCCTATGCGTAAAAGATAGGAGCGAAAGCTGGAATGAATGTCTATCGTATTTCTTTTTTCCCAAAGCAATACAAATATTTCCTGAAGGATCTCCTCCGCTTCTTCCTTGCTTTTTACCAGCCTTAAGATATTCAGGTATAACCGTTCGCTATGTAACTTATAGAGACGCTCAAATGCCTCCTTACTTCCTTCCCTTAACTGCAAGAGCAGGTATTTCTCAATATCGGAACTTTCCGGTTTCAAACAGTCAGATGGTTTAACAAACCAAATTTAATCAAAAGCGTGGAAGTAAGCGCCAGGCTCCGAAAATGCTTACAGAGGAAACCCTTCATTGAAGTTGAACAGTTTTTTCCCGGAAAAACAAGCATTTTATTGAAACTGAACCGTTCCTTTCTGACCGGACAACCGGATCATTTTCTGGAATTCAGTTTTGTATTGATTAAGCTCATTACCGCTAATGGGTCTGCCCGACATGCTTAAAGGATTCACAAAACTGACAGGCTTTCCGCTCAGCGCGGCTGCCAGCGATACGTCGCCCCAGTTCAGGAAACCCGGAACATGAATGGCCATGGTAAAATGATTGATCGTTTCGCGCTGGTCAAAAAGATAACTCACAGGAGCGTCGCGCACCGTAATACTTTCTATGACCGGGGCATTGCCCTGGGCGCCAGTCGTTACGGCTGAGAGAAGTAAAGAAGCTATGCCGGTTTCAGCGTTGCCGTCGAGCCGGATCTTCTGCGCTTTATATTCCGAACCCAGGAAGGAGATCACCGAATGGAGCTCTTTTGTCCATTCGCCAAGCGTAGTCTTTCCCAACCATATTTCCGCGCGGGAGATCGTATGGAAGGAAGCATCCTCATCTTGACGGTCTGCGCGTTTGGATGCGGCTTCCCCGATGCCTGTCAGATCAACCAAAACAATGCCCGAGCCTTTTTGCTGAAGTTCTTCAATAATGGCCGACGGAGTATTCCGTTTTCCTTTGGGATGGCTGACGATCGTATATCCTGCGGATGGCTTTCCGGGCTTTTGCACTAATACCGGGATCAGTTTACCGTCTGAAGTTTCAAGCGCCGCCCGGTCCCAGCCATTTTCGGGAGAATAGCGGTATACCTTTTTAATGGAAGGCATGGCGTTCACGCGCAGCGTCTCCAGCAAAGATTTTCTTTTTTGCGCCGCATTGATAGCTTTTGCATTAAGCATGATCTCCCTTAATTCACGGCCGCGCTGCTTACAATACATCTCTGTAGTGGCCACTCTCGGGTCCCTTTTGCCTACCGGGAAGATCCTTAACTCTCCTTCATGCAAGATCTCAAAAGGCAATTCTTTCTTGCGCGATCCGTCGCCAACGCCTTTGAGGTGAAGATCGAACCAGCCAAGCATCGCTTCGCGATCTTCGGTTAGGTATCCATGTGGAATATCAAATAGTTGGTAATCGATATTTTTTTCAATTCCCAGCATCTTAAATACGGGAAGCGCATTGTTATAACTGCGCAACATTTCTGAAGGGAAAAATGCAGGCGCCTTATCCTGGGTATGGTTGCATATCCGGACGGCGCCGGGCGCCGTCAAAGCCAGCACCCCGGCCTCTTCCGTAAAGGCAAGTCCGTCTACCAGCGTTTCACAGATACAGTTATCCCTCATCACGTACGACTCAAACGTGCCGACGCTGACCACCGGCAGGGACGCCTTAACGCGGTCGTCTACCGCGGACATCCACATGGTTTGGTTTCCGCCGCCGCTGGCTCCTGCCGCGCCAATATTTTTGGCGTCGACAAAAGGAAGGGATACCAGCAGATCAACGCCGCGAACATTATCGGTGATCTGCGCGCCCATCAGCGATTCGCCGATATTCATAAATGAGGCGCCGAGATTACTGCCATGATATTCTTCTTTGCCATGAATGGTTGTGCGCTCGCCTGCGCCCCAGGGATCGATGCTCAGGCATACATAACCGTTAACGGCCAGGCTATGTCCCACGCCCTGGTCGTCGTCGTCGAAGCGCCCCGAATGGGCATGCATGTTGATAACGGCAGGAAAGGGACCCTTGCCATCGGGTATAAATAAATTAGCGGTGGCATATATGCCGGGACGCGTTTGAAAAATGATGTTTTTGATCGTATAGCCCTTCATCTTCAGCTCTCCCAGGTAAGTAATGTCCAGAGGCAACTGGTGATTGATCTGCGCGCCGGTTTTTTTAATGATCTCTTTTTTAAGCTTTTCGCGGTAAACCTTCCAATCGTTAACATTTGAGGGTAAGCGATGAGAAGCAAATTTTAATTCAGCTTCATACCTGAGCCTACTCGCTACAAGATCCTGGCGTTCGGCGGGCAAAACGCGCGGGATACTATCGGTTGCCGCATTTAAGGAGCAGATAAACACAAAGGAAGACAGGAAAAGCAAGCTGAATGATTTCATTGTTTGAAAAATTTTGATGGAAAAAGTCTGAGCGTCATATTACAATGAGCCAATCTCAATTTGCAAATTAGAGAGAACCTTTTATAAAAAAGCAGGGCGGTCTGCGAGGCTTTGTTAAAAAAGCGGGAACGCTGCCGGAGGTTTATTACTGTTTTTCATAAACCGTCTTGCCTGCAACAATCGTTTTCCGGATCGTCAATCCTTTATCGCCCAGGGTAAACAGGATAATATCCGCCCGTTTTCCGGGTTCGAGGCTTCCGCGATCGTTCAGTCCGTATAGTTTAGCGGGGTTGGCGCTGGCCATCTGAATGGCTTGCCCTAACGAACAACCGGTTACCTTCATGGCATGCCATACTCCTTTATTAACGGGCGATGCGGAACTATACAGCACTTTCTGCGCCGGGTACCGCACTTCGCCGTCGGGGGTAAGCTCAATATCCTCGCCGTCGAGGTTTTTATATATTCCCGGCTTCATGCCGGCATATTCGGAAACATCGGAGGTAATAATGGTTCTATCTATTCCTTTCGCTTTATAAAAAACATTGATCTCTTCGGGCCTCAGGTGAAAGCCATCGCAAATAATGCTGATCATCAGGCGATCGTCCGACAGTTGGGGCCATAGCGGGTTAACATGACGATTGATCTCATTCGCAATGCCATTGCCGACATGTGTGCAGGTACGGGCGCCCATGGCTATCGCCTGCCTGATGATATCGGCGGAGGCGTTATGATGACCCAATGCTATGGCGATCCCTTTCTCCGTACATTTCTTTATAAAGTCCAGTCCGCCTTCCACTTCCGGAGCCACGGTAACGGTGAGGATGCCATTATCTGAAGCCTTATAGAATTCCATAAACTCATCCCAATCCGGAGGCCTTACATAATGCAGGGAATGCGCTCCCCGGTAACCGTCTACCGGAGAAATATAAGGGCCTTCCAAATGAAAGCCGGGGATAGAGCCCAATGAGGAAGGATCATTTTTGGCTTTTGCCAGAATAGAAAAGTTATTGACTATTTCGCTGCGCGAGTTAGTGGTAACGGTTGGGAAATAAGTGGTCACCCCATTTTCCCATAGCGCCTGCGTAGCCTTACGCATGCCTTCTTCGGTGAGGGGAATGCCTTCTGATGAAAAAGAAACGCCGACAAAGCCATTTACCTGGTTGTCTATCAGGCCCGGCGACAGGTAAATATTTTCACTCGCCGGGTCAAGCTTACGGATCTTTTTGACCGAAATTATTTTGCCATCCTGAATGGTTATGGCAATAGGTTTTTTATCGAGATAAGACAATCCTTTGATCACTTCCTGCGCATTGCCCCGGCCAAACGCGCCCAACGCAAAAACAATGGTTAAAATAAATCCGGCCGCTTTTTTAATGCTAAATGATTTCTTGTTCATGTATGCGTATTTAATATTCAGGATCGCCGTTGATATAACGGCGACTCTCGGTTAACTAACAGTTAAGCGTTCTTCAGCCATTTATCAAACCAGTCAAAAGCTTCTGCCTGCATATTTTGGTCAAACTTATGCAGTCCGGGATGGAAAGATGCTTTATAACGGTCGGCAGCGCCCGCTTTTGTATATACCTCTTTGAGGATATCATCGGCGCGCTGCATTTCCGAAGGAGTGAACAATTGGTCTTCGCTGTTGTTCAATACCAGGGTTGGGAGAGGCGCTCTCAGTCCGATTATTTCCGGGAAATCCAATTCATTGGGCAACAAAGGAACGTAGGCCATCCAGGTATGAGTAAACGATTTGTACATGATAAAATCCTTCCAGGTAGTCATAAAGCCTACGGGCACGGCGCATTTGATCCTCGGATCAACGCCCGCGATCATCACCGTGCGCAGTCCGCCGCCAGACAGGCCTCCGCAACCGATCTTATTCGGGTCTACATCCTTACGGGCGCACAATACATCGAGCGCTTTCTGGTCCTCCGCCAGGAATACCCCGGGCCAGGTAGTTCCGGCGCTGAATAAGGATTTCGCCATGGTCGACGCATGATCGGCGGCCCACTTGTTGTATGCCGCTATACTCTTAGGATCTTCCGGCTCATTATCATTTGAGTCCCGGCGTAATCCGTTATCATTTAAACCCTGGCGCAATCTTTCAGGCACATCTTTCAACCATACCCGCCGGCTGCCGAAGGCAAAAGCGTCTGGCACCAGCACCACATACCCGCGCTTGGCTACCTGGTTTGCCCAGGCCATTTTTTCATAATAATGGCCATAATGGTATTCGAGAAATGGAGGGAGTTCATCGGTAGTGCGGGCAATCTTGCGAGCGCCGAGGTATTTGTTTCCGGCATGGTCATGAAGAGCAAGAATACCCGGCAGGGGACCGCTGGCATTTGCCGGTTTCAGCACAATCGCCTCCGTTGGTCTCCCGTAAGGGAGTTGCCAGGAGATCTCTTCGATATGAAGACCATCATAAATATATTGTTTGTGCACCGTAACTTCAGGAATGCCGCCGATATCAGGCATAGCCAACCGTTCTATAAATCGTCGCTTAGCGGCTTTTCTCCAGCTGTCCACTTTCTTCCAGCTTTTATTCCTAAAAGATAAGGAAGGGGTTTTATTGGCGATCAGGCTATTCGCCCATTTGCCATACAAGCCGATGATGCTGATGTTATCATCATCCGGCATCATATCGCCTAAATGGTTTTCATCAAATCCGTAACCATACTCTTTAGCGGTATGGTCTGCCCCGGCCGCCAGGCCGGGAAATATGCCGCCCGCAAGACCCAAGCCTGTCAGCCCTGTCAATTTCAGAAAATCTCTTCGTTTATTCTTCATAATTATAAATGGTTAATTGAAACGATAATAGGTAATACGGCCCTTTGTTTAGCGATTCAATATAGTACAATTCCTTTATTCCCGGCAGGCGCTCCGGCAAAAGACGGCGGCATTCCGGTTCCGGTATACAGACGGCAAACGATACATAAAACGTTGCGCTCTCAGTTTTTCTATGGCTTCAATATGTATTGCCTTGAGCGTCTCATTTGTATTTGAGAAAATACTCAAGGAAGGAATAAACATACTCATTAGATTCTTCGTTAGGAGAATGATCAGGCCTGTTTGCCATCGCTACGCGATTTTTATACCCCAGCAAACGATTTACGGCAATAGCATGGTTAAGCGCAATCCAACGATTGGCAACATCCACAGAACCTCCGGAAACCATAAAGGGGCGCGGCGCCATCAGGGCATGCAGGTCGGTAAGGTCAAATCCTTTTTCCATCAGCGTTGGATACAGTCCTTTTGCAGGGTTATCGTTGGTGATCAGCCCCCTTGTCCGCCAGGGCTGCGGATGATAGCCCAGGTACCAGGGTTCCCAGTAATTGGCCATATCGTCTTTATTGTC
The DNA here is from genome assembly GCA_016786785.1 of Chitinophagaceae bacterium. Lineage (GTDB taxonomy): Bacteria > Bacteroidota > Bacteroidia > Chitinophagales > Chitinophagaceae > Flavitalea. Next base: position 24,632 of record JAEUVR010000421.1, read on the forward strand.
AAAAACAATTCCAGGGTCGGACCATACCGAGCAGGCAAATTTATCGTACAGGCTTGATGCGAACAGCGCCCATTTTCCGCCATAGGAATGACCCATAATGCCTATTCTGGAAGAATCCACCTGCGGCTGTAGCGACAGGGCCTCCCAGGCATTTGCCGCCGTATAGGCCAGCATGGATAGCGGCTCTATGGTAGCGTGTTGAATATCGGGATAATACATCGACCAGGTCTTATCGTTGGTGCCTTTCGTGGTGCCTATCGATAAGGTTACGAATCCGCGCTTTGCCAGTTGAGAAGCAAAATCGCGAAACGGTAATTTCCCTTCGCCGATAGCCGTTTCCGGTTCATAGTACACAGTGATCACGGCTGGTTTTTTCCCTTCCCCGTCAGGAACCAGCAAATATCCTTCAGTGACTTCATCCGGCGTCCACTTAAAGGAGATGCGGTATTGCGTAAAATTCTCCCGGCGCGTTGAATCCAGTATTTTCAGCGATTGTCCCTTTATGAGCGGGGGCCATTGGCCCATCATGGCATGCCAGGTATCCAGGATCTCTTTTCTTCTTAGCGGCCAGTCTTTTTTATTCTTTACGGGCCGCCCGTCATAAAACTTAAGCGGCGAAGGATAGGTTCCGTACTGGTCTTTGAATTCGGCAGGAGGCGTAAACAGATGTTTTATCTTTTTCCAGGTTTCGGCTTTTGATTGCGTAACCTTGTCCGATCCTGCCCTGGAAAAAACAATAGCCCCAGATACTAAGATACCGGCAATAAGCAAACTAAATAAGCGACGCATAATCCTATTTTTTTGTTCTACATTATTATATTTATCCCGTCAAACGCAGGCTAGCAGGCCATTGGGATCCTGGCTCGTAAAACTTCTGCATCGCTTCCGCAATTGCTGATTTCAGAAAAGAACGAATGCGAACCCATGTTATGGAAAAAACCGCCGCGACAGTTATCCGTCGCAGGAATAAAGATAGGAAAGCCCGCGTCATAGTTGCCTGGTTAATTATATAAAATTTATAATTATAGAGGCAAAATCTTAAAATTAGTTTAGATAACGGTATAGATGTTAAAAAAAAGGAAGCTCTGCTTGTTTCCGCCCGGGATAAGCGTTCTGCTTCTGTTATGTCAGGCAGCGCTTGGCATATCGCAATCATTATGCTGAAAGATCCGCTTCTTTTATGTTGGCGGACATCGGCGCTGTTCCTGCTTTAACGTTTTAGGCAGCCCGCGAATAAACACTCAAAATGAACGCCGCTGAATGTTTCGAAATCTATTTGCCGCTTGTTATGCAAGGAATAGCGGGCGGGAATATATAATTCAATAACTTTCCGTATCAAAATCCGGGTAAATGACACACAAAACATTTCGGGCCATATCTCTTCTGGTATTTTTATTTGTTTTTGCCAGCTGTTATGCGCAAACCGGCGGATCGGGGTCAAAAGCCGTTGAGGATGCGGCCAAAGCGCTCACTGACCGATTCAACCGCCCTGCCTTGCTCATCGTAGATATGCAGAATGATTTTGTACGCGTTGGCGCGCCTATGGAAGTGCCGGATGCCAGGGCCACCATTGCCCAGCATAAAAAACTGATCGCCTTCTGCCGCAAAGCGGGAATACCGGTGATCTATACGCGCTTTCTTTCAGGGCCGCATCCTACCCTTGTATGGAACTGGTCGCCCAAATTAGCGCCTCCTGTAATGGCCTGTCGCAAGGGGCATAACCGGTATTATGAAGACATCAAAAAATCGGTCGACTGCGCAGATATTATTGAGGAGATATATCCTGAACAGGGGGATCCTATTATTGATAAATTCGGGTACGGCGCTTTTTACAGCACCAACCTAGACAATACCCTTCGTTCTTTAGGCGTGGAATCGCTTATCCTCACCGGAACGGTAACGCAAATCTGCGTAGAAGAAACCGGCAGGGAGGCGTTTCATCACGGTTACAAGACCACGCTTATTACAGACGCCGTTTCTTCCTATATGCCCGACTTACATGCGGCGGCTATCAAAAATTTTGGGTTGAAGTTCGGTTGGACGATGAACACGGACCAGGTCTTAAAAGAACTGTCCGCCTACATGGGCGCTCAAAAAAAATGATTTTGCCCGCCTACTGCTTATTGCCCTCTGCTATGGCGACAATACCGGTCGTATCCTAATGTTTAGAGTATTGGAATGGCAAATGTTATAACTCATAATTCATGAGTTACTATTCCAGATGCTGGAAAAAGTCGGGGTTCAATATGATTTCAATTCAGGCTTATTCGATTAAGCGTTGCATTTAGTTATACGCGGGAAACCATGCGGCAGCTAAGCGGTTCTAATCCTCCAGCCTTGCCTCTTCCGCCTCTGCGATCGGCACATTATTGGCTTTTGCATAAGCGGCGATGGTTTTCCAGAGTTCTTCGCGCCATTTCTTCATCTCCATCCGCTCAAAAGGAGCAATCATGTATTCCAGTCCCAGGCGACGATCGGCAAAATGGTCTTTTACGTCATCCAGCACATGAACAAAATCGCGGCCATTGGCGCTCCTGCATTTCTTAAACCGGCTCTTCTCCCAGATAGCGGTGAACCCGGGCCAGAAATTTTCCAACTCCGCAATCAGCGCGCCGACGGCTTTATGCGCGTAGATCAAACTATTTACCGCATTAGCCGGTTTATCCTTGGCGCGGGAAGCTGATCCGAGCAAGGCTTCCACTCTTGCCAGTCGCGGGAAGATCTTTATGCTATATCTTTCCAGGTAAGCAATAGAGAGAAAGACTTCCAGGTTGTACCTGTTGCGCTGCACTTTGGAAATATGCTGCTGAAGAATGCCCGCCAGCTTATCCATGTCTTCTGTTAAGCCTTTAGCCTCTGCTATTTTTTGCGCATATTTTTTTGCAAAAGCAGGCTCAAACCTAAGATCCGCAGCAGGGATCGGCGGCATATCCAGCATTTCATCCGTACGCTTTATGCCAATACCCTTGCCATGCGAGTTGCCGTAACCCGGGCCTCTTTCCTTGGACACCGGTTGATCCCACATCTGCGTATAGAAGCTTCCGCCTTTTTCCAACAGCCGATAGGCTTCCACCATATCCGGGCTGTTATGGCCATAATAGACATCCATGAAGTCAGCTACCGTTTGTTCTATTGAAGGTTTTGTATCTGTCCAGGCGTATTGCGTTACAGTGGCCCAGCCCAGCCAGAACGCTTCATTATGAAGACCCGAATCGTCCCAGGCGGCCGCAAAGGTTCCGATAAGCTGCGCCCCTATCGCTTTTGAACCTGCGACGTCTTTTGACGCGCCTTCCAACCTGCCCGCGCGTTCTCCCGAACCAAAATAGCCAGGGAATAAAAATTCGGCGCCCTGCATAGAACTATAGGCCAACTGTTTGATACCCGCCTTGTTTTGATTATCGACCCATTCCTTATTTTTGGATGTGCTCATAATGCCGTCAATAAGATCGGCGGGCAGTTGTACAATGTGTTTCGGCAAGATGGGATATTCCACCCAGCACAATATTCTCCTTCCTCTTTCAGCAAACCATTTATGTACGCGGTTAAGATAATCTACCACCATCTGGCTCCTGTTCTCTTCATTGTATTCCTTCCGGCATTTTGCGCACATCCCTGCATAGTACACTTCGTCTGTTGAAACAAAGAAGTAGTTCACCCCCGGCGTTGCGTCTATCATGTCCTGGTACATGTCCAGGATAAGCTGCATGGCTTCTTCATCGCACATGCATGACTGGTAGTTGCTGCCATCCGACTTCAAATGGGCAAACTCCTTATGTTTGAGCACATAGGCCATATGCGCCGGGGCCTGCACATTAGGAACCAATTGAATATATCTCGAATGCGCATACGCGGTCAGTTCATGCATTTCCTTCTTGGTAAATGCGCCGGGAGCCCCGATGACCGGATGCCGTGGATACTCATATTTGTCTTCTATCTCAAAGGCAATTGCGTTGACTTTAAAAAGCGCGGCCCAGTCGATATACCTCTTCAAGGTCTCCATCCGGTCCTGATGGTGCTTGGTATCCCAATGGATGAACCGAAGCCCCAACGCCGGCCAGTCTGTTATCGTTCCCTCGGGGAGTTTGAAGCTGCCGTTCCCTTCGGGGCGCAGCAGTTGAAGCAAGCTCTGCGCCCCATAGAACAATCCTGTTTCATCGTCCGCCGAAATCCTGATCTGGTTCGGAGAGATCTGCAGATGATATGCCTGTTTTAGCAGGTCCGCTTCCAGCTTTTCCTTGATCGTTCCTGGCTTCACTTCCAGTACGATCCGATTAACGCCCGTTTTGGCAAACTTCAGCGAGTGAAGCGATGACGCGCCTTCCTGAAGACTGCTTAAGGCTTTTGCGCCCTTGCCGGGAGTAAGCGCAACGGTCCAGCTTTTATCGACAACAATATCCTTGCCCGTGAGTTTTATTTGTTGCGGAGCAGGGATAAGGCTATAGCCTTTGCTGCGGAGATCGTTGATGATCCCTGCTTTTGCCGATCCCGAATCCCAACCTTTGACCGCCTGGTTCTTTTCGATCGCGGCCAGCAATTGCTCTACGGATAATAATGCCGCAGTAGTCATCAGGCCCGACGCCCGTAAAAATTTTCTTCTGCTAAAAGACATACTGAATGTTTAAAAATGAATATAATATGGGGTTTGCTTTTTGTTGCATAGCCATTGATCCTACCGACATGTTGCTTAGTCAAGGTCTTTTTCCTCTGCATCCAGATTATGCCGCCTGGCAAAATCTTTTATCACCTCGCTAAGGCCGTCATGCCATTTTTTTAACCCGATCCGTTCAAAAGGAGCGATCATATATTCAAGACCCGTAAAGCGGTTAATATCCCCTCCTCCATTTACATCAGGTATAATATTAACAAATGATTTACCGTTTACGGTCCTGTTCCTCGGGAACTGGCTATTTTCCCAAACAGCTTTAAATTTTTTCCACATCGCGTCCTGGTCTTCCATAATCTTTTCAGCAAGCCGCCGCGACCTGATCAGCGCATTCATGGCCCTCATCGGTTCGGCTTCCTCCTTAGCGGCCTCGAGAAGATAATCTTCCATTTTGGCCAGGTCCAGAACCGTCTGGATCGTATACTGTTCAAGATAAGCCAGGGAAAGCAACACTTCCAGGTTGTACTGATTGCGTTTAACCCTGGTAACATTGTTTAAGATAAGCCAAATAAGCCTTTCATTGTCCTTTGCAAGACCGGCTGCCGTTTCAATCTTATCCGCATATCTTTTCCTGAACTCGGGTAATATACTGAGGTTGCCTGGCTTAGGTAATACAGGGGGCGTTAATTTTTTATCTCGGCGTTCGCCGCCTATTCCCTGGCCATTGGAGTTGCCCCAGGCTTTTTGCACTTCTGTCGATATCGGCATATCCCAAAGCCGTTCATAGAAACGCGCTCCTTCCTGAACCAGCCGGTAGATCTCTGTCAATTCCGTACTGGAATAACCATAAAAAACATCCATGAAATCGGCTGTATGCTGCTCCACTGAAGGCTTTCCGATGTTCCATCCGTATTGGGCGACCGTAACCCAGCCCAGCCAGAAAGTTTCATTGTGCAGGCCTGCGTCATCCCAGGCCGCCCCAAACACGCCTTTGAGATCAGGGTTCAGCTTTAGCCCGTTGAGGGTCATTTCCGATGCGGTTTTTAATCTTCCCTGGTTGCCTAAGCCTTTTCTAAAATCGTCTGAAAAATAATCAGGGAATAAGGATTCTCCGCCCTGCATGGAGCTGTAAGCCAATTGGCTGATGCCGGCTTTTTTCTCCAGCGCTATCCATTCCCTGTTACTAAAGGCGGCGCTGCCAAAAGCGCCGTCAATGATACCTGCCGGCAGCAGGGCAAGATGTTCTTTTAGCAAGGGGTATTCCACCCAGGCGATCATGCGACGGCCGCGCTTCGCCAGCCAGTCATGCGCTTTTGCGGCAAATTCGGCCCAGGCAAGGCTGCGATTTACCTCGTTATACGGACGGGGGCATTTATTGCATATCCCTGAATAATACACTTCATCTGTCGACACTAAAAAATAATCTACGCCGGGCGTGGCGTCTATCATATCCTGGTAGATATCGAAGATCAGGTCAATGGCTTCAGGATCGCACATGCATGCCTGGTAGTTATTCCCTTCGGCAGCGCGTAAATGGGCATATTTTTCATGTTTGAGCGCATAGGAAAAATGAGAAGGCGCCTGCACGTCGGGAACGAGCTGTATAAACCTTTCTTTTGCATAAGCGGTAAGCTCCTGCATTTCCTTCTTGGTAAATGCGCCCGGGGCGCCGATAAGCGGGTGTCGCGGGAATTCATATTTATCGTATATCTCAAACGCAATAGCGTTGATCTTAAAAAAAGCGGACTGGTCTAAATATCTTTTTAATGTTGCGATCCTGTCCTGGTGATGCTTGGTATCCCAATGCGCAAACCTCAATTCAGTCGAGGGCCAATCGCGGATTTCGCCTTCCGGAACGATCATGCGCCCCTTATCATCGGAGCGCAATAACTGCAACAGGCTTTGAACGCCATAAAATAATCCCGCCTGGCTATTGCCGGAGATCCTGATCTCTCCGGGAGCAATGTTCAACAGGTAACCCTGTGCATTCAGCGCCGTATCGGAGGATCCTTTTACAATGCCCGGGCGCAGTTCCAGCACAATATTTTTTTGTCCTTTGACGCTGAAGGAAAGATTATGGAGTTCCCGGGCGCCGGTTGTCAGTCGTTTCAGGGGCATTCCCTGCGCGCCAGCCCTGGCGAGGACAGACCAGGAGCCGTCTACAATAATATTCTGAGGCTTAAGCCGGACTTCCTGCGGAGCGGGCATCAGCGCGAAGCCGCGGCTTCTCAGGGGGCTGATAAAGCCGGAATCTGTATACGTAAAGGCAATAGCGTCGCTTTGAAGAAGAAGTAGGAAGGAAAGGAGGAAGGTTAAGTTTGAAATAAATTTCATATTCGATTTTTTTAACGGCATGAAGATTCTGTATGCTGCGGCGGTCTCATTGGCCGCAGGTCATTTCTTTAACTCAAACATAAAAGTTGAATGCTTTCAGCGGATATTTGGGATAGGGCGCGCTATAAGCCCCGGGCGCGTTTCTTCCTCAACAAAAGCGCAAGCGATTATTCATGAGAACGAGAAAATAAATTGGACGGAATAGAACCCTCCTCTAGGCAGGCTCTTCTATCAACTGTGTTGATCCTGCCGGCGCCCAATAAACAAGATGCTAAACAAAAAGCAGGTTCCCTAAAAGGGAACCTGCGTAGGGTTGACTATGTTAATAACCCGGATTCTGAACAAGCTGCGGCGCCCTATTCTTTTCATCAGCTGAAATAGGCAACCAATAATATTTAGGATCTGTAATACTCCTTACTTCTGCAGTGATCTCAGTCCATACGGTTTTCTTAACGCCGTCGGTAATTGTTTCTACAATATCGATCCCTTTAGCGTCGGTCATTACATTCAGCAAGATCTTCCATCTCCTGATATCGTACCAGCGAATGTTTTCAAAAGAAAGCTCTTTCTGCCTTTCTCCGCGAAGCGCCTTAGTGATATCCCCGGTAAAATCAGGTAAGAGGCCCCTGTGCCTGATCATGTTGATATAGGTAGTCGCTTCAGGGATCTCGCCCAAGCCAATGCAGGCTTCGGCATAGTTCAGCAGAATTTCTGCATACCTGAATTCCACCCATATATTTTCATTGGTTACCGTGCCGGTTACCAATTTATTATCCATATGCTTTTTCATCAGGTAACCGGTAAAGCCGGCGTTGTCCGGGGAACGATCGCTCTGCCGGGTATCAATGCCAAAACGTTTAGAAGTTTGTACGCCCCCATTGATCACAATGCGCGTACGCCTGTCATAAACGCCCAGCGGATCAAGGCTGGTCAATGTGGCATCACGGGGTTTCCAAACTGCGCTATCGTACAAAATGGTTCCGTAAAACCGGGGTTCGCGGTTATAATAGGGATTCTCCGAATGGTATTTGCTGGAAATATTGATATAGTTGTTATTGCCATCCTTGGTAAAATGATCGGAGAAATCGGATCCGTCTTCCATTTGGTATGCATTTACCATCTGTTGGGTAGCCGCGCCATCGCTATAGCCAGCCCAGCCGTTCCCATCATACCATTGGTTCGCTCTGTTTACATCGCCGCCGGCCAGGGAGTACATTTTTCCCCAGATGATCTCGGGATTAGACAGGTCTTTTGCCTTGAAAAAATCAAAATACCCTTCGGCTACAGACGCCGCATCTGAACCGAAATCGGCCAGGCTGTTTTCATTGAGATCCATTACTGCTTTTGCCGCATTTTTAGCCGCTGTCCATAAAGCTGTCCTGTTAGGATTTTCATATCCCACATACTTGTTAGCAGCCGTTCCATCGGCAGTAAGATCGCTGGCCGCAAACAGGAGCATTCTCGATTTAAGGGCCAGCGCCGTTGCCTTGGTAGCCCTGCCCATAGTCGTAGCGCTCTTGCTTTTCAGCAATGCGGCGGCGGCATCGCAATCATCGACAATAAACTTTACGGTTTCCTCGAAAGAGGCCCTGGTCTTGCCCAGGAAATCATCTCCCAGGGCGGAAGGCTGGTCAAAAAGCGGAACGCCTCCATATAAACGGGCCAATTGCGTATAAGCATAGGCTCTTATAAAATAGGCTTCGCCCTTCATGGCATCGGTTCTTGCCTTCACTAAGGGGCGCTCCGTTTCTGTCGCCGCTTCCGGTACGCGATCAATATTTTTCAGGAAAACATTGATCCTTTGGATATTGTCAAAATGTTGTTTCCAGCCATTCGCATAAGTGCCGTTGAACGGAAGCAAACTCGCCGGCGACAATTGTCCCCTGTTATAGGTTTCCGCGCCCCCATGGGTAAAACGCGTTTCATCCGTAATAGCGGT